>NZ_MTBP01000001.1:0-322767 GCF_002911665.1 Actinomadura rubteroloni
CCGCTCGAGTACCCCGAAGGGCCTTTCCGCTCGACTTGCATGTGTTAAGCACGCCGCCAGCGTTCGTCCTGAGCCAGGATCAAACTCTCCATCAAGGTCCAACGACGACACCGGGGGCGAACCCGGAACCGCCAAACCTCATGAAGGGATCGAAATCCCAGCATGCCGACCCCAAACGGGACCGGCTTGCCTCAAAGAAATCCCAGACCACCATCGAAACAGTGGCCTCGGGGACGACCCGAACCATGTCGGGCCGTTATAAAGGCACTGGCTTTTAACACGCTGTTGAGTTCTCAAGAAACGGACACCCACCGCGCTCCCACCACTTTTCCGTGGTGTTCGCTCCGGGGCGACGTTTTCTACTTTATCAGATCCGCTCGGACTGTCAATTCCGCGCTTTTCCGATTCCGCCGATCCGAGTCCGCTTTCGCGGCCCCTTCTCGGTGGCCTTTCTATTTCATCAGATCCCGTCCCGTTGTCAAAACCGGGGCCGGTTTCCGATCCCCCACCGAACCCCGGGCATGGCGGTAGCCGCCGAGCCGAGTCTCCGTGGTGGTTCCCCCGGGCCGTCCGCCGTACAGGCGTCCTGGTCCCCGTGGGGCGAAGTGAACAGTATGCCCACGGGGCAGCGCCGTCAAACCGTTCGGCGAACATTCATCCCCGGGTCGGGACGGCCCGCATCCGAACGGCTCGGCGATCCGGGACCCGGCATCGGCATCCGGCGGTGATCATGCGGACGGACGACCTGTTCGACAGCGTCCGCTGATCAGGACGAATACCCCGGTCCGTTCGAGGACACCCGACGGCGGCCCCGGACTCACACCGTTCAACGCCGCCGGTGATCCCGAGGGTTCCCGCGAGACAGCGCGTGGTCGAGGTCACGTCGCGGCAAGCGGGACGGCAAGACGTCCGATTCCTGCAAGACCCCGAGCGCGCCGCCCCGGATGCTGGACGCATGTCCCTCGACCTGACCGCCGTCGCGCGGTTCATGACCGCCCACGCCCGCCTGCTCGACCGGCTGCGCTTCGACGCGCTGACGGGCGACGCCGAACCGCGGGCCGTCCTGGACGCGCTGAACGGCTACCGCAACCCCGACGGCGGCTACGGACGCGGGCTCGAACCCGATCTGCGGGCCGTCGAGAGCCAGCCGGCCGCCGCGTTCCACGCGTTCGAGGTCCTCGCCGAGCTGCCCGGCGACATCGCCGCCCCGGACGCCCGGACGCTCGCCGACTGGCTCACCACCGTCACCTGCGAGGACGGCGGCCTTCCGTTCGCGCTGCCCGTCGCCGACCCGGCGGCCTGCGCGCCGTTCTGGGTCGACGTCGATCCGGACGTCTCGTCCCTTCAGATCACGGCGATCGTCGCGACGCACGCGCACCGCGTCCCGGCGCTCGCCGGGCATCCCTGGCTCGACCGCGCCACGCGCTACTGCCTGCGGGAGATCGACGCGCTCGGCGAGGCGCCGCACGCGCTCGTCCTCTCGTTCGCCGTCCGGCTCCTGGACCAGATGGGCGAGACGGACCGGATCAGGAAGCTCGGCGCGTTCCTCCCGGCGGACGGTCTCGTCCCGGTCGCGGGCGGCCTGCCGGACGAGACTCTGCACCCGCTCGACTTCGCGCCGCTCCCCGGCCGTCCGGCACGGGAACTGTTCGCGCAGACCGTCATCGACGCCGACCTGGACCGGCTCGCGGCGGGCCGGCAGGACGACGGCGGCTGGGTCACCGACTTCGCCAGCTACTCGCCCGCCGCCGCGCTCGACTGGCGCGGGTACACGACCGTCGCGGCCGTCGGACTGCTGCGCGCCAACGGGCGGGCCTAGCGGACGACCAGCCCCGCGAGGAACAGAATGCCCTCTGCAACGATCCATCCGGACGCCGCGCCGGTAAGGCGCAGGGCGAGCCGGGTCGGGTGACGGCGCAGGTCCGGCGACGTCCAGGCGGCGAGGGCCGCGACCGTCGCGGCGGCGGCGAACGGCACCGACAGCAGGACGGCGACCGCGAAACCGTCCGAGCACGCCAGGTCCCGGTCGGGGCCGTCACCGCAGTAGGCCGTCTCGCCCCAGCCGCCGAACGTCGAGCACGTCCAGAGCACGGCGAGCAGGGCGTGGGCGATGGTCGGGACGGTCGGCGAGATCTCCCGCCCGTCCGTCCGTTCCCGCGTCGCCCGCATGCCCGGTACGTACCCGGCGCGGGCGCGGCGAAGACCGTCCGTCAGGTCACCTCCTTGGCCTCGTGCAGTGCGAGGTCCATCGCGATGGCGCCCGCGACGACGAACGTCCGCAGCGGCTCCGCGACGTCCGCACCGATCGTGACGTCGTATTTGTCCGCCGTGGTCAGCAGGTGGGTGGCGACCCCGGCGAAGCGTTTGCGGATCGTCCCGGCGGTCGCGCCGGACGGGTCGGTGACGGTGAAGTTCCGCCGCGACAGGTCGCCGTCGAGCGCCCCCACCGGACGGTCCTCGGCGTCGCGCAGCGCGAACCGGCGGCCGGCGTGGCGGGCGGTGTAGGTGCCGAGGACGGCGCCGTCCGGCGCGCGGAGGGTGATCAGCGTGCGTCCGGCGGCCTTGTCGACGATGAGGAGCGGCGCGCCGCCGGGGTCGGTGAGGAGCACGGCGCGGGCGTCGATGCCGGACTTGCCGGGGAACACGGTCTTCAGCGTCTCGGCGCGGGAGCGTTCCCCGGTCTCGGCGGCGACGGCGAGGACGGTCCCGGCGTCGTCCAGCACCCGGTAGCGCGTGCGGGCGGCGGGTCCGCGCCGGGGCTGCTCGACCCGCAGGAAGGGGGCGGTGAAGAGTTCGGTCACCCGCCCAGCGTGCCCGCGGGGACCGCGCCCGCAAACCGGCGGACGGCCCGGAACGCGACGAGGGACGGTCCCCAACCGGGAACCGCCCCTCCGGGACGCGGGATCCGAGAACGGATCAGAAGTCCATGCCGCCGTCGCCGCCGGGGACGGCGGGAGCCGGGTTCTTCTCCGGCTTCTCGGCGATGACGGCCTCGGTCGTCAGGAACAGAGCGGCGATCGAGGACGCGTTCTGCAGCGCCGACCGCGTCACCTTGGCCGGGTCCAGGATGCCGGACTCGAACATGTTGACGTAGTCGCCGGTGGCCGCGTTCAGGCCCTCGCCCGGGGTCAGGTTGCGCACCTTCTCCACGACGACGCCGCCTTCGAGGCCGGCGTTGACGGCGATCTGCTTGAGCGGCTCCTCCAGCGCGCGGCGCACGATGGCCGCGCCGGTCGCCTCGTCGCCCGACAGCTCCAGCTTGTCGAACGCCTTGGTGCCCGCCTGCAGCAGCGCGACGCCGCCGCCGGGGACGATGCCCTCCTCGACCGCGGCCTTCGCGTTGCGGACGGCGTCCTCGATGCGGTGCTTGCGCTCCTTCAGCTCGACCTCGGTCGCCGCGCCGGCCTTGATGACGGCGACGCCGCCGGCCAGCTTGGCGAGACGCTCCTGGAGCTTCTCGCGGTCGTAGTCGGAGTCGGTCGCGTCGATCTCGGTGCGGATCTGGTTGACGCGGCCCGCGATCTCGTTGGCGTCGCCGGCGCCGTCCACGATGGTGGTCTCGTCCTTGGACACGACGACCTTGCGGGCGCGGCCGAGCTGGTCGAGCGTGGTGTTCTCCAGCTTGAGGCCGATGTCCTCGGAGATGACCTGGCCGCCGGTCAGCGTGGCGATGTCGCCCAGCATGGCCTTGCGGCGGTCACCGAAGCCCGGGGCCTTGACGGCGACGGACTTGAAGATGCCGCGGATCTTGTTGACGACCAGGGTCGCCAGCGCCTCGGCCTCGACGTCCTCGGCGATGATCAGCAGCGGCTTGCCGGACTGCATGACCGACTCGAGGACGGGCAGCAGGTCCTTGTTGGCCGACGCCTTGCCCTGGACGATCAGGATGTAGGGGTCCTCGAGGGTCGCCTCCATCCGCTCCGGGTCGGTCACGAAGTAGTGGGAGATGTACCCCTTGTCGAAGCGCATGCCCTCGGTGAGCTCCAGCTCCAGCCCGAAGGTGTTGCTCTCCTCGACGGTGATGACGCCTTCCTTGCCGACCTTGTCCATCGCCTCGGCGATCATCTCGCCGATCTGCGGGTCGCCGGCGGAGATGGACGCGGTGGAGGCGATCTGCTCCTTGGTCTCCACGTCCTTGGCGAGCTTGTGCAGCTCCTCGCTGACGCGCTCGACGGCGGCCTCGATGCCGCGCTTCAGCGACATCGGGTTGGCGCCGGCGGCGACGTTGCGCAGGCCCTCGCGTACCAGCGCCTGGGCGAGAACGGTCGCGGTCGTGGTCCCGTCACCGGCGACGTCGTCGGTCTTCTTGGCGACCTCCTTGACCAGCTCGGCCCCGATCTTCTCCCACGGGTCCTCGAGCTCGATCTCCTTGGCGATCGACACACCGTCGTTGGTGATCGTGGGGGCGCCCCACTTCTTCTCCAGCACGACGTTGCGGCCCTTGGGACCGAGGGTCACCTTCACGGCGTCGGCGAGCTGGTTCATGCCGCGCTCAAGACCGCGGCGGGCCTCTTCGTCGAACGCGATCTGCTTTGCAGCCATAGGGCTCCAGTCCTCCCGGAACAGGTGGCCATGAGACGGATCGAGACGACGCCCGCGACGGACGGCCACTCCGGACGGCTTCCATTCCGCCGCCGGACCGTGGCCTCATCGCCCCGACCCACGCTGTGGGCTGTCACTCTCCACAGCAGAGTGCCAATAACTGTTTAGCACTCTGCCCTGTCGAGTGCAAGCCAGGGGGTTCCGACCAGCCCCGATGGCCGAACGCGACGGGACGTGCGGGGACGGTTCCCGGCTGGAACGGTCCGCACACCGGGCGCCGATCAGCCTTTACCGGACGGCCATGAAGCCGTCACCGCAGACAGAAGGCGCGGCCCCCGGGACCGGGGACCGCGCCTTCGGCGTCCGTGCTCAGCCGCCCGCGACGGCCGGGATGATCGAGACCTGCGCGCCCGCCGGGGTGGCGGTGTCGAGGCCGTCGGCGAACCGGACGTCCTCGTCGCCGACGTACACGTTGACGAACCGGCGGATCTTGCCGTTGTCGTCCAGGATCCGCGCGGCGATGCCGGTGTGGCTCGCCTCCAGGTCGGCGATGACCGCGCGGAGCGTGGCGCCCTCGGCCTTCACCTCGGACTCGCCGCCGGTGTAGGTCCGCAGGATCGTCGGAATCCGCACAGACACGGTGCTCATGCTGACCTCCCGGGTCGGCTCGATGGAATTCAGGCGAGGCCGGCGGCGCGGAAGGCCGCCAGGGACGGGGCGATGTTCGCCGACGGCGCGACGACCGGGGACACCGCGTCCAGGGTCTTCAGCCCGTCGCCGGAGTTGATGATGACGGTCTCGGCCGACGGGTCGAGCCTGCCGTCGTCGATGAGCTTCTTCAGGACGCTCACCGTGACGCCGCCCGCCGTCTCGCCGAAGATGCCCTCGGTGCGGGCGAGGAGGCGGATGCCGTCCACCACCTGCGCGTCGGTGACGTCCTCGACGGCCCCGCCGGTGCGGCGCACGACGTCCAGGACGTAGGGGCCGTCGGCGGGGTTGCCGATCGCGAGCGACTTGGCGATCGTGTCCGGCTTGACCGGGCGGACGACGTCGTGCCCGGCCTTGAACGCGGCCGAGACGGGCCCGCAGCCCTCGGCCTGCGCGCCGAACACGCGGTAGGGCTTGTCCTCGACGAACCCGAGCTTGATCAGCTCCTGGAACGCCTTGTCGATCTTGGTGAGCTGGGACCCGGACGCCACCGGCACGACGATCTGGTCCGGCAGCCGCCAGCCGAGCTGCTCGGCGATCTCGTAGCCGAGCGTCTTGGAGCCCTCGGCGTAGTACGGGCGGACGTTGACGTTCACGAACGCCCAGTCCTCCTGCTCGCCGGCGATCTCCGAGGCGAGCCGGTTGACGTCGTCGTAGTTGCCGTCGACGGTGACGAACGTGCCGCCGTACACGGCCGTCGTGATGATCTTCTGCTGCTCCAGGTTCGACGGCACGAACACCGCGCTGCGGATCCCGGCCCGCGCGGCGGCGGCGGCGACCGCGTTGGCGAGGTTCCCGGTGGACGGGCAGGCGAGCACCTTGAAGCCCAGCTCGCGGGCGGCGGCGAGCGCGACCGCGACGACGCGGTCCTTGAACGAGTGGGTCGGGTTGCCGCTGTCGTCCTTCACCCAGAGCCGCTGGAGGCCGAGTGCCTCGGCGAGGTTGTCGGCACGGACGAGGCGGGTCAGGCCCGGCTCGGTGTTGGGCGTGTCGGCGACGTTCGCGGGGACGGGCAGCAGCCCCCGGTACCGCCAGATGTTGGCCGGGCCCGACTCGATGTCGGCCCGGGTGAGCCCGCCGAAGTCGTACTCGATCTCCAGCGGGCCGAAACACTCCTCGCACGCGTAGAACGCGCCGAGCTCGCGGCGGTGCCCGCATTCGCGGCAGACGAGCGCGGTCGCGGGGCCGAGGTTGCCGGCGGGCGTGAGGTCGTTGACAGGCGTGGGTGCCATGAGCGAGGCCTTTCCCCATCTTCCCTGCGCCACCTTGGTCACAGGCCGGAGTTGGCACCATCTCCCGGCCGGCCTCGCAGGATCGCGAGCGCAGTCGAACCGAGTGGTTGCCGGGGCTTCAACGGGCCGGTCCCTCCACCCCTCTGGATGAGCGATATTCGGTTGTCTGCGTGATTTTACACGGTCTGCCCGATGCAAGCAGGCCGGGGGTTCGTCCGGCGATGCCGGAACCGTCTCGACCGTACCCCGGGCACCACATGATCACCCTCTCGTTTTTCGCCGGAACCCGCGCCGGGGCGCGTGGCGGACGGCCGCGCCCGGCTGGAATGCTGATCTCCATGAGCCGAGTGCTGGTGGCGTCGAACCGCGGTCCCGTGTCGTTCTCCACGGCCGACGACGGGACGCTCGTCCCGCGTCGCGGCGGCGGCGGCCTGGTGTCCGGGCTGACCGGCGCGGGCGAGGTGCTGTGGGTGTGCGCGGCGCTGTCGGAGGCGGACCGGACGGCCGCGCGCAAGGCCCCCGACGGGCGCATCGACCAGGCCGGGCACGACACCGGGGACGCCGCCGTCCGGATGCTCGACATCCCGGCCGCGACGTTCGAGCGCGCCTACAACGGCATGGCCAATTCGACGCTGTGGTTCGTCCACCACATGCTGTACGACCTGCCGGGCGAGCCGTGCTTCGACGCGCGGGCCCGCCGGGACCGGCAGTCCTACGAGGCGTACAACGCGGCGTTCGCCGACGCGCTCGCCCGGGACGCCGCGCCCGGCGCCAAGGTCGCCGTGCAGGACTACCACCTCGCGCTGGCCCCGGCGATGCTGCGCGAACGGCGTCCCGACCTGCGGATCGCGCACTTCTCGCACACGCCGTGGGCCCCGCCGGACTACTTCCGCCTGCTGCCCGACGACCTCGGCGCGGCGCTGCTCGCCGGGGTGCTCGGCGCCGACCACGCGGGGTTCCTCGCCGAGCGGTGGGCGTCGGCGTTCCTGGCGTGCTGCGAGCTGCTGCCGGGGGCGCGGGTCGATCACGCGGCGCGGACCGTCCGGTATGCCGGACATGTCACGCACGTCGGCGTGCACGGGCTCGGCGTGGACGGCCCCGCGCTGCGCTCGCGCGCCTCGGAGCCGGACGTCCTCGCGCGGGAGACCGCGCTGCGCGACCGCGTCGGGGACCGGCGGCTCATCGTGCGGATCGACCGGACGGAGCTGTCCAAGAACATCGTGCGCGGGCTCGCCGCGTACCGCGAACTGCTGACCGACCATCCCGAGTGGCACGGACGGGTGACGCACCTGGTGTTCGCCTACCCGTCCCGTACCGATCTGGCGGTCTATCGCGCGTACACCGACGCCGTGCTGCGGACGGCCGCCGACATTCGGGCCGAGTTCGGTACGGCCGACTGGGAACCGCTGATCGTGGAGGTCAACGACGACTATCCGCGGTCGCTCGCCGCGTACGCGCTGGCGGACGTCCTGCTGGTCAACCCCGTCCGGGACGGCATGAACCTCGTCGCCAAGGAGGGACCGGTCGTGTCGCGGGACGGGTGCGCGCTCGTCCTGTCCCGGGAGGCGGGCGCGGCGGCCGACCTCGGCGAGGACGCGCTGACCGTCAACCCGTTCGACGTCTCGCAGACCGCCGCCGCGCTGCACCGGGCGCTGCTGATGCCCGCCGACGTCCGCGCCGCGCGCTGCGCCCGGCTCGCCGAGCGCGCGACGGCCCTCCCGCCGCGCGCCTGGCTCGCCGCCCAGCTCGCCGCGCTGGACTGACTTCCGTCACCGGTCAGGTATAGGACTCTCCCAGTGTGAGGCGCACCTGCTTGCGCGCCTCATGGATGCGGGACTTCACCGTGCCCAGCGGAAGCTGGAGCTGCTCGGCGATCTCCGCGTACTCCAACTGCGACACGTCCCGCAGCACCAGCGCCTGGATCAGGTCCGGCTTGCGGGCCTCCAGGTCCTCCATCGCGTCGAGGATGTCGACGCGGGACCCCGCGATCACGCTCGTCCGGCGCGGATCGGGACGCTGCTGGGGCAGTTCCCCCGCCTGCTCCACCGAACGGCGCTTCAACGACCGGTAGGTCGACCGCGCCGAGTTCGCGACGACGACGTGCAGCCACGTGCTGAACCGCGACCGTCCCTCGAAGCGGTGGATGTTCCGCGCGACCTGCAGCAACGCGTCCTGGCAGGCCTCCTCGGCGTCCTGCCGGCAGGGCAGGAAGCGGGCGCTGTGCCGCAGGACGTCGGGTTCGATCCTGCGCAGCAGTTCGTTCAGTGCTCCCTGGTCTCCCTGGGCGGCCTGCACCGCCAGTTGCTCGGTCCTTTCGTCGAATGCCATCGCCGCAGCCTCAATGCTCGTTCGCGCACACACCCCGTTTGTTGGGCATGATACGGGAGTGTCCATCCCACCTGCCGTCGGTCGTTACCGCATCGAGCGCGTCCTCGGATCCGGGGCGTTCGCGTCGGTGTGGCTCGGGCACGACGACGCCCTCGACTCCCAGGTCGCCATCAAGGTCCTGTCCGGCAGCCTCGTGGACGACCTCGACGTCCGCAGCCGGTTCCTCGAAGAGGCCCGGATCCTGCGCCGTGCCGACTCCGACCGGCTCGTGCGCGTCCACGACATCGGCGAACTGCCGGACCGGCGGCCCTATTTCGTCATGCCGTACGCCGACCGGGGGACGCTCGCGGACCGGATGCGCGACCGTCCGCTGCCGGTCGCCGAGGCGCTGGCGCTGGCCGAGGAGATCGCCTACGGCGTCGAGGTGATCAACGCGCTGGGCGTGATCCACCGGGACCTGAAGCCGTCCAACGTGCTGTTCCAGACGGCGCGCGGCGGCGGGGAGAAGCTGCTCATCGCCGACCTCGGGCTGGCGAAGGCGCTCGCGCACGCGTCCGGGGCGTTCACGCTGCCCGTCGGGACGCCCGGGTACATGTCGCCCGAGCAGGCGCGGTTCGGCGGCGGGCTGGACGTGCGCGCCGACGTGTACGGGCTCGGCGCGCTGACCTATCACATGCTCGCGGGCCGTCCGCCTGGCCCCGCGCCCGTGCGCCGACGGCCGGGCGAGCTGCGCGAGGGCGTCCCGGCCGAGGTGGACGAGGTGATCGTGCGCGCGCTGGACGCCGAACGCGACCGCCGCCACCCGACGGCGCAGGCGTTCGCCGAAGCGGTGGCCGCCCTGCGCGCAACTCTCCCCGCCCCACACGACCCACCCACCGGGCCGCCGTCCGGCCCGCCCGCCGGGCCGCCTGTCGGCCCGCCCCCCGGCACGCCCGCCAACGCGCCCGCTGGGTCGCCCGGCGGCCCGTCCGCAAGCACAATGCCCGGCACGCCCGCTCACACGTCCGCCGATCCAGCCCCGGGCGCACCCGGCGGGCCGCCCGCTGGTGCGACGCCCGGCCCGCCCGTCGGCCCAACCCCCGGCGTGCCTCCCGGGCCACCCGTCGGCGCGCCGTCCGGCACGCCCGCCGGCCCGCCTGGTGGCCCGTCCGGGGGGCCGCCCTCTGGTGCGCCGTCCGGCGCGCCTTCTGGTCGAGGCGCCAGTGCGCCCGGCGGGCCGTCAGGCATGCCCGCCGGGCCAGGCGCCGGTGCGGCGCCCGGCACGCCGTCCGGTGCGTCCGCTGGTCCGCCCGGTGGGGCGCCGACCGGGCGGTCCGGCGGGGAGTCCGGACGGGGGGTCGATCCGGACGTGACGGTGCGGGATCATCCGCGCTCGTCGGGGCCACGGCCCGTTCCGGCGGGGCGGCATGAGCCGTTCGAGTCGCTCGCGCCGGACGAGAGCGAGCCGACCGTCGTGGACCGTCCGTCGCGTGCGCCGGGTGGTGAGGACCGGACGCTCGCGCTGCCCGCCATGCCGCCGCACCCGATGCCGCCTCCGCCGCGTCCGCAGCCGGGGCCGCCGCACGGCGCGGACGGACGCGGCGGGCCGCCGCCGTACCGGCCGGGCGAGCCGCAGGTCGGGGCTCCGCAGGGGGCGGCGCCGCGTGGTTCGTCGCGGAAGAACGTGACGATGGTGGCGGTCGGCGCGGTCGTTCTCGTGGTCGCGCTCGCGGGCGGGCTGCTGCTCGGCAAGCTGTTCTCCGGTGGCAAGGAGAAGCCGAAGCGGGCCGCGCTGCCCGCGGACTTCGTCCAGCTCGGCGACGCGTCCGGGCACATCCGGTTCGCGGCGCCGAAGGCGTGGCCGAAGGCTGCGGAGCCGACCTGGACGCCGTCGTCGGTCGGCCTGGACGACGCGACGCCCCGTCCGGTGCTGCGCGCGACGCCGAGCCTCGCGGCGTTCCTCGGCGACGGCCGGGGACCGGGCGTCTTCGTCGGGCTGACGAAGGACGTCGCGAACGGCAAACTCCCGCCGTCCGGCGCGGCCAGGCACCCGCAGTGCACGCAGGGCGCGCCGGAGAGCTACACGTCGCCGGACAAGGCGCTGACCGGCACGATCACCCGGTTCACCGCCTGCCGCGCGGGGACGCCGACGGTCACCGAGGTCGGCCTGCGCGACCGGGGCGGACGGTTCGGCGCGTGGGTGCGCGTCAAGGAGACCGACGCCCGGAAGCTGACGACCACCATCCTCGACTCGCTCCGCCTCACCGCTCCCTGACCTGCACGTCCACTCCCAGGCGACCGCGCCCAGCGCGGTCGCCTCGTCGTCGTGCCCGGGAATGCCAGTTGCATCGCGAGTGTTCACCGATATATCGTGAAGCATCGTCGAACGATAAGGAGAACCACGATGCGTGGAAACCACCACTCTCAGGACCATGAGACCCGGCGCCGCCGCGACCCCTTCGGCTGGGGACCGGCGTTCGGCCCGGGCTTCGGCCCCGGCGGACCCGGCGGCCGGGGCCGCGGCGGACGCGGCCGGCGCACCCGGCGCGGCAACGTCCGCGCCGCCCTGCTCGCCCTGCTCGCCGAACGTCCCATGCACGGCTACGAGATGATCCAGGAACTCGACTCCCGCACCGGCGGCGTCTGGCGCCCGAGCCCCGGCTCGGTCTACCCGACGCTCCAGATGCTGGAGGACGAGGGCCTCATCACCGGGGCGGAGCAGGGCGGCAAGCGCCTCTTCTCCCTCACCGAGACCGGCCGCGCCGACGCGGGCGCGCAGAACGCCGCCCCCTGGGACGAGGTCACCGCCGCCGCAGGCGAGAACGCGCTGCGCGGCCGGGAGGCCGTCGGCCAGCTCATGGGAGCACTGCACCAGGTCATGGCGGTCGGCAGCGAGGAGCAGAAGGCGCGGGCGCTGGACGTCGTCAACGACGCCCGCCGCCGCGTCTACGGCATCCTCGCCGACGACCCCGCGGCCGAATGAACCCGGGAGGCCGGCCGGGGTCGGCCGGCCGGTGGGCGCCGCGCCCCGCGCGCGGCGCCCACCGTCAGCCCGGGAAGGGCGCGAGACGGGCGTACTGGTCGTCCACGTACAGCTTCTTCCACAGGTAGAGCCGCAGGTCGGCGCGCCGGACGGACGAACGCACCGGGACCTGGACGGTCGTCCGCACGAGGAACGCCGACGCGGGCGGGAGGTAGCGGTCGTCGCCGTCGCCGGGCAGCAGCGCGCCGCCCGCCAGGTTGCGCACGACCTCGCTGCGGGTGGGCGGGGTGCACATGGCGTCCGGGACGCCCGTCTGCCACATGCAGCGACCCCGGTCCCGCGCGGCCAGCAGGTCCTTCTTCAGGAACAGGTCGGCGGGGAAGTCGAGCAGCGCCTTCGCGGTCGGCGACGGGTTCGCCAGCACGTACTCGATGTAAGCGGACGATCCGGACGCCCCGCCGGTCACCGCCGCGACCCGGTAGCGCGACCCGTCCGTCGTCGCCACGTCCACCGGACGGCCCGCGTCGGCGAACGCGGCGTCCAGGTCCCCGCTCGTCGTCACGGCGGGCGGCGCGTCGTCGCCCCTGCCGGGCAGGAACACGAACGCGACCACCCCGAGGACCGCGAGGACCGCCACCGCCACGGCGGCGAACCCGGTCCGGCGCCCGCCGCCCCCGCGCCGCCCGCCCGGCGCGCCGATCCGCACCTCGACACCGCTCGTCTCCCGGAACCCCAGCGGTGCGCTCGCCGGTCGGTCGTCCACCGTTCGCCTGCCCTTCACGCGCGCGTCACCTCGGGACCGACGACATTGTGGCGCACGGCGGCGGCGCGTCCAGGGGCGGGCCCGAACACGCGCGGGGATCGACAGTCCGCCGCGCGGGGTTTGTCACCGGCGGCGCGCGGCGGTCAGGGCAGCAGGCCGTCCAGGAAGGCGACGACGCCGGGCGGGCCGTCGACCACGACGTCCGCGCGGGCCGCGAGTTCGGTGACCTCCGCCGACCCGCTGCACACCTTGACGACCGGGACGCCCGCGTCGCGCAGGTCGTCCAGCGCGTCGAACGCCGCGAGGTCGCCGAGGTCGTCGCCCGCGAACAGCACCGCCGACGGGTCGGCGCGCTCGGCGAGGAAGCCGCGCAGCGCCGCGCCCTTGTCCATGCCCGGCGGACGCAGCTCCAGCACGAACCGTCCCGGCTCCACGGCGAGGCCCGTCCGCTCGGCGAGCGCGGCGAGCAGGCTGCGCAGCCGGTCCAGCGCGACCTGCGGCTCCGCGCAGCGGCGCGTGTGGACGGCCAGCGCGAGCCCCTTGTCCTCCACGAACACCTCGGGCGGCGCGCCGGACGCGGCCAGGATGCCGGGGATCTTCGCGCGGGCCTCGGCGACGCCCGGCGGCGGCTCGGGGACGGTCAGCGTCCCCGACTCCCACCGCTCGCGCCCGTACTGGCCGAGGACGACCAGCCCGTCGATCCCCGCGAACCCGCCGTACTCCACCGCGATCCCCGCCGGCCGTCCCGTGATGACCGCGAGACCGCCGAGCCGGGGCGCGAGCCGGGCGAGGGCGCCGGCCGCGCCCGGATGCGCGCGGGCCGCCGCCGGATCGTCCACGATCGGGGCGAGGGTGCCGTCGAAGTCCAGCCCGAGGACGGCGGTGGAGGGGTGGGAGCGCAGCGCGTCGAGACCGTCCGCGCCGACGGACGTGACGGAAGTCATCCCCCCAGTCTCCCCCACGTCACGGACGGATGCCGAGCCGCCGCGCGGCGCGCCGGCGCTGCCGCTGCGAGCGCGTCCGGCGCAGCCGCTTCACGAGCATCGGGTCGTGCTCCATCGCCTCCGGACGGTCGATGAGGAGGTTGAGGAGCTGGTAGTACCGCGTCGAGGACATGTCGAAGAGTTCGCGGATGGCCTGCTCTTTCGCGCCCGCGTACTTCCACCAGCGGCGCTCGAACGCGAGGATCTGGCGGTCGCGCTCGGAGAGGAGGTCGGCCGGGAAGACGTCGTCGTCGTTCTCCAGCTCAGGGTCGATCGGGTCCAGGGCTGAGCCGTCGTTCATGCTGCCGTCCTGTCGGGGGAACGCCCCCGGTCCCCTCTGTGGTCACTAATCCCGGGCTGTCCGGGTTCGGCCGGTGCCATCGTACGCGTCCGGGACGACACGCACCCGACGTTCGCGGTACACACGGGCGACGGGCGGAAACCCGCGACGGGTCCGCCGCGTTAAAGTGTGCACGGTGCATCCGTACCGTGACGCACACTGGACGGGAGACCCGCACATGGCGCCGCAGAACGAGCCGGACGAGCTGTCCGACCCCGTGCTCGCCGACGTCTCGCTCGCCCTGTTCCACCTGCGTCGCGTCTGGTTCAAACCGGACCTCATGCGCCGCATCCGCGCCCAGACCGCCGACGGGCCCGGCGGCCGTCCGCTCCAGATCTCCAACCTCATGGTCGTCCAGGCCGTGGCCGCGCTGACCGCGTTCTGCGCCGAGCAGCGGCCCGAGGGCGAGGTCACGGTCGGGGCCGTCGCGGACCGGCTGGAGATCGACCCGTCCACCGCGTCCCGGCTCGTCGGGCACGCCATCGACGCGGGCCTGGTGTCGCGGCGGCCGTCGCCGCTGGACGCGCGCCGCGCCAACCTCGGGCTGACCGAGGCCGGGGAGCGCGTCAAGCGGGTCGCCGAGCGGTTCCGCCGCGCCTACCTGGACGAGCTGATGGACGGCTGGACGCCCGCCGAACGCGCCGAGTTCGCCCGGCTCCTCACCCGGTTCGCCGAGACGGCCGCCCGCTACCCGACCGAGGCCGACCGGGTGGACCGCATCTTCGCGGCGGCCGAGGTCTCCGCCGACTGACGCCCGTCCCTGCGGCGGACCGCGCGGCGGCGGTCAGCCGTCGTAGCGCAGGACGGCCAGGCGGGCGTGGTACTCGTCCTCGTCGATCTCCCCACGGGCGAAGCGGTCGGCGAGCAGCACGCGGGCGTTCCGCGTCGGATCCTGCACGGTCGCGGGCCTGGCCGTCACGCGGCGCCGGACGAGCACGAACCCGCCGCCCAGCACGAGCGCCCACAACAGCGGGAACAGCGGCCAGAAGGCGTGCGGGCCGCCGGAGTCGTTCCAGGGGCCGTGGGCGAGCACGGTGGTGAACATGGATCGTCCCTTCTCTCGGTGGACGATCCGATCGTGCCTCTCCCTCGCCGCGCGCCGCGTCGTCCCGCCGGAGGCATCCGCGCTACGCCGCCGGGCGTATCACCACCAGGGCGGACGGTACTCGTCGTCCTGCTCGGCGTCCCTCGGCACGGACGCGCCCGGCGGCTCCTCCGGCGGCGTGGCCGGCTCCGGACGCCCGGCGGGCTCGTCGTCCTCGTCCGGCAAGAAAGGCTCACGCAAAGCCCGCTGCCGGAACCGCTCCCACTCGTCGTCGTCGAAGACGGGCCCGGTGTACTCGTCGTCGTCCTCACCACGCACCCCGGCCGCCTCGAACGTCACATCGACCGGCGCTTTCTCCCCGTCCCCGAACCGTCCACCCGACACCCCCGCCTCACGCGGCCCGCCCGGCACAGTCGGCACGGCGGGATCACGCGAGGCCACGGGCTCGCGCGACTCAGCCGCCTCGCGCGCCGGACCAGGAGCGTGCGGCGTCGGAGGGACACGCGGAGCGGCAGGCCCACGCGGCGCGAGCGGGGCACCCGGCGCAGCGGGTGCGGGCGGGGCGCCCGGCGGGACCGGCTCGCGCGGCGCAGCCGCTTCGCCCGACGTGAAGGGCGTGCGCGGCGCAGCCGCCTCGCGCGGAGCAGCGGGCTCGCGCGACGCGAAAGGAGCGCCCGGCGCAGCGGGTTCACGCGGCGCAGCGGGTCCGCGCGGCGCGCGAGGGGCACCCGGCGCGGCGGGTCCGCGTGGCGCGCGAGGGGCGCCCGGCGGAGCGGGTTCATGCGGCGCAGCCGGCTCGCGTGAGGGGACGGGCTTGCGCGGCTCAGCCGGTTCCCTCGGGGCAGTGGGATCGCCTGGTCTGGTCGGCTCGCGGGGTTCGTGTTGTGGGGTGTGGGGCGCCGGGTGGGGGTTCGGTGGGGTGGAGTTGTTGGGTTTGGGGCGGCGGGGTAGGGCGGGCGGCTCGGTGGGGGTGGGGGGAGTTGGGGGTGCTTGTTCTGGGCGGCGGCGGCCTCGCCAGCCCAGCACCACGCCGATCAGGACGAGCACTCCGCCGCCCACCAGGATCGCGCGGAGCAACGGGGACGAGCCTGCGGAGCTCGTGGTCTTCGGGGACGCGGGGGACGCGGTGGGCGGGGGTGTCGTGACCTTGCCGCCGGACGCTCGGTTCAAGGCGCCGGCGGCGCGCATCGCGCGTCCGGCGTCCAGGGGGCCCGCGCAGGTCGGCGAGCCCGTGGGCTGGCCGGCGCGGGCCGGGGAGCCTTGGACCAGGGCCTGCTTGATCTGGGGCGGGGTGAGACTCGGGTAGCGCGAACGGATCAAGGCCGCCACCCCGGCGACGATGGCCGAGGACGGGCTCGTGCCGCTGCCGACCACGTAGCCGCTGCCGGGGCCGGCGCTGACGATCTCCACTCCGGGGGCGCAGACGCCGACGTACGGACGGTGGTTGCTGTCCTTCCAGAGGCGTCCGTGCTGGTCCAGGGCACCGACGGCGATCACGCCGGGGTAGGCGGCCGGGAAGTTGCGGCGGTTGCCCGTCGCGCCGTCGTTCCCGGCGGACGCGATCAGCACCACGTTCCGGCTCAGCGCGTACTTGATCGCGCTCTCCTCGGCGCGGCTGCCGTTGCCGTAGAGCTGCCCGCCGCCGAGCGACATGTTCACGACCTGCGCGCCGTGGTCCACCGCGTACCGGATGCCCTGGGCGACGGTGTCGCGGCTGAGGCCCGAGCGGCCCGCGCGGCGCACCGGGTCGTCGTTCTCCCAGGTCACCCGGATGGACAGGATCCGGCTGAGCGGCGCGACGCCGATGACGCCGCGCCGTCCGCCCGTGCCGTTGCCGTGCCCGGCGATGATGCTGGCCATCGACGTGCCGTGCTGTCCCCAGTAGCGGCTGCCGGGACGGCGTTTGCCGCCCGTCAGGTCCGGGCCGCTGAGGACGCGTCCGGCGAGGTCGGGGTGACGGCCGTCCACGCCGGTGTCCAGGACGGCGACCGTCACGCCCGCGCCGCGCGCGTACCGCCAGGCGCGGGCCGCGCGGATCGTCGTCAGGTGCCATTCGCGGGCGCGGATCTGGTCGGCGGGGGCCCGCAGCAGCGCGTTCGCGGCGGCGCCCTCGATGGTGCTGGACGCGCCCGTCCCTCCGCCCGGCCACAGTCCGACCGGGACGGCGACGGCGGCGGCCAGCGCCAGCGCGGTCAGCGCGCCGGTGACACGGGCCGGAGTCCGGCGACGACGTGCCTGGTCCACCGCCGCACCTCCTCCCCCGGCCGCGTTTCCGCGGGAGCCACCCACGGCGGGCACGGGGCATTCTTGCAGTTGCGTCCCGGCGGGAGCGACCCCCCTCCGCGCGGCCGGGCCGGGGAGGGGGACGCGCGTCAGACCGATCCGGCTCCGGTCAGCGCCCGGACGGACAGGTCGTCGTGGCGTTCCTCGTCCGGTTCCTCGTCGCTTAGCAGCGTCCCGAGGACGGCGCACAGGAACCCGAACGGGATGGAGACGAGACCCGGGTTCTCCATCGGGAAGACGTGGAAGTCCACGCCGGCGGGGAACAGCGACTGGCTCGCGCCCGTCACCGGGTCGATCTTCCCGGACACGACCGGGGACAGGAACACGAGCACCAGCGAGCTGACCAGCCCGCCGTAGATCCCGGCGACGACGCCGCGGGTGTTGAACCGCCGCCAGAACAGCGACAGCGTGATCGCGGGCAGGTTCGCCGCCGCCGCCATCGCGAACGCCAGCGCGACGAGGAACGCCACGTTGAGGTTCTTGGCGATCACCGCGAGGACGATCGCGAGCGTCCCGATCACCAGCGCGGCGAACCGGGCGACCGCGACCTCCTGCGACTCGCGCGGACGCCCGAGCATCAGCACGTGCCCGAAGAAGTCGTGCGCCAGCGAGGTGGACGACGCCAGCACCAGCCCCGACACGACCGCGAGGATCGTTGCGAACGCGACCGCCGCGATGAACGCGAGCAGCAGGTCGCCGCCGAGGTCGCCCCAGAAGTGCTGGCCGATGGCCCGGGCGAGCTGCGGCGCGGCCGTGTTGCCCGCCGGGTCCTGCGCGACGATCGCGTCGTGCCCGACCAGCGCGCTCGCGCCGAAGCCGAGCGCGATCGTCATCAGGTAGAAGACGCCGACCAGGCCGATCGCCCAGTTGACGGACGTGCGCGCCGCCCGCGCGTCCGGGACGGTGAAGAACCGCGTGATGATGTGCGGCAGCCCGGCGGTGCCGAGGATCAGCGCGAGCGCGAGGCTGATCAGGTCGAGCTTGTTGACGATCGTCTGCCCGGGATCGCCCGGGACGTCCTGCGCGTACTTCAGCCCGGGACGCAGGAACGCCTCGCCGTGCCCGCTGCTGTGCGCGGCCGAGGCGAGCAGCGTGGACGGGTCGAACCCGAACCGGGCGAGGACGAGCAGGCTCAGCACGGCCGCGCCGCCGAGCAGCAGTACCGCCTTGATGATCTGCACCCAGGTGGTGGCCTTCATCCCGCCGAACATCACATAGAAGATCATCAACGCGCCGACCGCGATGATCGTCATGACCTGCGCGACGCCCGCGGACATGCCGAGGAACGTCTCGCCGGGCCGGATGCCGAGGAGCAGCGACACGAGCGCGCCCGCGCCGACCATCTGCGCCAGCAGGTAGAACACCGACACGGTGACGGTGGAGATCGCCGCCGCCGTCCGGACGGGCGGCTGCCGCATCCGGTAGGCGAGCACGTCCGCCATCGTGAACCGGCCCGCGTTGCGCATCAGCTCGACCAGCAGCAGCGTCAGCAGCCACGCCACGAGGAAGCCGACGGAGTACAGGAACCCGTCGTAGCCGGACAGCGCGATGAGGCCCGCGATGCCGAGGAACGACGCCGCCGACATGTAGTCGCCCGCGAGCGCGATGCCGTTCTGCGGGCCGGAGAAGACGCGTCCGCCCGCGTAGAAGTCCGTCGCGCCGCGGGTGTTGGCACGCGCCCACAGGGTGATGCCGAGGGTGATGCCGATGAACGCCAGGAACATGAGGAACGTGAGGGCGCGTCCGCTCATCGGCCCGGCCGCCGCGGCGATCACCGCAGCCAGCCCGGGTCGGTGCGGATCGGGCCGGTCCAGCCGCCGTCGCGGGAGCGCTGCTGGTCGGGCGCGGTGCGGCGGGCGCGCTGCTCGGGGACCGCCCCGTCCGGGACGGGGTGGCGGGCCAGGCCGACGGGCTCGCGGCCCTTGGCGTGCCGTCCGCCGCGCGGCGCGACCCGCCGGTCGCCGGGGTCGACGCCGAGCGGCGCGACGTCGGCGGACTCGGCCTCGCGGCGCAGCTCGGCGGCCAGCGGGTCCAGGGCGCGGCGCGCGTACGCCGTGTACCACCAGGCCAGCGCGAACGTCGAGACGAACTGGAGGATGCCGAGGACGAGCGCCACGTTGACGTCCCCGAACACCTTGCCCGCCATGAATCCGCGGGCGAACGCCGACAGCAGCACGTAGAGCAGGTACCAGCCGAGGAACGTCCCGACGATCGTGAGGGCGTGGCGGCGGTACCTGCGCCGCAACGCTCTGAACCGTTCGTCGTCCGCCATGGCGGCGAACCGCGTCCCCGGCCGTTGCCGGACCGCCCGGCCGCCGCTCCGGCGCTCCGGCGGCCGCGAGTCCCAGACCATCCGACCCTCCAACCTCGTGATGACACTGTGTAGCGATGACGTCACTATGAGATCAAAGAATGATGGGGGATAGCGGCTGGTTCACGAGAATGGGAGAAAAAGAGGCCACGGCAAGGTCAACTCGTCGCGTCGGTATCGGCACCAAGCGGGACGAAGTGCATCCTTTTCCAGCCTTCGCCGATGACACTATGCGCACGGTCCGCGTGTGCGCCCTGCCCCGGGCGCGCCGAAACCACCGCGCCCGGGTGACCGAATCATGGCGCGGGGGTGCCGCCGATGCCCGGACCGCCGGGCCAGAGCGCTTCCAGCGCACGGGGCGTGAGAGGCCGCTGGTAGGCGGCCTTCAGGACGTTGTCCCGGTGCTCGGCCGGTGCTTCGGCGAGGTGGGCGAACCACTCCATTCCCGCCGGATATACCCAAAGGTAGGAGCGAAGCTGCGGATTGTCGCGGCGGTCGCGAATGACGCTTCGTCCTGCTTTTCCATCCCACCATGGGAGCTAGGCGCGCATGTCGTCGGCGACGTCGTCAATAGACATTCCAGCATTGACCCGCACGTGCGCCCTTGCCCTGACAAGCTGCACATAATGATCGAACCGGACGCGGGCGATGAGCGGCGCGTCGTCGGGCAACAGGAACAGCGGCCACGCCTGCGCCAGGCCCTCCAACGCCACCTGGTACAGCGCGTGCACCGACAGCAGGCGCACCCACGGGACGTCCCCGTTGCCGGCCCGCTCGGACAGGCTCGCGCTCTGCAACCCGTGGCCGAGCACCTCGTGCAGCGCGAACTGCCGCGCGCCGACGCGGGTGAACTCGACCTGCGGCAGGTTGAGGCGCAGCCGGACGTCCCGTCCCGCGCCGTCCAGCCAGTACGCCCAGTACGCGTCGACGGCGACGGCCTCGATGCTCAGCCGGTAGTCGGCGGTGCTCCCGGTCGCGGCGCGGACGAGCGGTTCCAGCTCGGCGACGGCGTCGCGGATCGCGCCGGGGGCGGCCAGGACGTCCAGCGGCTCCTCCAGCTCGCGCAGCTCCCGGTGCGCGGCCGGGCCCCACGCGACGCCGACCACCTCCAGCGCGCTCCGCGCCTGCTGCCGCACGACGTCGAGACGGTCGTCGTCCCAGCCGTGGGCGCCGCAGCCCTGCGTCGCGCGGACGTAGGCGTCCAGCGGCGGCCGCTCGCCGAGCAGCGCGTCGAGATAGGCGAGGTCGGCGTCGATGCGCTCGGCGACCTCGCCCTCGGCGTCCGGGCGCAGCGCCCGCAGCCGCCGCCGGACCTCGGCCCGGTCCAGCGGCGCCGCCCGCTCCCCCGGCCGGCAGTCGAAGTCGATCACCGGCTCGCCGCCGGAGGCCCGCTCGAACGCGTCCCACGCCCGCAGGACGCGCTCGGTCTCGTCCCGCACGCTCACATCCGCCACCCTATGACCGTCGCGCACCGTGTTCCCGGCTTCGTACCGCTCGTCACGCTCGCGCGCGTCGGGCCGGGCGACGGTATTGTGGGGCTGCCGGGTACTACGCACCCCCGGCCGCGCCCCTGTAGCTCAGTCGGCCAGAGCAGCTGTCTTGTAAACAGCAGGTCGCCGGTTCGAATCCGGCCGGGGGCTCACCCTCCGCCGGCCGGAGTCCCCGTGGACGTCGATCACGGGACCGGGAAGCCGGTCGGACGCGTCTTGCGGCACGCGCGCGACGCCTCCTGGAACTGCTCCGAGGTGAAGTCGATCCCGGACTGCTCGGGGTTGATCTGGAGCCGTCCGTCCGGCCCCGGGTCGGGCATGTTCGGCACACCGTTCCGCCGCATGCAGCGCGAGAACTGGATCGCGCGCTCCTGGTCCTGCGAGCTGACCGTCCGTCCGGCATCCAGTCCCGCGGGCAGCAGTGACTTGCACGCCTCCCGCGCGGTCTTCATCTGCGGGCTGTTGAACGCCAGCGCCCCCTCCCCCTTCAACGGGATCTGCAACTGGCCGTTCACCGGATCCGGAAAGTCGGACACGCCGTTCTCCCGCATGCAGCGGGAATAGGCGAGCATCGCCGCGTTCCGGTCCGTGGTCCGCGCGGCGGCCGGCTTGCCGCCCGACCCGCCGCACGCCGAGGCGGCCAACGCCACCGCTAACACGCTCACCGAAAGCAGATACGCGCGGCGGACGCGTTGCCGCCCGCGGTTCGGCGCTCCGGTCACAGGGCGGTCCCGTTGACGGCCGAGTTGGCGATGGCGTCGCTGTCGCAGCCCAGCCCGGAGAACAGGTCTTTCCCGCCGGGCATGGCGGGCAGGCTCTTGGGTCCACCGGAGGCGAAGCCCTCGGGCATCGTGAACCCGTTCGGCAGGGACGGCTTGGCGCCGTTGGTCAGCGCGTCCTGCTGGACGGTCGTGGCGCGCAGCGTGCCGTCCTTGTGGAGCGTCCCGACCACGACGGTGTACTTGCCCGTCTCCAATTGGTCCAGCCGCGCCCGCTGCTGCTTGATCATTTTGGTGGACGCGGGCGTGGCGACCCGGACGCGGGTGCCGTCGGAGCCGGTGACGGTGAACCCGTCCGCGTCCGCTCCGCTCACGGTCCCGAGGACGGTGCCGCGCGAGGCCATCATCGACGTCATGTCGAGCTTCATGCCGCCGGGCAGCTTCGGCAGCTTGGGCAGCTTCATGGCCGCCGAGCCGACGACCACGGTGTTCGCGGTGACGGACTTCCCGGCCTGGTCTCCTTTCCCACGCACGATGACCGTGGTCCCGGCGGCGAGGTCGGACACGCGTCCGGCGACCTGGCGCGTCACCTTGGGCGACGCGGACGCGTCCACCTCGACGGTCTTGCCCTTCTCGGTCTCCACGACCAGGTGGGTGCCGTGCACCGACCGCAGTGTCCCGGCTGCGACCTTCAGGTCCTTGCAGTCGGTCGTCAGCAGGCCCATCGAGGCCACCTGCTGCGCGCTGAACGTGCCCGTGGCCTGCGGGGAGCCCGTGGAGTCGTCCCCGGGCCACAGGCCGTACGTCGCGGCGCCGGCCACCACCGCGGCGGCCGCCGCGGACAGCAGCACCGCGCGCCTGGTGCGCCGCGCCGCCGGACGCGGGGCGCCGGCCCCGTCGACCGCGGCCAGCACGCCGCGCAGGACCTCGGCCCGGGGCGGCTCCGGGGGCGCCGCGTCCCGGACGCCGCGCGCGACCGTCCGCCACCGCTCCAGTTCGGCCCGGCAGTCCGCGCACTCTTCCAGATGCGGCCGCTGGGGCGAGTCCGGCCGGCCCGCGACGGCGACGAGATCGTCGAAGCTCAGGTGGGTCGATGCGTCGGTCATGATGCGAATCCCCTCTCGGGCATCGAGCGAACGAGGGCGGCGCGGGCGGCGGACAGGCGGCTCTTGACCGTCCCGACGGGGACGTCGAGCACCTCCGCGGCCTCGCGGAGCGACAGGCCGCTCCCGAAGACGAGGCCCAGCACCTCCCGGTGGTGCGGCGCCAGCTTCCCGATCGTCTCCATCACCGTCCGGGCCGAGACCCGGTCCAGCGCCTTCTGCTCCGGCCCCGGTTCCGAGGACGGACGGTCGGCCAGCACCTCCTGCCCGACGACCTTCGGCCGTTTGCGGCGCTGCCGGTCCCGGTACTGCCGGCGGGCGATCGCGATGATCCACGACCGCACCGACGACTCGCCCCGGAACCGTCCCGCGCCGCGCCAGACGGCCAGCATCGTGTCCTGGAGGATCTCCTCGCTCAGCCCGTGGTCCCCCGTGAGCAGGACGAGGTGCGACAGGACGACCGCCGCGTGCCGCTCGTAGACGGCCACCAGCGCGGCCCGGTCCCCCTGCGCGATCTGCCGGAGGAGTGCCCCGTCGTCGCGCCCGGGCTCCTCGGGTAAGGGTTCGAAGCTCTTGAGTCGGGGTCCGGCGTCATGTCGGATGGGCTCCACCGTGTGTCCTCCACTCGGTACACCTCCCGGGAACTCCCGCTGTCATGGAGTAGGTAGCGGCGACCCGCCCGCCGGTTCGCGGTCGGTGCGGGAAAAGGCGCGGCCCGCCGTCTGCCGGGCAGACGGCGGGCCGATCGCGCGGACCCGCGGCTCGCAGGGCGGCCTTCCGGCCGAAAGCGGGGTTCGTCGAGGTCAGCCCATGCTTTTTGCTCCGTCGATCGACTCGCGGATGATGTCGGCGTGGCCGGCGTGCTGGGACGTCTCGGCGACCAGGTGGACGAGGACCCGGCGTGCCGAGCGGCGTGCGCCGGGCGGGAACCACGGGGCCTTGGGCAGTGGCTGGGAGGCGCCGAGGTCCGGCAGGGAGCGGAAGACCTTCTCCGTGGCGGCGGCCACCTCGTCGTAGCGGGCCAGGACGCCCGCGAGCGTCTCGCCGTCCAGGAGCCGGAAGTCGTCGGCCCAGGCGGCGGAGGCGTCCAGCGCGTCCGGGCCCTCGACGACGAAGCGGACCCAGCGTTCCTCGGTGTTGGCGACGTGCTTGATGATGCCGCCGAGGCTCAGTTCGCTGGCCGTGGGGCGCAGGACGGCCTGCTCGTCGGTGATGTCGCGGACCGTCCGGCGCAGCAGGCCCCGGTGCATGGCCAGCGCGTCGAGGAGTTCGTCCAGCTCGGTCGTCTCGTTCGTTCCCATGCCCGTCACTCTACGAGCCGCCACTGACATTTTCCGTCCCCGAATCCTGGCTCCCATCAGGACTTTTGTCCCCTTATGGGGTGCGGGAACCGGACGGTCTCGGCCGCGATCGGTGCGCGTCCGGGCGCGGAGGGGCCCCGCGGGCACTGGGCCGAACAAGTAACCACTTTCTGGTGTTTTGTCACCGCAAGCCGTATCGCGAACGGGCGAAGGTGAGACATTCTCGTATCCGCATGATCGCCCCCTGGGACGGAGTCCGTATGCGGATGCGCTCGACCGGCGCCCTTCTGGTCGCCCTCGCCCTGCTCGGCCTGCCGGCCGCCGCCGCGGGAGGCGGTTACCCCGACGACCCGTCCTACGCCCCGCTGGAGGGCGGCGGCGCGTGCTCGAAGGTCGCCGGGAACGAACAGCACGGGCTGTACTCGTTCATGCCGCGCTGCACGCCGAACGCCAAGGACCCGGAGAACGCGTCCGGCATGTCGGTGGACAAGGCATGGCGCGACTACACGACCGGGTCGCCGGCGGTGACGATCGCGTACGTCGAGGCGGGCATCAACTGGCACGGGGACGACGTCGCCGAGCTGGCCGACAAGGTCTTCCTCAACACCGGGGAGCTGCCCAAGCCGCAGGGGTCGTCCACCTACGACAAGGACGGCGACGGTGCCGTCACCGCCGCCGACTACGGCGACGACCCGCGCGTCAAGGACTCCAACGGCAACAAGCGCATCGACCCCGAAGACCTCATCGTCGCGTTCTCCAACGGCAAGGACGACGACGAGAACGGCTTCGTCGACGACATCTCAGGGTGGGACTTCTACGACCGTCAGAACGACCCCGCCACGTACGACGCCACGTACGGGCACGCCAACGACCAGATGCGGAAGGCCGCCGCGCAGACCAACAACGCGACGGCGGGGGCGGGGATCTGCCCGCGCTGCCGCGTCCTGCCGGTCCGCGCGGGCCAGGAGGCCCTGGACCGGACGGACGACCTCGCGCAGGCCTGGCTCTACGCGGCGCACATGGGCGCCAAGGTGATCGTGAGCACGACGGCCGACCTCGGTTATTCGTCGTACATGCGGCAGACCGTCGAGAAGCTGTGGCGCGAGGGCGTCGTGATGGTGGAGGCGAGCAACGACTTCGACTCCACCGATCACCAGGGCGGCATGTTCTGGCCGCACGTGGTTCCGGGGAACGGGCTGGTCGCCAACACGACGGGCAGCATCCCGGACCCGCTCGCCAACCCGTTGACGACCACGTACCGAACCCGCTCGGGCCAGACGTCGTTCGGCGCGAAGTCGATGTTCTCGGTGTCCACGCAGGGCGGTTCTACGTCGGAGTCCACGCCGACGACCGGTGGTGTGTTCGGGCTGCTTCTGTCCTACGGGCTCCAGATCGGGCATCCGCTGACCAATGAGGAGGCGATCCAGGTCCTGCGGGCGACGGCGTCCGACATCGACGATCCGTCGCTCGGCTGGCCGGGCAAACCGGGATGGGACCGCCAGTACGGGTACGGACGGCCCAACGTCGCCAAGGCCCTCGCGGCGATCAAGGCGGGCGCGGTGCCGCCCGTCGGGTCGATCACGAGTCCGGACTGGTACGCGCTGTACGACCCGTCCCAGACGGACAAGGTGGACGTCAGCGGCTATGTCGCCGCGCCGCGCTCCCCGAATTACCGGTACGAACTCCAGTGGGCGCCGGGGATCGAGCCCGGCGACAAGGCGTACGCGACGGCCGGCTCCGGCTCGGGGACGGCGCCGCACGACGGCAGGATCGGCACGCTGGACCTGTCAAGTGTCCCCGAGTCGGTGTGGAAGAAGGCGTACGGGCTGTCGTCGGACAAGGCGCTGTCGTCCACCGAGCAGTACACGGTGACGCTGCGGCTCCGCGTCTGGGACGCGGCCGGACGGATGTCCGAGGAGCGCCGCGCCATCGCCGTCCACCACGACCCGGCGCTGCGGCCCGGGTTCCCGATGAAGCTCGGGATCGGCAACGAGAGCCAGCCCGCGCTCGCCGACCTGACCGGCACCGGACGGCAGGCGATCGTCTACGGCGACGGCGACGGACGCGTCCACGCCCGCGACGGGGAGACCGGCCGCGAACTGCCCGGCTGGCCCGCCGCGACGCTGCCGACCGTCCCGCAGCACGCCTATCCGGGGATCGACCCGGGGCACGAGCCGATCGTCGCGCCGGTCGCCGTCGGGGACCTGTTCCACGACGGACGGCAGGAGGTCGTCGTCACGAGCACGACCGGGCGCACCTACGCGTTCTCGGCGTCCGGACGGCTGCTGCCGGGCTGGCCGAAGACGCTCGACACGGGCGTGACCGCGCCGCCGATCCCGCGTCCCGCGCTGCGGTACACGCGGCTCCCGGCGCGGGGCGCGACCGCGTCGCCGCTGCTCGCCGACCTGGACGGCGACGGACGGCTCGACATCGTCCAGGGCGGCTGGGACGGGCGGCTGCACGCCTGGCGGCCGGACGGCTCGTCGCTGCCCGGCTGGCCGGTGCGGGTGACGCTGGACGCACCACCGCCGTCCGGATACGTCCGGATCAATGACCAGAAGCTGCCCGGTATGCCCGCCCTCGCGGACCTGGACGGCGACGGTAAGCCCGAGATCGTCGTCCGCTCCCAGTACTCCGACACCAAGGGGCCGGGCGAGCAGTTCTACGGCGCGAACTACGTGTTCGCCTACCACGCGTCCGGCGCGCCGGTGCGCGGCTGGCCCGTGCGGATGAACTCCACGCTGACGTTCTACGGGTCCGCGCAGGAGTTCATCACCGAGGGCGTCAACCAGCCCGCCGTCGCCGACGTGGACGGCGACGGACGCGACGAGGTGGCGACCGGCCCGTCGTTCGGCCCGACCTACCTGATCTCGGGTGCCGGGAAGATCGTCAAGAACTACGGCCCGCTGGAGAACATCGCGGGACAACTGTCGCCGGGCGCGGTGCTCGGCGGCGCCCTCGGCCCGGACGTCCCGCTGTCGTTCACGACGTCCGGCGCGTTCGGCCGGTTCGGGCCGTTCGGCAGGCTCGGCTACAGCGAGGCCGGGTCGGGCGCGTTGTCGCTGGTCGCGGCGCTGCTGTTCCCCGGCAGCGGGCAGGCGATCGGGAACTACGAACGCGGCTACGACGCGGCGACGGCGCTGCCCGTCCTCGGCTTCCCGCAGGGACGGACGGGGCTCGGCTTCCTCGGCGCCCCGATCATCACCGACCTCACCGGCGACGGGAAGGCCGAGATCGTGGACGGCGGCGACACCTCGACGCTGCACGCGTTCACCGGCTCGGGCCGGCAGGCGCCGGGCTTCCCGGCGTTCACCGGCGGCTGGACGCTCTGGTCGCCGTCGGCCGGGGACCTGGACGGCGACGGCGGAACGGACCTGGTGACGACCACCCGCGAGGGCTACCTCTTCGCCTGGAAGACGTCCGGGAAGGCCGCCGCGAACACCGAGTGGTGGACCTACCACCACGACGAGCGCCGGACGGGCCGCTACGGCGCCGACACCCGCGCCCCCGGCCCGCTGCGCGACGCCGCCCGCTCCGCCACGACGCTGACCTTCACCGCGCCGGGCGACGACCTGTTCGCCGGCCGTGTGACGTCCTACCGGATCACGGCGGGGGGACGCACGACGATCGTCTCCGCGACATCGGCTGCGAACACGATCCAGCGTTTGACCGTCCCGGCGGGCCCGATAACCGTCCAGCCGGTGGACGACGCGAACAACTACGGCCCACCTCAGACATTCAACTAATCCATTGTCCTCCCAGCGCCTGAGAACAAACCGCGCCCCGCGGCCGCGTGAACGCGCAGGAAAAGCCGCTTGCGCCGGACGGCCGACGGGTGAACGGACGGCGTCCGGCCGGTGCTCCGGTTGTCCGCCGGTGCGTGCGCGGCGCACCGGCGTTGGCACCCGGCCGAATTGCGTTCAGCCGCGGGTGTTTTCTTGCGCGCTTCCTGCCAAATTCTCGCGCGGGCGCTTGTCGTCCGGTGAGTCGGACTTCTCGGTTTGTCAGGTGATCGACAAGTCTGGGGTCGGAGAGACTCGGCGGACGTCTGCCATTGGCGCGTTTCGCGAATTACGATGGCCCGCCGTATCGGGGGGTTCGAACTCGGAAGGTGACGATGCGCTGCTCTTCTCGCGCTCTGCGCAGACTGGCGGGAGGCGCTCTGTCGCTCCTGCTCACGGCGGGCGTGCTGCCGGGCCTCGCCCGGCCGGCCGCCGGGGATCAGACGCTCCCGGCCGACGACGGCGCGCGGATCAAGGCGGAGACCTGGATCGATTCCCGGACCGTGGACCTCACCGTCACGACGCCCGCGATCGGGGACGACGAGATGATCCGCGTCATCGTGCCGCCGGGCTGGTCGCCGACGGCGTCCCGCACGTGGCCGGTCGTCTACGCCTACCAGGGCGGCAACGACGACTACCTGTCGTGGGTGAGAGGCAGCCAGATCTCCGATCTCGCCGCGCAGTGGGGCGTGCTCGTGGTGATGCCGTCCGGCGGTAAGTCCGGCGGGTTCTCCGACTGGTGGAACTACGGCAAGGGCGGAACCCCGAAGTGGGAGACGTTCCACACCACCGAGGTCCTCCAGCTCCTCGAACGCAATTACCACGCCGGGACGCGGCGGGCCGCGCTCGGCGTCTCCTCCGGCGGGCAGGGCGCGATCGCGTACGCGGCGCGGCATCGCGGCATGTTCACCTACGCGGCGAGTTTCAGCGGTCTGCTCCACATCTCCTCCGCTCCCATCCAGTGGACGCTGATGCTCCAGGGCGTCACGTTCAATTCCGACCCGTTCGCCGTCTGGGGCGTCCCCGGGTTCGACGACGCGAACTGGAAGGCCCACGACCCCTACGAACTCGCCGACAAGCTGCGCGGCACCGAGCTGTACATCTCCAGCGGGACGACCGGGCTCCCCGGCCCGCTGGACGACCCGTCCAAGACTCCCCCCGACTCCAATCTCTACGGCGCGACCGGCGAGCTGATCGTCGGCAGCACCGCGAAGGACTTCGTCGCCCGGCTGCAGCGGCTCGGCATCCCCGCGACGACGCATCTGTACGGAGACGGCTGGCACAACTGGAACTACTGGCGCCGGGAGCTGGCGACCGAATGGCCGCTGATGATGAAGGCACTCGGCGCGGAAAAGGTGTGACCGCATGGATCTGAGGACCCGGTGGACGCCGGCGGCCGTGGCTCTCGGCCTCGTCGCGGACGGCCTGTGGCGCCGTTCGCGCGCGGCCCGGCTGAACGTCCTCCCGCCCCCCGCCCCGACCGATGACGCGCAGGCTGACGAGGACGCCGGTGACTTCCGGTTCGTCACCGCCGCCGGCGTCGACGTCGACCCCGCCACCCGCGCCGCCGCGCTCGCCCACGCGGCCCGGGAAGGGCTCGACGTGCTGGAACTCGTCCCGGCGGGCCTGGACACGGCCCGCGCCCTGGAACTCCTGCGGCGGCTCGACCCCGCGTCCTACCGGGCCGCACGGCTCGCGCGCGGGGAGACCGCCGGGCACGCCGTCCTCGTCCGCGAGCGCGTGCTGCGCCGCGCCCGCGCGGACGACGTGCTCGACCGCCCAGGCGGCCTGTCACCGGCCGAGCTGGACGCCCTCGCCGTCAAGCTCAAGCGGCACGCTCCCACGACCACCGACCTCGCCGTCGCGCCGGACCTGGCGGCACGGCCGGCGGCGGCGTTCACCCCGCGCGACCGGCGCGCCGTCCTGCGGACGCGCTGGCACCTCGACCTCCCCACCCATCTGACGACCGTGCTCGGCGGTTTCGCGGCGGCGGCGCTGTTCGCGGCGCGCCGGCCCCGGCCCGCGGCGGCGGTGCTCGCGGCGGCGTGCGCGCAGCCCTACCTCGCGACGGCGCGCACGCCGCTGCGTCCGCGCGACCGAGGCCGCTTCGCGCTGCTGCGCCCCGTCGCGGCCCCGGCGCGCTGGGCGCAGGTCGCCCTCGCGCGCGAGGAGGCGGACCCGGACCTCCCCCGCCTCCGCGCCCGGTACCGCGACGACCTCGCGCTCGGCGTGGAGCGTTTCCTCGAAGCACCCCGCACCGACTGTCCGTGGTGCGGTGCCCACTCTCCGCGTCCATACATCACCAGCCTCGACTACCAGCAGCGCAAGCCGGGGACGTTCCGGCTCGACCGCTGCACCTCCTGCGGACACGTCTTCCAGAACCCGCGCCTCAACGAGGACGGCCTGGAGTTCTACTACCGGGACTACTACGACGGGATCGGCGAGGCGGAGGTCGAGCGCGGGTTCCAGCTCAGCGGCGAGCACTACCGGGCGCGAGCCGGGATGCTCCGGGGGCGCGCGGTCCCCCGGGCGTGGCTCGACGTGGGCGGCGGTCACGGGCACTTCTGCAACGCCGCCCGCGACATCTGGCCGGACACCCGCTTCGACGCCCTCGACTTCGGGTCGGGGATCATCGAGGCCGAGCGCCGCGGCTGGGTCGACCTCGCCCACTACGGCCAGTTCCGGAACCTGGCCGACAAGCTGGTCGGCTCCTACGACGTCGTCAGCATGCACCACTACCTGGAACACACCCTCGATCCGCTCGCCGAACTCGACGCGGCGGCCCGGGTGCTGCCCGCCGGAGGACATCTGCTCATCGAGGTGCCCGACCCCGAATCGCCCGTCGCCCGGCTGGCGAAACGATGGTGGCACAACTGGTTCCAGCCGCAGCACCTCCACTTCATTCCTGTGGATAACCTCGTCGAGGCGCTGGCGGCGCGGGGGCTGCGGACGGTCGCCGTCGACCGCGGCACGGCGCACCAGCACATCGACCTGCTCATGGTCGTCATGCTGATGCTGAACCGTGTCGCGCCCGTCCACCCGGACCGGCCGTGGGCGCCGCCGGGCCGCCGCCTCCCGCGCGTCGCGGCGCGGGTCGCCCTGACGCTCGCCGGGACGCCGCTGATGGTCGTGGCGGGCACGGCGGACCAGCTCGCGCGGCCGCTCGTCCACCGCTTCGGCGGCGCGAACACCTACCGCGTCCTCGCCCGCAAGGAGGACGTCACCGAGGCGTGAACCGCTCCCGCGCCCGTCCTCGCCCTCAGGTGGAGGACGGGCGCACCCGTTTCGGGCGTGCCGGAGAACCCCTCACCGCTCATCGGTTCCGGAGGCCCCGGCATAACGGCGGGCCATGCGCGCGCAGGCGGCGCGGAGTTCCGGCGGCCCGACGATCGTGAAATCGGCGTCGAACCGGCCGACGGCGGCGGCGAGGCCGGGCCACGACCACGATCCGAGGACGAGCCGGCACCGGTCCGGCCCGAGTTCCTCGACCATTCCGTCGCGGACGAACGGCGACACCTCGGCGGCGGGCGATTCGAGGATGACCTCGCCGGTGCAGGGCCACCCGCCGGAACCGCCCGAGAACCGGTCGGCGACGAACGCCGCGACATTTCCGCCGGGCAGTTCCCGGGGCCGGAACCGAGGCCCGGTCGGAATGCTCGGGACGATCCGGTCCACGCGGAAAGTCCGCCAGTCGTCCCGGTCGAGATCGAACGCCACGAGATACCAGCGTCCGCCCCACGTCACCAGATGATGAGGTTCGACGCGGCGCGGCTCACGAGCCCTCGCGTAGGCGAAGCGCAGCACCTCGCGGGCGTGGACGGCGGCGCTGAGCGCGACGAGCACACCGCTGTCGACCTGCGGTTCCGTCCCGGCCGCGGGCCGCGCGACGGCGGTGACCCGGACGGTGTCGACGCGGTGGCGCAGCCGCGCGGGCATGACCTGCCGGACGGTGGTCAGCGCCCGCGCCGCCGCCTCCTCGATTCCCGCCCCCGCGGTCGCGGCGATCTGCAGAGCGACGGCCAGGGCGACGGCCTGCTCGTCGTCGAAAAGGAGCGGCGGCAGCTCCGCGCCCGCGCCGAGCCGGTAACCGCCGTCCGGGCCTTTCACGGCCGCGATCGGATAGCCCAGTTCGCGCAGCCGGTCGACGTCGCGGCGAACGGTGCGCGGGCTGACCTCCAGCCGTTCGGCCAGGAGGGCGCCCGGCCAGTCCCGGCGGGCCTGCAACAACGAGAGCAGCGCCAGCAGCCGCGCGGAAGTCTTCGGCATGTCCTCCATTCTGCCGGTGGAAGAGGACATCACCTGGCCGCTACCTCGGGCCCGTCGGGCTGGGCGCGCGCCTGCGGAATGCTGCGGGACCGTTGCGGCGGCGGGAATCCGTCCCGGAGCGATGATTTTCCCCGGCGCGGACGGTCTGCACCGGCGTCGAAGGGAGAGTCGTGGACAAGGTGAAAGTGCTGCTCGACGGGCGCGGGCTGGTGGAATCGCCGCGCTGGCACGAGGGCAGGCTGTATTTCTCGGACTGGTCGTCCGGCGAGGTCATCGCGGTCGACCTCGCCGGGCGCGATGAAGTGGTCGCACGCGTCGATTCGCTGCCCCTCTGCACGGCGTGGCTGCCGGACGGCGATCTGCTCATCGTCTCGTCGCGCGAGGGAAAGCTGCTGCGCCGGAGTTCCGACGGCTCGCTCACCGTCCACGCCGACCTCGGCGAACCGGGGTGGAACGACATCGTCGTGGACGATCGCGGAAACGCCTACGTCAACCGCCTCGGTTTCGACCTGGCGACGGGCGAGCCGCCCAAGCCGGGATTCGTCCACCTGGCCACGCCCGACGGCAGGGTGCGCCGGGTCGCGGACGGCATCGAGTTCCCCAACGGAATGGCGGTGACGGCCGACGGTTCGACGCTGATCGTCGCCGATTCCTACGCCCACCGGCTCGTCGCGTTCGACATCGAACCGGACGGCGGGCTCTCCGGCCGGCGCGTCTGGGCCGACCTCGGCGACGGCACTCCGGACGGCATCTGCATCGACGCCGCGAACGCCGTCTGGTACGCCGACGTGCCGAATCAACGCTGCGTCCGGGTGGCCGAAGGCGGCGCAGTCCGGCAGACGATCGACTTGGACCGGGGCGGTTTCGCGTGCGTTCTCGGCGGCCCCGAGAAAAGGACGCTGTTCATCGTGGCCGCGCAATGGGCGGGCTTTTCCGGCCCGTCCGGTCCCGTCCCGCCGGGCACCGGGCAGGTCCTCGCGGTGGAGGTGGACGTGCCGGGCGCGGGCCGTCCCTAGCCGAGGCGGGCCGGGTCGGCGAGGACGTCGATCGCGACGATCCGGCCGCCGGCGACCGTGAACGCCATGATCGAGAGCGGGCGGCCGTCGCGGACGACCGTCACGCCCGCCGCGCCGTTGATCAGCGCCGGACGCGCGTACGGGCTGAACCCCCCGAACATGACGGCCTGGCCGGCCACCTCGCGGGCGCCCCGGACCGTCACCGTGAGCCCGGTGCGGCCCGCGCCGCCGTCGGACCGCAGGACGACGCCGGGGTCCAGCACGGCGACGAGCGCGTCGAGGTCCCCGGCGCGGGCGGCGGCGAAGAACCCGTCCACGACCGCGCGCTGGACGGCGATGGAACGGTCCGGCGCGGGCGCCTGGTCGCGCACGCGGCGCCGCGCCCGGCTCGCGAGCTGCCGTGTCGCGGCCGGTGTCCGCTCGATCATGACGGCGATGTCCTCGAACGGCACCGCGAACATGTCGTGCAGCACGAACGCGACGCGCTCGGGCGGCGTCAGGGTTTCGAGCACGACCATCAGCGCGAGGCCGACCGCGTCCGTCAGCACGGCCTCGTGTTCGGGGTCGAGCCCGGACGCGGGGTCCACGATCGGGTCCGGGATCCGCGGGTCGTAGGGCTCCTCGCCGCGCCGTTCCCGCGTGCGCAGGACGTCCAGGCACACGCGCGTGACGACGGTCGTCAGCCAGGCGCCGAGGTTCTCCACAGCCGCGACGTCCGCGCGCCGGAACCGCAGCCACGTCTCCTGGACCGCGTCGTCGGCCTCGGTCAGCGAGCCCAGCACGCGGTAGGCGACCGCGCGCAGCCGCGGCCGGTGCGCCTCGAAGCCCAGGTCGTTCACGGTGTCACATTCCTTTCGCGCCGGACGTCGACACGTTAGACCCACCCCGGACGGGCGGTGGGCGCCGGGGCGGACCCGGCGGGGAAGGAGCATCATGACGGCACCCATCCTGGTCACCGGCGGCACCGGAACGCTCGGCCGGCGCGTCGTCCCGCTGCTGCGGGCGGCCGGACGCGACGTGCGCGTGCTCAGCCGCCGCGACCGCGCTCCCGAGCCGGGCATGACGTACGTCACCGGCGATCTGCGCGCGGACGAGGGCGTCGAGCGGGCGGTGGACGGCGTCCGGACGATCCTGCACCTGGCGGGCGGGCCGAAGGGCGACGACGAGGCCGCGCGTCATCTCGTCCGCGCCGCCGCCCGCGCCGACGTGGAGCACATCGTGCACATCTCGGTCATCGGCGCGGACGCCGTCCCGCTCGGCTTCCTGCGCGCGAAGCTGGCCGCCGAGCAGGCGATCGCCGGCTCGGGCGTGCCGTTCACGGTGCTGCGCGCCGCGCAGTTCCACGAGTTCGTCCTCGGCATGGTGGAGAAGCTGGCCGCGCTGCCGGTCGTGCCGGTGCCGGGGATGCGCGTCCAGCCCGTCGACGCCCGGGACGTCGCGGACCGGCTGGTCGCCCTGGCGCTCGCGGAGCCGGCCGGGCGCGTGCCGGACCTCGCCGGTCCGCGCGAATACGAGCTGAAGGACGTCGTCCGGACGTACCTGGCGGCGCGGCGCAAGCGGCGCCCGCTGGTGGGGATTCGCATGCCCGGCAAGGCGGGTCGCGCGTACCGCGCGGGCGCGAACCTGACGCTGGACGGCACGCGCGGAACCCGCACCTGGGAGGACTTCCTGGCCGAGCGGACGTCAGCCGGCGAGGGCGTCCAGCCGCGCGAGTTCGTCCGGCGGCAGGGCGAGTGACGCGCCGCCGACGTTCTCGCGCAGATGAGCGACGGACGAGGTGCCCGGAATGAGCAGGATGTTCGGTGCGCGGTGGAGCAGCCAGGCCAGCGCCACCGCCATCGGCGTCGCGTCCAGCCGGCGGGCGACCGCGGTCAGCTCGTCCGACTGGAGCGGCGAGAAGCCACCGAGCGGAAAGAACGGCACATAGGCGATGCCCTGGGCGGCCAGGGCGTCGATGAGGGCGTCGTCCTTCCGGTGCACGAGGTTGTAGAAGTTCTGCACGCAGACGACCGGCGCGATCGTCTGCGCCTCGGCGACCTGCTCCGGGAGGACGTTGCTCACCCCGAGATGCCGGATCAGCCCCTGCTCCCGCAGCGACGCGAGCACGGAGAACGGCTCGGCGATCGACTCGGGCGCGGGCTTGTCCACACCCCCGACGCGCAGGTTGACGACGTCGAGCGCGTCCAGCCCGAGGCGGTCCAGGTTGTCGTGGACGGCCTGGACGAGCTGTTCGGGCGCCAGCGCCTGCGGCCAGTTGCCCGCTTCGTCCCGCAGCGCCCCGACCTTCGTGACGATGCAGAGATCGTCCGGGTACGGATGCAGCGCCTCCTTGATGATCTCGTTGGTGACGTGCGGCCCGTAGTAGTCGGCCGTGTCGATGTGCGTGACGCCCAGGGCGACGGCCTCGCGCAGCACCGCGACGGCGGCGTCCCGGTCGGCGGGCGGGCCGAAGACGTGCGGCCCGGCCAGTTGCATCGCGCCGTACCCCATTCGGGTGACCGTCAGGTCATCGGCGAGCGCGAACGTCCCGCCGGGAAGTGCGGTGGTCATGGGGAAACCTTTCGGTCCGTGCCTCTGGGAAGCACCCCCTACACTCCGCTGGACGACGCGAAACGAACAGTTTCCCGGTCATGCGAGAAGCTCGCGCCCGGACGGGGACGGACAGCGCCGAGAAGCTCGCGCTGCTCGGCTCGCCGGCCGTCCCCGGGCGGTGACGCGGGTCAGGGCTCGCCGTCGAGGTGGATCTTGAGCGCGCCGAGCGGGCCGTCCCAGTCGCGGGCCAGCGCGGCGAGGAACTGCTGCGCGACGCGCATCGGCGCCGAGCACAGCCGGTAGCGGACGCGGCGCCGCTCCCCCGGTTCGGCCGTCACCAGCCCCGCCTCGGCCAGCAGCCCCAGGTGCTTGGCGACGGCCTGCCGGGTGATCGGCAGCCGGACCGCGAGGTCGGTGGCCGTGGCCGGGCCGGCGGCGGCGAGTTCGGCGAGGATCGCGCGCCGGGTCGGGTCGGCCAGGGCCGCGAAGACCCGCTCGGCGGTCGCCTCGGCGTCAGGCGGCATTCAGGTAGTCGGCCAGCTCGCCGAGTTCGCTCTTCCAGCCCCGGACGTTGCCCTCGTAGACCTTGCCGTGGGCGTCGTCGGGGAGCTGCGCGAAGCCGGTCTCCACGACCGTCAGCCGCGTGCCCTCGCCGGACGGTTCGAGCGTGAACTCGACGTAGGTGCGGCGCGGGTCGTCCTCGGGCAGGCCGTAGATGCCCCAGGTGTAGCCGAACACCTTCGGTTCCTCGACGCGCTCGATGCGCAGGGACGCGGTGTGGCCGGCGTCCCAGCGCAGCCGCGCCGCGCCGCCGGGACGCAGGTCGATCGTCGCCTCGTCGCCGAACCACGTCCCGAGGCCCTCGGCGGTGGTCAGCGCGGTCCACACCGCGGCGGGCGGCTGGGCGAGGTCGAGCGTGCGCTCGATGCGGTCGGGAAAGCTCATGGCGTCCTCCTAAGTAGCAACCGTTGAGTTGCGACTCTATGGCAACCTTTTGGTTGCGTCAAGGCACCAGGACGATCCGCCGCCCCGCCTCGACCGGCGCGCTCCACGCCTGTTCGACCTGGTCGAGCGGCATCGGGAGCGCTTCCATCGCCAATGACGGGATCGCGTCGGCGAGGGACGGCAGCTCCGCGACGATGCCCTCCGTCGTCACCGAGCCCTGGCCGCTGCCGAGCAGGGTCAGGTTCGCGGCGCGCAGCAGCGCGGACGGCAGTGCGATCTCCGCGCCCGCCACCGAGCCGATCTGGATCCAGGACAGCGGTTTGGAACGGTCCTTCCGGGCGCGCAGCAGCGCGGGCATGGCCTGCTCGGTCGGCGGGCCCCAGACGTAGTCGAGCACGACGTCCACGTCGGCGGCCGTCGCCGCGAGGCGTTCGGTGTCGTCCAGCTGGACGGTCGCGTCGGCGCCGAGGGCGTGCAGCGGGGCCAGGCGGCGCTCGTCCCGGCCCGCGCCGACGACGCGCGCCGCGCCGAGCCGCCGGGCGATCTGGACGGCGAGGCGGCCCGCGCCGCCCGTCGCGCCGAGCACCAGCACCGACCCGCCCGGCCGGAATCCGACGCGGCGGCGCAGCGCGATCCAGGAGGACATCGCGGGGTTCATCGCTGCGGCCACGGCGACCGGATCGGCGTCCGGCGGCAGGACGACGGCGCGCCGCCGGTCCGCCACGGCCCGCTCCGCCATCGTTCCGGGGCCGCCGTCCAGCGCGACGAAGTAGAGCAGCTCGCCGCCGGGGGCGCGGCCGACCGCGTCCACGCCCGGGACCAGCGGCAGGACGCCGTCGGACGTGTAGTGGCTGCCGTCCGCGCCCGACCGCACGCGCGGGTGCAGCCCGGCGGCCAGGACGTCCACCAGGACTTCGTGCTCGCCGCCGGCGGCGGGCTCCGGCACCGTGCCGAAGCCGGGTGGACTGCCGAACGCGTGGACGATCGCTGCCTGCATGGCCGGCCCCTATCTAGTTTGCGTCACGTACCATCTGGTGGTGAAGGTAGTTTGTGTCGCGTACCAGTGTCAAGTAGCCTGACGCCCATGACCGCCGACGACGGCCCGCTGACCACGACGGACGCCCTGGTGCAGCTCTCCTTCCGGATCCAGCGCGTCCTGGCCGCGACCGCCGCCGAGCACGACCTGTCGGTGATCCAGCTCCGGCTGCTCGGCATCCTGCGCGACCGGACGCCCGGAATGGTGGAACTCGGCCGGTTCCTCGGGCTCGACAAGTCCTCGATGACCGGCCTGGTGAGCCGCGCCGAGAAGCGGGGCCTGGTGGAACGGTCACCGTCCCCGGACGACGGCCGAGCCGTCCGCGTCGCGCTGACCCCGCCCGGCCGCGAACTGACCGCGCACTGCACCGCCGAGGTGGACCGCCGGATCGCCGCACTCACCGACCACCTCACGCCAGCACAACGCACCCGGCTCACCACACTCGCAACGACGCTCGTCCACGCCCCCACCGACTGACCCCCCTCCCCAGAGCCGTCGCTGACCGCGCGGGCCGTTAGGCGGGTCCGCGGCGTCCCGGGGGGCGCCGCGGACGTGTCGTCGCTCATGTGTGCGGGGGTTGTCGGTCGGCGCGGTGATCTCGCCGTCGTTCACGCGTGGGTGGGCTGTTCCTCCGGGACGGTCTGCGTAGGCTCGTGGCGGGTGTTGGCGGTGCGCAGCGCGATCACGGCGGCGGCGACGAGCACTCCGGCCGCGCACAGCAGCGCGCGGTGGAAGCCTGAGGTCAGCGCCACGGGCGCGGACGCGTGCGCCGCCATCAGGTCGTTCGTCCGGGACACCGCGATCGCTGTGAAGACCGCCAGCCCGAGCGCCCCGCCGAGTTGCTGCGACGCGTTGAGCAGCGCCGCCGCCGCGCCCGCCCGATCGGCCGGGACGCCCGCGTTCGCGGCCGTCGTCACCGCGACGAACACCATGCCGAGCCCGACCGACATCACGACGAGGCCGGGGAGCAGGTCGGTGACGTACGAGCCGTCCACCGGGACGCGGGACAGCAGGCCCACACCGACCGCTGCGAGCAGCGCGCCCGCGACGATCACCGGACGGGTGCCGATCCGTGTCACCAGCCGCGGGGTGGCCCCCGCCGCGACGCCGACGCCGACCGTGACGGGCAGGTACGCGAGGCCCGTCCGGATCGGCGAGTAGCCGAGGATGTTCTGCATGTAGAGCGTCAGGAAGAAGAACACCGCGAGGAACCCGGCCAGGCCGATGAGCTGGGTGACGTTCGCCGCGACGAGCCCCCGGATCCGCAGCAGGGACAGCGGCAGGAGCGCGTGCGCGCCGCGTCCCTCGACCAGGACGAACGCGGCGAGCACGAGCAGCGCGCCGGCGAGGCCCGCGACCGTCCGGACGCTGCTCCAGCCGACGTCCGGCGCCTTGACCAGCGTGAACACGAGCAGAAGCATCCCGGCCGTCGACAGCAGCGCGCCCGGCAGGTCGAAGGTGAGCAGGCGGGCGCGGCGGCCGTCGGACTCGATCAGCCGGACCGTGCCGAACAGGACGACGGCGGCCGCGGGCAGGTTGACGAACATGACCCAGCGCCAGCCGGGCCCTTCGGTGAGCAGCCCGCCGAACAGCACGCCCGCGGCCGAGCCGAGGCCGGCCATGCCGCCCCAGGCGCCGAGGGCGCGGGCGCGGTCGGTGCCGTCCCGGAACGTCGTCGTGAGGATCGACAGGGCGGCCGGGAGCATCAGCGCGGCCCCGACTCCCTGTCCGAGCCGCGCCGCGACGAGGACGCCGGCCGTCGGTGCGAGCCCGCCGGCCAGGGACGCGAGGGCGAACAGCGCCGTGCCGAGCAGCAGCACCGGACGACGGCCGAGCAGGTCGGCCGCGCGCCCGCCGAGCAGCATCAGCCCGCCGTAGGTGAGCAGGTAGCCGCTCGGCACCCACTGGAGCGCGGGGACGGAGAACCCGAGGTCCTCGCGCATCTCCGGGAGCGCGACGTTGACGATGGACGCGTCCACGAAGTCCAGGAACGCGACGAGGCAGAGGAGAGCGAGCAGGAGTCGTCCGCGCGGCGTCGCCAGGGCGGAGTTCGACATGGGCAGTCCCTAGTTAGTTGGCTGACTTAAAACCGACCGTAGCACATGAGCTAGACTCAGTCAGGTGACTGACTCAACTTCCGTCCGGACGCGGGCGGCCGGGAAGCGGCAGCGGCTGATGGCCGCGGCGGCCCGGGTGCTGCACCAGCAGGGCGTCGAGCGGACGACGATCGCGGACATCGCGCAGGCCGCCGACGTCCCGGTCGGGAACGTCTACTACTACTTCAAGACCAAGGACGCCCTCGTCCTCGCTGCCCTCACCGAGCACGCGCGCGGCTTCACCGAGCTGACGGCCGAACTCGAACGCCTGGACGACCCGATCGAACGCCTCAAGGTGCTCGTCTGCACCTGGATCGGCCAGCGGGACATCGCGGCCCGCTTCGGCTGCCCCGCCGGGACGCTCGCGATGGAACTCGACAAGCGCGAGGAGGGCGGGCTCGACATCGAGGCGGGCAAGCTCATCCGCCAGGCGCTGGACTGGACGGAGCGGCAGTTCCGCGCGCTCGGCCGCGCCGACGCCGCCGACCTGGCGCTCACCCTCATCAGCGGCTACCAGGGCATGTCGGTGATGTCCAACGCGCTGCGCGACCCGGACGTCATGACGCGCGAGGGCGCCCGGCTCAACCGCTGGCTCGACTCCCTCAAGCCCAGGAAATAGCCCCCGGACCCGCCAAGCCGTCACGGCGTCACGGCGTCACGGCGTCACGGCGTCACGGCGTCACGGCGTCACGGCGTCACGGCGTCACGGCGTCACGGCGTCAGACGGGAGCGTGCTCGGTGACGTGCGCCGCCGGACGGCGGCGATCGCAGCTCCGCGGCGTGTTGTGCGGGCGGGGCGGCCGGTGGTGCGCGTGAGTGTTGACGCACTGTCGGGGCGGACGCGCGGGTGTGGGTTCGGGAGCACGTGGCGTGTGGTTCGGTACGAGCACCGATTCCAGGCGCTGCATGAGCATCAGCCCGGCGAGCGCCACGGCGGGAAGAACGAACGCGGCGGCGAAGATCGGACGTCACCTCCATCCTGACGTGGGTGAGTTCGTCGTGCGCTGGCAAGCCCCGTACCTCGTTCAGGTAAGGGAAAACCTCCCGACCCGTCCTGTTTAAAACGCTGACCCTGGGCACCTTCGCCCCAGCGGGCGAGCACGGCGTCCGCCGCAGCGGAAACGAAAGGGCGGAGCGATGGCGAAGCAGCAGGACGAGAAACCTACGACGGACGCGGACGGCCCGGCGGGCCTGCGCGCCCAGATCGACCGCAAGCGCGCCGATCTCGGCGACACGGTCGAGGCGCTGGCCGCGAAGGCGGACGTCAAGGCCCGCGCGAAGGACACGGCGGACGAGGTCCGCGACAAGGCCGACGAGGTCAAGGAGAAGGCGGGGACGGCCGTGCGCCGCGCCCAGGAGCACGCCCGCGCCACGACCCGCCAGGTCGTCGCCGCGACCCGCGAGGACCCGGGCACGCGCCGCCGCGTCCTGATCCCGGCGAGCGCCGCGCTCCTGGCCGCCGGCGCGCTGGCCGGCCGGGCACTGCGCCGCCGCCGCGCCCGCAGGAACGCGACGCCGTGGCAGCGCGCGTCCGGCCAGTTCCGCGACCTGAGCACCACGCTGGCGGGCAGCGACGCCGCCGAACAGGCCAAGGACATCGCGACCCGCGCCGCCGGCCGGAGCCAGGAGGTCGCGGCCCGCGCCGCCGATCGAGGCCGGGACGTCGCGACGCGAACGGCCGCCTCCCCGGCCACCCGCCCGCGCGTCCAGGGCGCCCTGGCGGCCGCCGCCACGCTGCTGATCGCGTCCCGCGTCCGCAAGCGCCGCTGACCGCCCAAGCGCGCACGCCCCGCAACGCACGCCCAGGCAGGACCTGGGCAGCGGCCGCCGCGCGCCCGACCGAGGCGTGCCCGTACGCGCCACCAGCCCAAGCTGCGCGCCCCGCGTCGGCCCGCGCGCGGGCCGACGCGGGCGCGTGGCTCGGTCGCGTACGTGCACCACCCCTGGCCGGGTGGACGCGGTCGGGCGCGTGGCTCGGCGCGTGCGTGCACCCTCGCCCAGTGGACGCGGGCCGGACGCGGGGCTAGGTCGCGTGCGTGCACCTTGGCCGGTGGACGCGTGGCTTGGCGCGTGCGTGCGCCCTCGCCCGGTGGACACGGATCGGACGCGGGGCTTGGCATGTGCGTGCACCCTGGCCAGGTGGACGCGCGCCGGACGCGGGGCTTGGCGCGTGCGTACGCCCTGGCCGGGTGGACGCGGGGCGGGCGCGGGGCTTGGCATGTGCGTGCACCTTGGCCGGGTGGACGCGGGGCTTGGTGTGTGCGTGCGTGCTCGCCGGGTGGATGCGGTGTGGTGGGGGTGAGTGAGTGTGTCCGGGGTGGGTGTCAGGCGGCGAAGCCGCCGTCGGCGGAGAGGGTCGCGCCGGTCACGTAGGTCGTGTCGGGGGCTGCCAGGTGGGCCACCACGGCGGCGATCTCGGCGGGGGTCGCGTAGCGGCCGAGGGCTGTGAGGCCGCTGATCGTGGGGGCGGCGGGGCCGTTCGCCGGGTTGGTGTCGGTGTCGGTCGGGCCGGGGTGGACGAGGTTCGCCGTGATCCCGCGCGGACCCAGGTCGCGGGCCAGGCCCTTCGTGAGGCCGATGAGGGCCGTCTTGCTCAGGGCGTAGAGGGTGAGGCCGGGGAAGGGGGCTCGTTCGGCGATGTTGCTGCCGATGGTGATGATCCGGCCGCCGGACGTCATGTGGCGGGCCGCGGCGCGCGACGCCAGGTAGGGCGCGCGGACGTTCACCGCGAGCACGTGGTCGATCTCCTCGCGGCCCAGGTCGTCCAGGGAGCCGACCAGGTAGGCGGCCGCGTTGTTGACCAGGATGTCCAGCCGGCCGAATTCGGCGGCGGTGCGGTCCACGGCGGCGATGAGGGCGTCCGGGGAGGCGCTGTCGGCGCGCAGCGGCAGGCACCGGCGGCCCGTCTCGGTGATGGTCGACGCGATCTTCTCGGCGTCGTTCTCGGTCTCCCGGTAGGTCAGGGCCACGTCCGCGCCGCCGGCGGCCAGGCGCAGCGCGATGGCGGCGCCGATGCCGCGGGAACCGCCGATGACCAGCGCGGACCGTCCTGCGAATGTCGTGTCGTTCATGCCGTCGAGCCTCGCGGAGGGCGGACGGGGGCGCTGGCATGTAAGCGGCATCGGCTTCGCCCATTCGGCCAACACCACACGTGATCGCACCGTCGCATGCTGTAGTGGTGACTGTCCGAAGTCCACCCGTGAAAGGGAACTCGATGCGCCGTCTGCTGACCACGACCGTCGTCGCGGCCTCCGTCCTCGCCGCGCCGCTGGTGGCGGCCCCGGTCGCCCAGGCCGCCGCTCCGGCCGCGCCCGTCCAGGCCGCCGGCGGGCCCGGCGACCTGCTCAAGGGCCTGCCGGTCATCGGCCAGCTCATTCCCGGCTGAGCCGACCGACGTCGGCCGACGGGGGCGGCGGCACGCCCGCCGCCCCCGTTTCGCCGCACCCCGCCCGGGTAACGGATCTTGAGCCATGACGATGCGGCGCAGCGACCCGGGCGGCCCCGGGATCCGGCGGCGACGGCACGGGCGCGGCTTCCGCTATCTCGGTCCGGACGGACGGCCGCTCACCGACCCCGCCGAACTCGACCGCGTCAAGGCGCTCGTCGTCCCGCCCGCCTGGCAGGACGTGTGGATCTGCCCGGACGACGACGGCCACCTCCAGGCCGTCGGCGTCGACAAGGCCGGACGCCGCCAGTACCTCTACCACCCCCGTTGGCGCGCCGAGCGGGACCGCGCGAAGCACGACCACGTCCTGGAGTTCGGGGCGCGGCTGCCGCGCGTCCGGACGACCGTCGCCGCCCATCTGGACGGACGCGGCCTCACCCGGGAACGGGTCCTCGCCGCCGCCGTCCGGCTCATCGACCTCGGCTTCTTCCGGATCGGCGGCGAGGAGTACGCCGAGGAGAACGGCACGTACGGCCTCGCCACCGTCCTGCGCGAGCACGTCACCTGCGGAAAGGGCGCGGTGACGTTCGAGTACCCGGCCAAGCACGGCAAGGAGCGGCACCAGGCGGTCGTGGAGGAGTCGGTGTGCCGGGTCGTCAGCGCGCTGAAGCGGCGCTCGGACGGCGCCGGGCAGTTGCTCATCCACCGCGACGGCGGACGCTGGCACACGGTGCGCGGCGCGGACGTCAACGACTACCTGCGCGAGGCGGCCGGCGGCGACTTCACGGCGAAGGACTTCCGGACCTGGCACGCGACCGTCCTCGCGGCGGTCGGCCTGGCCGTCTCGACCCGCGCGGCGGAGACCGAGACGGCCCGCAAACGCGCCGTGGCGCGCGTCGTCCGGGAGGTCGCCGGCTACCTCGGCAACACCCCGGCCGTGGCGCGCGACGCCTACATCAACCCGCGCGTCATCGAGCTGTACGAGGACGGCGTCACGATCGCGCCCGTGCTCCAGGAACTCGGCGGGGAGGCGCAGTTCGGCGAGCTGGCGACGCAGGGCCGCGTCGAGGAGGCCGTCCGGACGATGCTCACGGCCGGAGCAGCACCTTGATCGCGCCGTCCTGCTTCTTCTGGAAGATCTCGTAGCCGTGCGGTGCCTGTTCCAGCGGCAGGCGGTGCGTGGTGAGGTCCAGGACGCCGAGCGGGTCGGCGTCGTCGCTCACGAGCGGCAGCAGGTCGTCGATCCACCGCCTGACGTGCGCCTGGCCCATCCGCAGCGTGATGCCCTTGTCGAACATCCGCAGCATCGGCATCGGGTCGGTCATGCCGCCGTAGACGCCGGACAGCGAGATCGTCCCGCCGCGCCGGACGATCTCGATCGCCAGATGCAGCGCGGCGAGCCGGTCCATCCCGGCGCGGGTCATGAGCTGCTCGGCGGCGCGATCCGGCATGAACCCGACGAGCGTGTGCGCGGCCTTGCCGAAGGGCGAGCCGTGCGCCTCCATCCCGACCGCGTCGATCACCGCGTCCGTGCCGCGCCCGTCGGTGAGGTCCCGGACGGCCTCGGCCGTGTCGGGTGACAGCTCGACGCACTCGATCCCGTGCCGCCGCGCCATCGACAGCCGCTCCGGGACGAGGTCCACGCCGATGGCCCGGTAGCCGCGGTGCGCGGCGATGCGCGCCGCCATCTGCCCGATCGGCCCGAGGCCGAGGACGGTCACGGACCCGCCGTCCGGAACGTCCGCCCACGCGACGGCCTGCCACGCGGTGGGCAGCACGTCCGACAGGAAGACGAACCGTTCGTCCGGCGGCCCCTGCGGCACCTTGACCGGCCCGAACTGCGCCTGCGGGACGCGCAGGTACTCGGCCTGCGCGCCGGGCACCTCGCCGTACAGCTTGGTGTAGCCGAACAGCGCGCCGCCCATCCCCGTCTCGCGGACCTGCGTCGTCTCGCACTGCGCGTACAGCTCCTGCCCGCACATGTGGCAGTGCCCACAGGAGATGTTGAACGGGACGACCACGCGGTCGCCGGGGGTGATGTTCGTGATCTCCGGCCCGACCTCCTCGACCACGCCCATCGGCTCGTGCCCGAGCACGTCCCCGGGAGAGATGAAAGGCCCGAGCACCTCGTAAAGGTGCAGGTCAGAGCCGCACACCCCGGACGACGTCACCCGGATGATCGCGTCGTTGGGCTCCTTGAGCACCGGGTCGGGGACGTCCTCCACGCGCACGTCGCGCTTGCCCTGCCAGGTCAGCGCCTTCATCAGCGGTTCCTCCCGGAAGATCGGCGGAACCCCGCGCCTACCCCCCGAACGCCGCGCTAAGCGATGGTCCGGTGCAGGACGCTCGCGTCGAACTCCCGCAGCAGCTCCGCCGGATCGGCGTAGACGGCGACGGCGCCCTCGTCCATCAGCTCGGCGCGGGACGTCCCGCCCGACAGGACGCCGACGCACGGCACGCCCGCCCGGACGCAGGCCCGCACGTCCCACACGGCGTCGCCGACGAACACGGCCTGCTCCGCACCGACGTCGGCCGTCTTCAGCGCGACCTCGACCAGGTCGGGCGCGGGCTTGCTCTCCTCGACGTCGGCGGACGAGGCGATGGCGTCGATCGCGTCGTCGGCGTCCAGGGCCCGCCGCAGCGCGCCCATCTCGGTGGCCGACGCCGAACTGGCCAGCACCACGCGGCTGCCCTGGCTCGCGCAGCGCCGCAGCAGCGCGCCCGCGTCGGCGAACGCCTCCAGACGGTCCCAGTACTGGGCGTAGAGGGCGGAGTGGCCCGAGCGCATCGCGTCGTCGGCCGAACGGTCCCGGTCGGCGGGCAGGACGGCGTCGAGCAGCTTGTCCGACCCCATCCCGACCGCCCGGTGGACGGACGCCATCGGCACCGTGTGCCCGTGCTGCCGGAAGGCCTGCCACCAGCTCACCGCGTGCAGGTAGTTGGTGTCGACCAGCGTGCCGTCCACGTCGAAGATCACTGCGTCCTTCACGCGGGACCGCCTACCCGCCGTGGCGCGGATCAGTCGACGAAGAAGAACAGTGACAGCGCGACCAGGTGCGACACGATCACCAGGATCAGCGAGATCCAGAAGATGTTCTTGGCGATCGGGTGGTCGAAGTACGCGCTCTTGCTCGGGGCCTGGGCGGCGGCCTGTGCCTCCACCTGGTTCTCCAGCTCGTCCAGCGACGGCAGGAACGACGGGCGGCGCAATGCCATCTCGGGTGCCCCCTTCTGCTCGTTCCCAGCGTACGCGCGGTCAGGACGACCGCAGCCGCGAGGCCTCGTACAGCGCGATCCCCGCCGCGACGCCCGCGTTCAGGGACTCGGCCGCGCCCGGCATCGGGATCGTGACCAGCAGGTCGCACGTCTCGGCGACCAGGCGTCCGATGCCCTTGCCCTCCGAGCCCACGACCAGCACGAACGGCCCGTCGGCGACCTCGATCTCCCCGACCGGGACGGTGCCCGCCGCGTCCAGCCCGGCCACGAAGCACCCGGCCTTCTGGTACGCCTTGAGCTGCCGCGCGAGGTTCGTCGTCTGCGCGACGGGGATCGCCGCGAGCGTGCCCGCCGACGCCTTCCACGCGCCCGCCGTCACCCCGGCCGCGCGCCGCTCGGGCACCACGACGCCGCTCGCGCCGAACGCCGCCGCCGACCGGACGATCGCGCCGAGGTTGCGCGGGTCGGTGATGCCGTCCACCGCGACGATCAGCGGCGCGGTGCCGCGCAGCAGGTCCTCGGCGTGCGCGTACCGGTACGGCCGGACCTGGAGCGCGAGGCCCTGGTGGACGGCCCCGTCGGTCAGCCGGTCCAGTTCGGCGCGGCCGATCTCCATCAGCGGGATCCGCCGGTCCGCCGCGATCTGGATCGCCTCGCGGACGCGGTCGTCCCGGCCCTCCGACACGTACAGCGCGCTGCCCGGGACGCCCGCGCGCAGTGCCTCGACCACCGGGTTGCGGCCGGTGACCAGCTCCGGCGTCTCGCCGTTGGCCCGCCGCGCGCCCGCCGGACGGCTCTTGCGGACCTGGTCGCGGTCGCCGGGACGGGCCGCGGGCGCGGTCGGCCCGGCCGTCGGCGTGCCGGTGCGCTTGGCGCTCTTGACGGCGCGGGCGCGCTGCCGCTTGGCGTGCCAGTGCCGGTCCTCGGCCTTGGGGGTCGGTCCCTTGCCCTTGCGCTTGGCCATGTCTGTCCCTCGGATGTGGTTGCGGGTGGCGGACGCCCGCACGGGTTCGGGGGCGGACCTTCCGATTTTACGCGGCGCGCGGAGGCGTCACGTCCGGTCCATGCGGGCCACGACGCTCGCCAGGAGCGTCTCGATGCTCTCCAGCCGCCGCTCGATGGCGTCCAGGCGGCGGGCGGTGGACGGCCGCGCGCCCGGCAGGAACGGCTCGGCGCGCGGCCCGCCGCACCGCTCCAGCAGGTCCGCGCGCAGGGCGGCCGGGTCGGCGCCGAGGCCGGTCAGGACGGCGACGCCGCGTCCGGCGCCCTCCCGGAGCACGCCGAGCAGGACGTGCCCGGTGTCGATCGACTCGGCGTCCAGCCGCCGCGCCTCCCGCAGCGCCAGCTCCAGCGCCGCCTTCGCGCGCGGGGTGAACGGGATCTCGCCGGCCGTCCCGCCGTCCGCGCGGGCCGTCAGCTCGGCGACGCGGGCGCGGGCGGCGTCGGCCGTCACGCCCGCGTCCGCCAGCGCCGCAGCGGCCGGATCGTCGGCGGCACCGAGCAGGCCCAGCAGCAGGTGCTCGGTGCCGACATGGTCGTGCCGCAGCCGCCGCGCCTCGTCCCGCGCCGCCGCGATCGCCGCGCGGGCGCGGCCGGTGAACCGCTCGAACACGTCGCACCGCCTCGGGGTAGGGGGAGTCCCGGTCTCCGACCGTACTCGTCCCCGGACCCGTTCCCGCCCGGTTCGTCAGGAACGCTTCAGCTCCCAGCGCGGCCCGTGCGCGGTGTCCTCGATGAGGATCCCGGCCTCGGCGAGGCTGTCGCGGATCCCGTCGGCGGCGACGTAGTCCTTGCGCGCCCGCGCGGCCTGCCGCTGGTCGAGCGCGACGCGGATCAGGGCGTCCACGACGGGGCGCAGGTCGTTCTCGGCGCTCCCCGCCCACTGCTCGTCCAGCGGGTCCAGGCCGAGGACGCCCGTCATCGCGCGGACCGCCGCCAGCGCCGCCGCCGTGCCCGCCGCGTCCCCGGCCGCGAGCGCGTTGTTGCCCTCCCGGACGGTCTCGTGGACGATCGCGAGCGCCTGCGGGACGCCGAGGTCGTCGTCCATCGCGTCCGCGAACGCCGTCGGCAGGTCGCCGGGCCCGACCGGGCCGGCCAGTTCGGCGGCGCGCGTCACGAACCCCTCGATCCGCTGGTAGGCCGACACGGCCTCGCCGAGCGCGGTCCGCGAGAAGTCCAGCAGCGACCGGTAGTGCGCGGACGCCAGGTAGTACCGGATCTCCACCGGACGGGCCAGGCCCAGCAGCTCGGGCAGCAGCACGACGTTCCCGATGGACTTGCTCATCTTCTCGCCGTCCACGGTGAGCAGGCCGTTGTGCAGCCAGTACCGGGCGAACGCGTCCCCGGCCGCCCGGGACTGGGCGATCTCGTTCTCATGGTGCGGGAAGATCAGGTCCATGCCGCCGCCGTGGATGTCGAACTCCGCGCCGAGGTAGCGGGACGCCATCGCCGAGCACTCCAGGTGCCAGCCCGGACGCCCCTCGCCCCACGGCGTCTCCCAGGACGGCTCGCCGGGCTTGGCGCCCTTCCACAGCGCGAAGTCGCGCGGGTCGCGCTTGGCCTCCTCGTCGACGACGTCGCCGGACGGGCGCATGTGCTCCAGCTTCTGGTTGGACAGCGCGCCGTACTCGTCCGCCCAGGACGGGACGTCGAAGTACACGTCGCGGCCCGCCGCGTAGGCGTGCCCGTTCTTGATCAGCCGCCGCATCAGGACGATCATCTCCGGGACGTGCCCGGTCGCGCGCGGCTCGACCGTCGGCGGCAGGCAGCCGAGCGTGTCGTAGCCCCGGCCGAACACCCGCTGGTTGCCCTCGGCGATCGCGAACCACGGGGTACCGGAGGCGTGCGCGACGGCGAGGATCTTGTCGTCCACGTCGGTGACGTTCCGGACGAACATCACCTCGTACCCCGAGCGCAGCAGCCACCGCAGCAGCACGTCGTAGATGACGCCGGAGCGCAGATGGCCGATGTGGGGCGCGGCCTGCGGAGTGGCACCACAGACGTACATCCCGACGCGGCCCTCGCGAAGGGGCTCGAAAACGCGGACGGTACGGCTGCCGGTGTCATAGAGGTGCAGGCTCACCGATCCAGGTTATGGGATGCGGCGCTTCAGAGGCACGGTTCAAGGGTAGGGAGCATCGTCCGGAGCGGGCCTCCCACGCTCGGCCGCGCGGAACGGCTAGGGTCGCGGCAGCGGAATGATCACCGCGCCTCCGTGGATGACCCGGCCGCGAACGGGCATCCACCGGGACCGGACCCCTTCCCCCGGAGAGAGCCCGCGATGCCGTCGTCCTCCCCCAGCCCGCGCCCCGGCCGGTTCTTCACCTGGTCGGCGGCGCTCGCCGTCCTGGTCCTCGCCGGGGCCGGGTTCGTGCTGACCTACGAACCGCTGCGCGTCCTCGCCCGCACCGGCGGCGTCGAGGGACGCTGGGCGCCCGCCTACCCCGTCATGGCCGACACGCTGCTCGTCGTCGCGCTGCTGGCGGTCGTGGTCGCGCGCCGCGCGCACTGGTTCGCGCGGACGCTGCGGTGGCTGCTGCTGCTCGTCCTGCTCGCGGGCGGCGCCGCGCTCGCCGTGCAGCACGCGGTGCGGGGCTACGGGTCGCTTCCCTCGGACGCGGTGAAGGCCGGGGTCGCGGTCGCGCCGAACGTCATGCTGGCCGTCGCGGTGTGGCTGTGGCTGACGATGATCAAGCAGGTCCGGACGGCGGCGGAGCGCTCGCCCGGCCCCGTCCCGGACGCGCCGGTCCGCCGCGAGGCCGACGCGCCGCCGCTGCCGGACGCCGAGCCCGAGCCCGAGTTCGAGTTCGCGCTCGTCCCGCCGCCCGCCCCCGCGCCGGACGAGGACTTCGGCGCCGTCTGGGCGGCCCGCACCGAGACCGGCGCCGCGTGGAACGAGACCCGCGAGATCCCCCGGCACGACGCCCGCCCGATGCGCGAGGTCGCCTGGGCCGACGACGACGAGCCCGCGCTGGACGGCCCGCACGACACCGGCGAGGCACTGGACGACGAACCGGCCACCACGCGGCGCGACATCCGCGCGACCGAGGACGGTACGCGACGCGAGTCGCGCGCAGCCGAGGAGCCCGACCTAACGCAACGCGAGTCGCGCACGGCCGAGGACGAGCCCGACGCCACGCGGCGCGACACACGTGCGGCCGAGGACGAGCCCGACGCGACGCGGCGCGACACACGTGCGGCCGGGGACGAGCCCGACGCCACGCAGCGCGACATGCGCGCGGCCGAGGACGAGCCGGAAGTCACGCGACGCGACACGCGTGCGGACGCGCAGGTAGTCGAGGACGAGCCCGACGTCGTGCGGCGCGAGACGCGGGCGGACGAGCTGGAGGTCGCGCGGCGCGAGGAGAAGGCGCCGCCGCTGCCCGAGTCGGACGCGGAGGTAGAAGCCCCCGAGCCCGCGCCGGTGCTGCTGCCCGCGCAGGTCCGCACGATCGCCGAGCAGGCGACCGATCCGGTGCCCGCCGAACCGCCGCTGACCGAAGAGGAGCGGATCGTCCGGGGCGATGAGGGCGAGGACGTCGAGCGGCCCGCCAAGGACGGCGATCTGGAGATCTGGGACTGGAACCCGCCGTCCGGCAGCTTCCGCAGCTCCCCGACCCCGCCGGCCGAGTGAAGGGGTGGGACGGCCGGGTCAGGGGGCGGGGAGGACGAGCGCGTTCGCGATGGCGGCGAGCCCTTCGCCGCGCCCGGTGAGCCCGAGCCCGTCGGTGGTGGTCGCCGAGACGCTGACCGGCGCCCCGTTCAGGGCCTTGGCGAGGACGTCCTCGGCCTCGGCGCGCCGCTTGCCGATCTTGGGCCGGTTGCCGATGACCTGGATCGCGACGTTGCCGATCACGTAGCCGGATTCTGCGACCAGGCGGGCGACCTCCGCGAGCAGGGTCGTCCCCGCCGCGCCGGACCAGCGGGGGTCGGACGTGCCGAAGACCGCGCCGAGATCACCGAGCCCGCAGGCCGAGAGCAGCGCGTCGCAGGCGGCGTGCGCGGCGACGTCGCCGTCGGAGTGCCCGGCCAGCCCGGGGCCTTCGCCGGGCCAGAGCAGGCCCGCCACCCAGAGCGGGCGATCGGGGTCACCGAACGGGTGGACGTCCGTGCCGACGCCCACCCGGGGGAGCCGTTCCGCAGGATTCAACGCGGGGATCAGCTCGCCAGCACCTCGTCGAGGAGGGCCTCGGCCTTGTCCTCGTTGGTCTTCTCGGCGAGCGCGAGTTCGCTCACCAGGATCTGCCGGGCCTTGGCCAGCATGCGCTTCTCGCCGGCCGAGAGCCCGCGCTCCTTGTCGCGCCGCCACAGGTCGCGGACGACCTCGGCGACCTTGTTGACGTCACCGGAGGCGAGCTTCTCCAGGTTCGCCTTGTACCGGCGGGACCAGTTGGTGGGCTCCTCGGTGTAAGGTGCGCGCAGCACCTCGAACACCTTCTCCAGGCCCTCCTTGCCCACGACGTCCCGGACGCCCACTTCTTCGACGTTCTCGACCGGGACGCGCACGGTCAGGTCGCCCTTGTCGACCTTCAGGACCAGGTAGATGCGCTCCTGGTCCTTGATGGTGCGGGTCTCGATGGCCTCGATTCGAGCAGCCCCGTGATGGGGGTAGACGACGGTGTCGCCGACCTGGAAAGTCATGTGACAGATACCCCTTCCGCTGACACCAGTTTAGCACGGGCCCGAAGGGCGCCGCACCGGCCTTCTCGACAAATGCGCAGGTCAACCCCCTAATTGGGAGCTTGACAAGGGCAGCGTTCCATGCGTTCGGGCGCCCGTCGACGAGCGGTCGCGACACCGGTCCGGCGGCCGGGAGCCGCCGGACTTCCGGCGGTCGCCGCATACTGGAGGTGAACATGCCGGACCAGGCGGGTACGAAGCGCGCGAACGGCGCGAATACCCCAGGATACGGCGTTCCAGCGAGGTGAGGTGCGGCGTGCGGCCAGACGGCGACCACGAGCCCGACGACTACGGGCTCCCTCGGGTGGACGTCGTCGTGCCCGACGACGCCAGCGCGCTCGCCGCCGACGTCCTCGCCTACCGCCGCGAGGAGCGCAGGCGCCGCCGCCGCGAACGCGCCGCGCGGCTGGTCTCCCCCGTCACGCGCTTCGGCGTCGCGATCCCGATCATCACGCTGGCGCTGCTGGCCGCGCTGGTCAGCGGCGGGCTCATGACGGCGTTCGGGCCGCGTCCGACGACGCGTCCGACGGCGTCCCTGCTGGCCCGCAACCCGGCCGCGCCCGCCGGGGAGGTCAACGGGCCGCTCCCGACGGGGACCGTCGAGTTCGTCACCGGGCGCACCGAACGGGCCGACCTCAGCACGCTGCGGCCGGGAGTCATCGGGATCGTCCCGCCGGGCTGCGCGTGCGCCGGGCTCGTCGCGGAGCTGTCGGGGACGGCCCGGGAGTTCGAGCTGCGGTTCTGGCTCGTCGCGGACACGCGCGGCCGGACGTTCGCGCGCGACGCCGTCCGCCGCGAGCTGCGCGCCCTCGCCGCCACCGCGCACGAGGGGTCGCCGCAGCTCGTCGCCGACCCGTCCGGCGTGCTCGCGGGCGCCTACGCCCCGGCGGCCGGGACGGCGGGCGCGGGCTTGACGGCCGTGCTCGTCCAGGCCGACGGAATCGTCGCGGACGCGCGCACGCTGCCGCTGTCCACGGCCCGGCCGGCGCCCGATCTCGTCGGACGGATCAAGGAACTGCGCTGACCGACGTTTTCCCGCCGCCGGGCCACCCCGGGGGCCGATCGGTGATCAGGTCTCGCTACGCTTTGCCTGGCGTTCTCACGCGCCCCTGACGCAACCCCTTTCCAGCCTTTCGCGAGGAGACCGACGCCGTGATCCGTAACAGCCGTCGAGTGGCGGCACTCGCCTTCGCGGGTGCCGTGGCCATCGCGCCGGTCATCTCCGGCTGCGGCGCCGGGCAGGTGCCCCAGACCGTCGAGCCGACCCAGCTCACCGAGGGCGTCAACGTCTCGCTGCCGAAGAACGGCACCCGGATCGACGTGCGGAACATGTTCCTGCTCGGCCCGAAGCCCGGCGAGCGGCTCGACCCGGGGGCGCGCGTCCCGCTGTACGCGTCGATCATCAACCAGGCCGGGACGCAGGACCGGCTCGTCTCGGTGACGGCCGAGAAGTTCGGCCCGGCGAAGATCACCGGCAGCGCGATCACGCTGCCGCCGCGCGCCGGAGACGGCCGGGGCAGCCTGACCAACCTCCTCGGGACGGCGCAGACGGCCGCCGAGCCGTCCGCCACGGCGACGCCGGGCAAGAAGCCGAAGAAGACCGACTCGCCCGCCGCGGAGACGACCGCGACGGCGAGCGCCGACGCGGGCGCCGCGACCCCGAGCGCCCCGGCGGCGGCCGGCGCCCGGCAGCCGCTCGTCGTGCTGACCGGCCTGCAGAGCCCGCTGCTCGGCGGCGAGAACCTGCGGCTGACGCTCTCGTTCCAGAACGCGGGCCAGGTGACGGTCGTCGTCCCGGTCGTCGCGCAGCAGAACGAGTACGCGTCCTACACGGCGGTGTCGGCGGGCGTCCCGCGCAGCCCCGCGCCGTCGGCGCCGGAGTCGCCCGCGCCGACGCAGGGCGGCCACAACGGCGGCCCGGGGACGCCGGGCGCCAACAACGACGCCCCGACGTCGGGCGGCGGCTCGCCCGCCCAGTCGCCGCAGCACTGAGCGAACGAGAAAAGGGGAGTGCGCCCGTCAGGGCCCACTCCCCTTTCTCCCGTGTGCACACCCGGTCCTGTGCCCCGATCAGGGCTCGAACTTGTACCCGAGGCCCCGCACGGTGATGATGTGGCGCGGCGTGGACGGGACGTCCTCGATCTTCGCCCGCAGCCGCTTGATGTGGACGTCGAGCGTCTTGGTGTCGCCGACGTAGTCCGCGCCCCACACCCGGTCGATGAGCTGCATGCGGGTGAGGACGCGCCCGGCGTTGCGGAGCAGCACCTCCAGCAGCTCGAACTCCTTCAGCGGGAGCTGGACGCTGCCGCCCTCGACGGTCACGACGTGGCGTTCCACGTCCATGCGGACCGGGCCCGCCTCAAGCGTCGCGACGACGGGCTCGCCGCCCTCGCCGCGCCGCCGCAGCACGGCGCGCATCCGGGCGATCAGCTCGCGGGTGGAGAACGGCTTGGTGACGTAGTCGTCGGCGCCGAGTTCGAGCCCGACGACCTTGTCCACCTCGCTGTCCTTGGCCGTCAGCATGATCACTGGAACGTTCGATCGGGAGCGCAGCTCACGGCACACCTCGGTGCCGGGCAGGCCGGGCAGCATCAGGTCCAGGAGGACGAGATCGGCTCCGGCCTGATCGAACTGCTCCAGCGCGTCCGGGCCCGTGGCGGCGACCGCCACCTCGAAGCCCTCTTTGCGCAGGTTGTACGACAGGGCGTCGCTGAACGACTCCTCGTCTTCGACGACGAGCACGCGGGTCACGGTGTTGCCTCCTGGCGGATGGTGCGGTGTCGGGCTACGGCGCCGCAGCGCCGGGTGGGGGGCCGTGCCGGGTGCGCGGCCGGGCTCACAGATCAGGCTCCTCGGGCGTCGGTCCGTCCGGCGGACGGGTCGTCAGCAGCGGGAGCCTGAGCGTGAACGTCGAGCCGTGGCCCTCCTCGCTCCACACGGAGACCGTGCCGTGGTGCTTGGTGGCGACGTGCTTGACGATGGCGAGTCCGAGTCCGGTGCCGCCGGTCTGCCGGGACCGGGCGGGGTCGACGCGGTAGAACCGCTCGAAGATGCGGTCCAGCTCGCCGGCGGGGATGCCGATGCCCTGGTCGGTGACGTTCAGCTCGACCTGGGGCTGCCCGTCGCCGTCGTCGTCGCAGCAGCGCGTGGACACGACGACGCGGGTGTTCTCGGGGCTGTAGGCGATGGCGTTGTCGATGAGGTTGCGCAGCGCGGTGACCAGCAGTTCCTCGTCGCCGCGCACCTTGAGCCCGGTGGCGCCGCCCGAGCCGAGGTCGATGTTCTTGGACGTCGCGCGGATCTGGCTGCGGTCCAAAGACTCGGCGATGACCTCGTCCAGCGCGACGGGCCGGACCTCGGGCAGCGGCTCCTCGCCCTGCACGCGCGACAGCGTCATGAGGTCCTGGACGAGGTTGGTGAGCCGGACGGCCTCGTGCTGCATCCGGCCGGAGAAGCGGCGGACGGCCTCGGGGTCGTCGGCGGCGCCCTCGACGGTCTCGGCGAGCAGCGCGAGCGCGCCGACCGGGGTCTTCAGCTCGTGCGAGACGTTGGCGACGAAGTCACGGCGCATGGCCTCGACGCGGCGCGACTCGGTGAGGTCCTCGGCGAGGACGAGCACGAGCCCGTGCGTGCCGAGCGGCGCGACGCGGACGGCGAACCAGCGGCCCTCGCGGCGCAGCCGGCCCTTTCCGCCGCCGAGCTGCAGCTCCGTCTCGCGGATCTCGCCGTCGCGGCGGACGAGCCGGGCCATCGCCAGCAGTTCGTCCACGATGAGGCGGTCCCCGCTGACCATGCCGAACGCGCGGGCGGCGGGGCTGGCGCGCAGGACGCGGTCCTCGCCGTCCACGACGACGGCGGACGAGCGCAGCACGCCGAGCACGGTCGCCACGCCGGGGGCGAGCCCGGCGTCGGGCGCCCAGCCGGTGGGCGCGTCGTCGGGCAGCCGCTGGGAGCGTTCGGTGAGCCGCACGGCGAGACCCGCGCCGAGCCCGACGGCGAGCCCGGCGACCCCCGTGAGCGCCGCGGCGACGATGTCTACCTGCACACTTCGGATCGTAAGCGCCCGACACCGGCCCACAGCACCCCGGGGAGGGGTCCGGGGGCTCGTTCCCCCAAAGTTCACCTGGCACTATGAGGGCATTCATCCTGACAAGGCAAGGTGTGGCGTGGGCGAGTACGCCCCATGGTCCCCGCGACGAGTTTGGAAGAAGGAACGGTGCGCGACGCCTATCACGAGGAGCTGGACTCCCTCTCCGACCGCCTGGTCGAGATGACCCGGCTCGTCCGGTCCGCGATGGCCCGCGCGGTGACCGCGCTCCTGGACGCGGACCTGCGGCTGTCGGAAGAGGTCATCAGCGGCGACGAGCACATCAACAAGATCGACGCCGAGCTGGAAGAGACCGTGTTCGACCTGATGGCGCGGCAGCAGCCCGTCGCGGGCGACCTGCGCATGGTCATCACCGCGCTGCGGATGAGCGGCGACCTGGAGCGGATGGGCGACCTCGCCGTCCACATCGCGAAGACGGCGCGGCGGCGGCACCCGGAGACGGCCGTGCCGCCGGAACTCCAGTCCACCGTGCTCCAGATGGGGCAGATCGCCGAGCGGATGGTCGCCAAGGCGGGCAGCGTGATCGCGTCCAAGGACGTCGAGCTGGGCCTGGAGCTGGACGCCGACGACGACGCGATGGACCGCCTGCACCGCACGCTGTTCGACATCCTGCTGTCGCCGAAGTGGAAGCACGGCGTCGAGCCCGCCGTGGACATCACGCTCGCGGGCCGGTACTTCGAGCGGTTCGCCGACCACGCGGTGGTCGTCGCGGAGAACGTCGTCTACCTGGTGACCGGGCAGCGGCCCGCCGACATCGTCGACGACCTGACCTGACGCGGGACGCGGGGGCGGCGCGGGCCGCCCCCGCCCCGGGTCACTTCTTGCGCCGGCCGCCCTTCTTGGCCTCGGCCTTGCCGGTGGACGCGCCCTGGTTCTTCACGGCCTCGATCGCGGCCTTGGCCGCCGTCGGGTCCAGGTACTCGCCGCCGCGCTTGAGCGGGGCGAAGTCGTCGTCCAGCTCGTAGAGCAGCGGGATCCCGGTGGGGATGTTCAGCGCGGAGATCGCGTCGTCGGAGACCCCGTCCAGGTGCTTGACCAGCGCGCGCAGCGAGTTGCCGTGCGCGGCGACGAGGACGGTCCGTCCGGCGGCGAGGTCCGGGACGACCGCGTCGTACCAGTAGGGCAGCAGCCGGTCCACGACGTCGGCGAGGCACTCGGTGCGCGGGATCAGCTCCGACGGCAGCGACGCGTACCGCAGGTCGTTGACCTGGGACAGCGGGTCGTCGTCCTTGATCGGGGGCGGCGGGACGTCGTAGGAGCGGCGCCAGGTCATGAACTGGTCCTCGCCGAACTCCTCGCGCGTCTGGGCCTTGTTCTTGCCCTGCAGCGCGCCGTAGTGCCGCTCGTTGAGCCGCCAGGACCGGCGGACCTGGATCCACGACAGGTCCGCGACGTCCAGCGCGATCTCCGCCGTGCGGATGGCGCGCTTCAGCAGGGACGTGTGGACGACGTCGGGCGTGAGGTCCGCGTCGAGCAGGAGGTCGCCGCCGCGCGTCGCCTCCCCCTCGCCCTTCGCGGAGAGGTCGACGTCCACCCAGCCGGTGAACAGTCCCTCCGCGTTCCACACGCTTTCGCCATGCCGGAGCAAAACCAGGGTCGCCATGCGCGGCAGTTTATCGGTGCGGGGTGTACGGCCCGCTCAGCGGTTCGCGGGATCGGCGAACGACGCGAACGCGCGCAGGTTGGCGAGGCTCTCGCCGCGCTTGACGCGCCAGTCCCACTCCTTCTGGATGGACGTCTTGAACCCGCGTTCCAGGGCCTTGTCGAAGTTCTCGTCCGAGTAGGTGAGGACGCAGCCGAGCAGCCGGTCGACCTCCTCGGCGGACACCGACGCGAGCGGGACGCGGCCGACGATGTAGACGTCGCCGACCTCGTCCAGCGTGAACGCCATCCCGTACATGCGGCCGTTCTTCTCCAGCAGGAACCGGTAGAAGTCGGCGTGGTTCTCGTCGGGACGGCGGCAGAAGAACGCCTCGACGTGCAGGCTGTGCTCGCCGACGATGAGCCAGGTCATGGTCGCGAGCTTGTGCTCGCCGGGGAGCTTCACGAAGAACGCGCCGGGGCGGGGGCGCTCGAACTCCAGCTCGGCGGCGCGCAGCGTCTCCTCGATCGTCGCGACGATCTGCTGCGTCACGCCGTCACCTCCGCACGGGTCGTGGTGGAAAAGCGGGTCGTCGCATCTTCGTACACCTCGAGCAGCCTGTCGACGGTGGCGTCCCAGCCGAACGCGCGGGCGTGCCGGACGGCGCCGCGCGCGAGCCGGTCCCGGCGGCCGGGGTCGTCGTGCAGGCCGCGCAGGACGGCGGCGTAGGCGGCGGGGTCGTGGCCGCGCACGAGCACGCCGGAGTCCCCGTCGCGGACGGCCGTGCGCAGCCCTCCGACCGAGGACGCGACGACGGGCGTCCCGCACGCCTGCGACTCGACGGCGACGAGCCCGAACGACTCGTTGTGGGACGGGACGACGGTGATGTCGGCCGCGCGGTACCAGTCGGCCAGCTCGTCCTGCGGGCACGGCGGCTCGAAACGCACGACGCCGCCGAGCCCGAGGTCGGCGGCGAGCTTCTGGAGCTGTTCGGGACGGCGCCGTCCGGTGCCGGACGGTCCGCCGACGACGGCGACGACGAGCCGGTTCCGCAGCGCGGGGTCGTCGTCCAGCATCCGGGCGACGGCGCGCAGCAGCACGTCGGGGGCCTTGAGCGGCTGGATGCGTCCAACGAACAACAGCACGAACGCGTCGTGCGGCAGCCCGAGCCTCCGCCGTACCTCGCCCGTGGAGCCGGGCGCGAACATGCCGAGGTCCACACCGGGGCTGACGGTCGCGACCCGCGACGGCGCCGCGCCGTAGAGGTCGACCAGCTCGCGGGCCTCCTCGGCGGTGTTGGCGACGAGCCGGTCCGCGCAGTCCACGACCTGCTGCTCGCCGAGGACGCGCTCGGCCGGCTCGGGCCGGTCCCCGGCGGCGAGCGCGGCGTTCTTCACCTTCGCCATCGTGTGCATCGAGTGGACGAGCGGGACCCCCCACCGGTGCCGGGCGGCCCATCCGGCCTGTCCCGACAGCCAGTAGTGGGTGTGCAGGAGGTCGTAGTGGCCCGGTTCGTGGCACGCCTCGGCGCGCAGCACGGCGGAGGTGAACCCGCAGAGCTGGCGGGGCAGCTCGCCCTTGTCCAGTTCCTCGAACGGCCCCGCGACGACGTTGCGGACGTTCACGCCGGGCGCCAGCTCGGTGACCGGCGGCAGGGCGCGGGACGTGGCGCGCGTGAACACGTCCACCTCGACGCCGCGGGCGGCCAGCCGTTTCGCGACCTCGACGATGTAGACGTTCATCCCGCCCGCGTCGCCCGTTCCGGGCTGGTCCAGCGGGGACGTGTGGACGCTGATCGTCGCGATCCGGCTGATTCGACCCGACACCGGGACACCACCTCCGGTAGAGCAACCTATCCACCCGTCCGGGTGTTCCCCGCCCAACCCCGGCGGGCCCGGCGGGCCCGGCGGTGCCGACCGAACCCTTCCCTGGAAAGCTGGGCACATGCGCAAAACGGCTGTGATCACGGGTGCGAGCAGCGGGATCGGCGCGGCGACGGCCCGCCGGCTCGCCGCGGAGGGATTTCACGTCGTCCTGGCGGCGCGGCGGCGCGACCGGCTGGACCTGCTGGCGGCGGAGCTGGGCGCGCTGCCGGGCGCGGGGAAGGTCGCGCCGGTCACCCTGGACGTCACCGACCAGGACTCGGTGGACGCGCTCGCCGCCGGCCTCGACGCCTGCCACGTGCTCGTCAACAACGCGGGCGGGGCGATCGGGCTGGAGGCGGTTCGCGACGCCGACCCCGAGGACTGGCGGACGATGTACGAGACCAACGTCCTCGGGCTGCTGCGGATGACCAAGACGCTGCTGCCCAAGCTCGTCGCGAGCGGCGCCGGGCACGTGGTGAACATCACGTCGCTGGCGGGGCACGTCCCCTACGAGGGCGGCGCGGGCTACAACGCGGCCAAGCACGCCGCGTACGCGGTGAACGAGGTGCTGCGGCTGGAACTGGTCGCCGAGCCGGTGCGGGTCACCGAGATCGCGCCGGGCCTGGTGAAGACCGAGGAGTTCAGCCTGGTGCGCTTCCGGGGCGACGCGGCGCGGGCCGAGGAGCCGTACCGGGGCGTGCCGGGGCCGCTGGTCGCCGAGGACGTCGCGGACTGCGTGGCGTGGGCGGTGACGCGTCCCGAGCACGTCAACATCGACCGGATCGACGTCCAGCCCCGCGCTCAGGCCGCGCCGCACAGGCTCCACCGCGACTGACGACTCAGACCGTCCCCGCCGGGTAGGCGCCTCCGCACGCAAGCGAGGCCAGGGGGTTGGACTATGGCGGAGACGTGGGAGACGGACTGGGAGCGGGAGCTGGTCCTCCCGCTCGCCGATCCGGACGCGGCCGACGCCGCCCGCGTCGGCGCGAAGGGCGCGGCGCTGGCGCGGACGGCCATCGCGGGGCTGCGCGTCCCGGCCGGGTTCCATGTGACGGAGAAGGCGTACCGCCGGTACGTCGAGGAGGCCGGGATCGGCGAGGAGATCCTGACGGCCGTCGCCGACCTCGGCCCCGACGAGGCGGAACGCGCGATCGGCGAGCTGTTCGCGCGGCACGAGCCGGGGACGGAGCTGAGCGGCGCGATCCGCTGGGCCTACTCCGACCTCGGCGACCGCGAGCACGAGGTGGCCGTGCGGGCGTCGGGCGCGGAGGAGATCGCGGGCCTGGCGTTCGGCGGGCGCTACCTCGCCCGGCTCGGCGTGCGCGGCGACACCGCGCTGCTGGCGGCCGTCCGCGAGGTGTGGGCGTCGCTGTGGACGGCCCAGGCCATCGTCTACCGGCAGCGCGCCGGGATCCGGCACGAGGACGCGGCGATGGCGATCGTCGTCCAGTCGATGCTGGAGCCGGAGGCCACCGGGACGCTGTTCACGGTCGCGCCGATGAGCGAGGCGCCCGGCCAGATGCTCGTGAACGCGGGCCGGGGCGGATCGGGCCGGCGTGAGGCCGAGCAGATCGTCGTGGACCGCTCGTCGGGCAAGGTCGCGGCGCGGCGCACGTCCGGCGCGACGGTGCTGTCCGCCCGGGACGCCGCCGAGCTGGCGCAGGTCGGGATGCGCGTCGAGGAACTGTTCGAACGGCCGATGGTGGTGCGGTGGGCGCGGCACGAAGGCGTCCCGTGGGTGCTCCAGGCGACGCCCGTGACGAGCCTCGGCGACACCGAGGTGTGGAACGACAGCATCGCGAGCGACGACGTCTGGAGCAACGGCGCGACCGGCGAGGTGCTCGCGGACGTGATGACGCCGTGCACCTGGTCGGTGCTGCGGCTGGCCCTCCAGGCGTCGGTCCCCGCGACGATGGTGCCCGGCTTCCTGACGTTCGGCGTCATCGGCGGGCGGCTGTACCAGAACGTGAGCGTCCGGAACGCGATCTCGCGGGCGTTCGGACGCGCCGGTCCGCCGGCCGCCCGGTTCGACCGGCTGGCCGGCGACACCGAGACCGAGCCCGCGCCGCTGCCGCGCCGGACGGTGCTGCGCGCGGTCGGGCCGGTGGCGGCCCGGTCGGCGGCGCGCGGCGCGGCGAACCGGCGGCGGCTGAACGACTTCCTCGCGGGAGCGCGGGACCGCGCCGACACCGTCCGGCGCCGGGTCGCCGACGCGCCGTCCGAGCGGGACCTGATCCGGCTGTGGCACGACGACGTCCTCCCGCATCTGCTGCGGTGCGGCCAGATGGAGGAGGCCGTCTCCGGGCAGAGCGCAGGAGGGCTGCCCGCGACGCACCGGTCGGTCGCCGCCGCCGTCGGCGAGGAGGACGCGAACCTGCTGCTCACCGGCGTCGCCGCGCCGGACGGGACGCCGTCGGCGACGCTCGGCCCGATCGTCGGGCTCGCCCGGTACGCGCGCGGGATCGTCGGCCGCGACACCTACCGGCAGCGGTGGGGGCACCGGGGGCCGGAGGAGTTCGAGCTGGCGTCCCCGCGTCCCGCCGAGGACCCCGAGTGGCCGGGGCCGGTGTCGGACGAGGCGCGTGCGGCCGTCACGCTGCTGCGCGACCGGGGGCGCGAGCGCCGCAGGGCGTGGTGGCGGCTGCGCGAGCGGCATCCGGGCCAGGCCGCGCGGATCTCGCGGCGCGTCGCGAAGTTCTCCCGGGTGACGTACCAGCGGGAGGCGGTCCGGTCGGAGATGGTGCGGGCGCTGTGGACCGTCCGGCAGTTCGTGCTGCGCGCCGGGGAGCTGACCGGGGTCGGCGACGACGTGTTCTTCCTGCCGGTGGACGAGATCCTCGCGGTGCTCGACGGGGACCGGCGTCCGCTGGAGCGCGTCGCCGTCCGCCGCCGCACCTACGAGCGGTACCGGGCGCTGCCGCCGTACCCGACGCTGATCAAGGGCCGGTTCGACCCGTTCGCGTGGGCCGCCGACCCGGACCGCCGGACCGACGTCTACGAGGGCCCCGGCCCCGCCGCGCAGGACGAGGACGGCGGCACGCTGCCCGGCTTCGCGGGCTCGGCGGGCGTCGTGGAGGGCCCGGTGCGGGTCCTCGCGCACGCCGAGGACGGCGACCACCTCCGCGACGGCGAGGTCATCGTCGCGATGGTCACCAACATCGGCTGGTCGCCGCTGTTCACGCGGGCGTCGGCGGTGATCACCGACGTGGGGGCGCCGCTGTCGCACATGGTGGTCGCGGCGCGCGAGCTCGGCATCCCGGCGGTCGTCGGGACGGGCGACGCGACGGCGCGGCTGCGCACGGGCGACATCGTCCGGGTGGACGGCACGCGCGGCACGGTCGAGGTGCTGGAGCGCCGCGTCAGGGAGCCAGAGCGCGCCACGGCACGCTGACCTCGCCGAGCCGCCGCCGCGCCCGGCCGCCGAGGGGCGGCCGGGCGAGCACCGGCTGGGTCCGGGCCAGCAGCGCGACGGCCTCGGCCCAGCGGGCGCGCGGCCCGAACGCCGAGTGCGGCGCGGCGGCGGCCCAGCAGCGGTCGAACTCGGCGAGGAACGCGTGGACGCGCTCACCGGGGACGTTGCGGTGGATCAGCGTCTTCGGCAGCCGCTCGGCGAAGCCCGACGGCCGGTCCAGCGCGTCCACGCGGGCGGCGAACGTGACCGTCCGGGGTCCTTCGGGGCCGAGCGCGACCCAGACGGCGCGGCGCCCGATCTCGTCGCAGGTGCCCTCGACCAGGACGCCGCCCGGGTGCAGGCGGGCGCGCAGGTCGTCCCAGGCGCGCCAGGCGGCGTCCTCGTCGTACTGGCGCAGCACGTTGAACGCGCGGACGAGCACGGGCGGACGGTCCACCGGCAGCTCGAACCCGCCGCGCCGGAACGCCAGCCCGGGATAGGCGTCCCCGGACGCGGCGAGGAACGCCGTCCCGCGCGCCACCCGGTCCGGCTCGATCTCCAGGCCGGTGACCTCCAGCCCCGGCGCCACCGCGCGCAGCCGCGTGTAAAGCTCGACGGCCGTGACCGGCGACGCCCCGTACCCGAGGTCCACGGCGAGCGGACGGTCGGCGGCGCGCAGGGCGGCGCGCTGCGTCGCGGCGATCCAGCGGTCCACGCGGCGCAGCCGGTTGGGGGCGGTCGTGCCCCGGGTGACCTCGCCCTGGGGCCGCCGGGTTCGGGGGGCCATCGCGGTAAAGAGTACGAGGTCAGCCGACATGGACGACTCGTCGTTGATCTCCTGGGGTGTTTGAGTGTTTTGTCCCCGGGCACCCCGCCGGAACGATGAACGAGACCGAACGGAACGGCGATTCCCCCGGCCGCAAGCTGTCGGCCGTCGCGAGGGTGCGCAAAGCCCGCGACCAGTTCGTGGAGCTGACCGGGCACGAGCCCGAGTCGGTGTCGGCCCTGCGCCGCGCCGAGGACGGCTGGGAGATCCGGTTCGAGGTCCTGGAGCTGGCGCGCGTCCCCGACACGATGAGCCTGCTGGCGAGTTACCGGGTGACGCTCGACGACGACGGCGAACTGCTCGCCTACGAGCGCTGCCATCGCTACACGCGGGGCCAGGCGGACCGTTCCTGAACCCCCCCGAGGAGGACCCCCATGTCAGTCATGACGGAAGCGAGGACGACCCCCAATACCAGCGCCGGACGGCGCGGATCTCTCTACGACGTGCTCGAACTCGTCCTGGACCGAGGACTGGTCATCGACGTGTTCGTCCGCGTCTCCCTGGTGGGCATCGAACTGCTCACCATCGACGCCCGGATCGTCGTGGCCAGCGTGGACACCTATCTGCGCTTCGCCGAGGCGTGCAACCGCCTCGACCTGACCAACAACGGGAACGCGGCCACGCTGCCCGAACTCGTCGGCGACGTCACCGAGAAGGGCGCGCACGGCAAGTCCAAGGGCGCGCTCGCCGGGGCCGTCGAGGCGATCGGCGACACGATCCGCCCGTCGCGCGACTCCGGCGACGAGGACAAGCAGCCCCGCACGCGCTCGCGCCGCAAGGAGACCGCGGAATGAGCACGTACGTCTACGGCCTCACCCGGTCGGCGCATCCGCTGAAGCTGGCGGGCGCCGCCGGGGTGGGCGCGGAGCCGGCGCCGCTGCGCGCCGTCCGCGCCGACGGCGTCGCGGCGGTGGTGAGCGACGCGCCCGAGGGCCTGCGCCCCAAGCGCCGCGACCTGGAGGCGCACGAAGCGGTGCTGGAGGCGCTGATGGCGGACGGCACCGTCCTGCCGATGCGGTTCGGCACGCTCAGCCCGGACGACGCGACCCTGGAACGCGAGCTGAACGCCCACTCCGGCACCTACGCCGAGCTGCTGAGCGGCCTGGACGGACGCGCCGAGTACAACATCAAGGCCGCCCACCACGAGGACGCCGTCCTGCGCGAGATCCTGCGCCACGACGCCGCGCTGCGCGAGGCCAACGAGGCGCTGCGCGCGGCCGACGGCGGCAGCCCGCGCGAGCGCATGGACTTCGGCGAGCGCGTGGCCGGCGCGCTGGAGGGCCACCGCGAGCGCGACGCCGCGCGGCTGCTGGCCCTGCTGCGCCCGCACGCGGTCGCCGAGCGTCCGGGGCCGCCGGTGGACGGCGCGTTCCTCAACATGTCGCTGCTCGTGGACGAGGCGCAGGCCGGCGAGCTGACCGCGCTGGTCGAGACGCTGCGCGGCGAGATCGGGTGGCTCATGGAGCTGAACCTGTACGGGCCGCTGCCGCCCTACAGCTTCGTCGACGTGGCGCCCGGGACGTGACCGATGGGACTGCTGAGCAACCTCCTGCTGCTGCCGCTCGCGCCGGTCCGGGTCGCGGGCTGGACGCTCGACCAGGTGGTCGACGCGGCGGAGCAGCAGTACTACGACCCGGCCGCGCTCCGCCGCGAGCTGGCGGAGCTGGCCCGGGACCTGGACGCGGGCCGGATCGGCGCCGCCGAGTTCGACCGGCGCGAGGACGAACTGCTCGACCTCCTGGAGGCGAGCGAGGCACGAAAGAGAGGGGCACCGTGACCGAGGCGAGCCTGTGGCAGAGCGGGGCGCCGTCCGTCAGCGCGCGCGGCCCCGGATCGGGGGCCAACCTCGCGGACATCCTGGAACGCGTCCTGGACAAGGGCGTCGTCATCGCGGGCGACATCCAGATCAACCTGCTCGACATCGAACTGCTGACGATCAAGCTGCGGCTGCTGGTCGCGTCCGTCGACAAGGCCAAGGAGATGGGCATCGACTGGTGGGAGCACGACCCGTCGCTGTCGTCCCGGGCGCCCAAGCCGGTCGAGAGCCGGGACCTCGCGGCGGAGAACCGCGAGCTGCGCGACCGGATCGCCGCGCTGGAGGCGGGGAAGGAGACCTCATGAGCCGGGCGAGCTACGCCTACGCCGTCACCCGGGGCCTCACGCCGGACCAGGTGGCGGGGGTGCGCGGTGTCGCGGGCGCGCAGGTGCACCTCGTCGCGCACCGGGACCTGGTCGCGGTCGTCGGCGCCGTCCCGCTGGAGGAGTACGACGCGGACGCGCTGAAGGCCAAGCTGGAGCACATCGAATGGCTGGAGGCGATCGCCCGCGCCCACCACGGGGTCGTGGACGCGGTCGGGGCGCACGGCGCGACGCTCCCGCTGCGCATGGCGACCGTCTACCGCGACGACGACCGGGTCGCCGAGGTGCTGCGCGACGGGTACGAGCGGTTCACGGCCGCGCTGAACACCCTGGACGGACGCGTCGAGTGGGGCGTCAAGCTCTACGTCGAGCCGCCGCCGCCCGAACCGGCCGCGCCGCCGTCGGCCACCGGCAAGGACTACCTGCGCCGCCGCCGCGACCAGCGCCGCTCCCGCGAGGACGTCTGGCGGCGGGCCGCCGAGTTCGGGCACCGGGTGGACGCCGCGCTCGCCGAGCTGGCCGTCGACACGCGCCACCACCGGCCGCAGAACCCGCAGCTCTCGGGGGCGCGCGGGGAGAACGTCCTGAACGCCGCCTATCTGGTGGACGCGGCCGGCGCCCAGGACTTCGCCGAGCGCGCCCGCAGCGCCGACGGTGCGGTGCCGGGGATCCGGGTCGAGGTGACGGGCCCGTGGGCGCCGTACTCGTTCGCCGTCCCGGCCGATCCGGAGGCGGTCCGGTGAGGGCGGGGCTGCCGGGCTACGACGAGTACACGGGCTCCTCCGCGTACGACGCGGACTACCCGCTGGCCAACCGCGAGATCGCGCTGGTCGACCTGCTCGACCGGCTGCTCTCCGACGGCGTCGTCCTGACCGGGGACATCACGCTGGCCATCGCGGACGTGGACCTCGTCCACATCTCGCTGCGGGCGCTGATCTCGTCGGTGAAGGCGGACATGCCGTCGCCGTGGGGCGGGCGCGGACGCGGGCCGTTCGACATGATCGGAGGCGGCTGATGGACGCGCGGCAGCGGCTCGCCAACCGCATCGCGACCGACAAGGACACGGTCGAGCGGGACCTGATCAAGCTCGTCCTGACGATCGTGGAGCTGCTGCGGCAGCTCATGGAGCGCCAGGCGCTGCGCCGGGTGGACGAGGGCGACCTCACCGAGGACGAGGAGGAGCGCATCGGCATGACGTTGATGCTGCTGGAGGACCGGATGGCCACGCTCCGCGACCGCTACGACCTCACCCCGGAGGACCTGAACCTCGATCTCGGCCCGCTCGGCCCGCTGCTCCCCCGCTGAACCGAATCACGCTCGGTTTCCCTTGTCGCGAGCTGCGGCCAGGCGGGATCATGACCCCATGCCCGATCTTTCGAGCCTGCTGGCCGACCTCACCGCCGAGGGCGACGTCCTGGACGCGCTCGTCGCCCCGCTGCCCACCGGCCGGTGGGCAGCGCCGACGCCCGCGGCGGGCTGGACGATCGCCCACCAGATCGCGCACCTGACCTGGACGGACGGCGTGGCGCTCCAGGCCGCGACCGACCCGGACGCGTTCACGGCGGGCCTCGCCGACACCGACCTGGACGTCGTGGACCGTGCCGCCGAGCGGGGCGCGGCCCGGCCGCCCGCCGAACTGCTCGCGGACTGGCGCGCGGGACGGGCCGCGCTCGCCGCCGCGCTGGCGGCGGTCCCGCGCGGCGTCCGGCTGCCCTGGTTCGGGCCGCCGATGGCCGCCGGGACGATGGCGACCGCGCGGCTCATGGAGACCTGGGCGCACGGGCAGGACGTCGCGGACGCGCTCGGGGCCGTCCGCGCGCCGTCCGCGCGGCTGCGGCACGTCGCGCACATCGGCGTCCGGGCGCGGGACAACGCGTTCCGCAGCCGGGGCCTCCAGCCGCCCGCCGAGGAGTTCCACGTCGCGCTGACCGGCCCGGACGGCGAGTCCTGGACGTGGGGTCCGGCGGACGCGCCGCAGCGGGTGACCGGCCCGGCGCTCGACTTCTGCCTGCTCGCGACCCGGCGGCGGCATCCCGGCGACCTCGCGGTGGTCGCCGAAGGGCCGGACGCGGCGCGCTGGCTCGGGATCGCGCAGGCGTTCGCCGGGCCGCCCGGCGCCGACCCGGTCCCGGGTGCCTGATCGGTCACCTTTTCCGGCGTCCGGGCATAAACAACAGCCTCCCGGACATGTTCTGAACATGACCATTCTGATCGCTTACGACGGTTCGGACGACGCGCGAACCGCCATCGAGTACGCCGCCGCCCATGTCCGGACCGACGAGCCCGCCGTCGTGCTCACCGTCTGGGAACCGCTGCTGTCCCAGCTCACCTGGGCGCCCGTCGTCACCGTCGGCGCGCTGCCGCCCGAGCAGGACCCAGGCTCGGAGAAGTACGGGGAGCAGACCGAGGCCGAGCAGATCTCCGAGCAGGGCGCCGAGCTGGCGCGCAAGGCGGGGTTCGGCGCCGTCACCGCCCGTGCGGAACGTTCCAACGGCCCGAACTGGGCGGCGATCGTGGACGTCGCCGAATCCCTCGACGCGTCGCTCATCGTCATGGGCTCGCGCGGCCTGTCGGGGGCGAAGTCCGTCCTGCTCGGCAGCGTGTCCGACCGCGTCCTGCACCACGCGCACCGCGCCGCGCTGATCGTCCCGCCCGTGCGCGAGGACGGCTGATCAGTCCGCGACCGCTCCCCGGAACGCCGCGTAGACGTCGGCGGTGAACAGCACGAACCGCGCCTCCGCGACCCGCGCGGGGGTGTCGCGGACCGCGCGGACGGCGATGCGCGCCGCGTCGTCCAGCGGCCATCCATAGATCCCGGCGGACACGGCCGGGAAAGCGACCGTGTCCGCACCGAGATCGTCGGCCACGCGCAACGACTCCCGGTAGCACGAAGCGAGCAGGTCCGAGCGGTCGGCCTGCGTCGAGTAGACGGGCCCGACCGTGTGGATCACCCAGCGCGCGGGCAGCCGCCCCGCCGGCGTGGCGACCGCCTGTCCCGTGGGCAGGCCGCCCCCGTACCGCGACGCCCGCAGCGCCCGGCACGCCTCCAGCACCTCCGGCCCGCCGCGCCGGTGGATCGCGCCGTCCACGCCGCTGCCGCCCAGCAGGGACGAGTTGGCCGCGTTGACCACGGCGTCCACTTCCTGCTCGGTGATGTCCCCGAGCACCAGCGTGATCTCCGTCCCCACACGTCCTCCTCGCCGCCGCCGCCCGTGGCCTCGCGTCCGGGCGCATCGACTGTAATGAAGACGACGGGGACTGCAATAAACAGTCTGTGGCGGTACGCTCACCGTGGGGCGGCATTTAGGGTGCGGTCCCCGAAGACGAACCCGGTTTCCGGAACGGGGCCCCGGGCGTATCGGGCGGATCCGGATTCGTCGCCCGGCGTTCGACGTCCGGATTCACCCGGTCAGGGAGGGAAACGGGGGTTGATCCGGGGTTATGCTGCCGTCAGGACGACCACAGGGACGTGCATCGCGTGGAGGTTCCCCCCTTGAAGATCTTCGTTGCCGGAGCGACCGGCGTCGTGGGCCGCCGGCTCATCCCGGCACTGGTCCAGGCGGGCCATGAGGTCGTCGGGACGACACGTCGCGCCGACCGCACGGCGTCCATCGAAGAGCAGAAGGCCACGCCGGTCGTCCTCGACGTGCTGGACGCCGCCGCGACGCGCGCGGCCGTCGCCGAGGCCGCGCCGGACGTGATCGTCCACCAGCTCACCGACCTCGCCGGCCGCGACTTCGACGCCAACTCGCGGCTGCGGATCGAGGGCACCCGCAACCTCGTGGACGCCGCGAAGGCGGCCGGGGTCGAGCGGATGGTCGCGCAGAGCATCGCGTGGGTGTACGTGCCGGGCTCGACGCCCGCCGTCGAGACCGACCCGCTGGACGCCTCGCTCCCGCCCTACGCGGGCGTGGCCGCGCTGGAGTCGGCCGTCGGCGAGCTGCCGCGCGGCGTGATCCTGCGGTATGGAGCGTTGTACGGGCCCGGCACCTGGTACGCGCGGGACGGCTTCTTCGCCGAGCAGGTCCGGCGCGGCGAGCAGAAGCAGGACCCGGGCTGGACGTCGTTCGTGCACGTGGACGACGCGGCGACCGCGTCCGTCGCGGCGCTGGAGTGGCCCGCCGGCCCGGTGAACATCGTGGACGACGAGCCCGCCCTCGCGCAGGACTGGCTGCCGGTCTACAGCGCCGCGCTCGACGCGCCCGCGCCGCCGCAGGGCGGACGGCACGCGGCGGTGCTCGGCCGTCCGGTGTCCAACGCCCGCGCCCGCGACCTCGGCTGGAAGCCGTCGATCGCCTCCTGGCGGGACGGCTTCGAGCAGCTCGGCTAGACCGGCTCGATCACCACGGCGTGCTCGGCCGCCGGATGCGCGGCGGCGAGCAGCCGCCCGGCCTCCGCCTCGACGGCGTCCGCGTCGGGCAGCGGCGCGAACGGCATGACGCGGACGGTCGCCGTGCCGCGCGCGGCGTCCATCGCCCACATGCCGTGGACGAACCCGTCCACCAGCAGCGTCGGCCGGATGATGCCGTTGACGGTGAACACGCGCTTGCGGTGCTCCTCGGTGATCACGCGGCTGCGGTCCTCGTGCGACAGCGTCAGGTTGTCGAAGTCGGGGACGAGCCGGACGGGCGCGGGCGTGTCCGGATCCGGTCGCGGCGCGTCCGGAAGGTCGTACAGGGTGCGGCCGTCGGCGTCGCGGAACGTCCGCAGTCGCGGCGCGAGCCGGTCGAACACGGCGCCGAGCCCGGTCAGCCCGGACCAGCGCTGCGCGTCGCGGACCGTCGCGGGGCCGAACGCCCCGAGGTAGCGCAGGACGAGCGCGTCCAGCGTCCCCGGCTCGCCCGGGACGCCGTCCAGCCACGTGTCGAGGTTCGTGTGCCGCGCGAGCCCCGACTTCCCCCACACGCCGCGCGGCGGCACCTGGACGAGCGGCAGCGCGTAGTGGACGGCCCGCGCGAGTTCGGTCGCGTCGTGGCCGGGCCACCGCTCGGCGAGCATCTCCCGCAGTTCCTTCGCGCTGCGCGGCCGCTCGGCGAAATGGGCGCGGGCCGCCGCGAGGGCTTCGGGCAGGACGTCCTCGAACCCTTTGACGACGCGGTCCAGCAGGGTCTGGGCGAGGGGCCGCAGCGCGCGGGCGTCCCGGGCGCTGACGAGATGGATCGTGCCGCGCATCAGCAGGATCCGGACGGCCGCGCGCGTCTCGACCAGCGCGGCGAGGTCGGCGAACGCGAAGTCCGTGAGCCGCGTCCACAGCCCGACGTACGGCGGGTTCGGCGCCTGGCTCTGCATTCCGACCAGGTGCTCGACGGCGTCGAGCGGCGCGAGCGGGGAGCGTTCCAGCAGCAGTTGCCGGGCGAGCAGCGCGCGGTTGAGGGCGCGGCGGTCGAGGAGATCAGCCATGGTGCAACAGCCTTCCAGTCCCGCCGAACGTACCAATCGCCTCTGACAACGGGGGCGGTGGAGGCACTGAACGTCATCGGCCGCTCACTGCTGCGGAAAAGTTTCCCCCGGAATGCACATGTCCAAATCGCACGGCAAAGTAGCCATTAGCCAAATGTTAGATGAACCCGTCAACGGGCGATCTCCACTGGGAATCCTTCTCATGTGGTGAATAATCTGCGGATCGGCCTGGGCATGCCGTTCGCCCGTCCCGTCCCCGGTGACCGGCGATGGCTCAGGACCGGCCTTTTCGTGGCCGCCGCGCTGGTGCTCGGCGCGACGTTATGGCTGGTCCGCTGGTCGGCGGGCCCATCGACGGCCACGCCCGACACGTTCTGGTACGCGCGGGACGCGTTCCGTTTCGCGGGCGTCTCCGAACCGCGCGCGGAGCTGGACGCCGCCCGGATCACCTGCTCGGCGATGGCGCAGGCGACGCCGCGTCCGACGAGCCATTACCGGCGCGGCAGCACGTGCGTGGACTACCGCAGTTCGCTGCCGCAGCGGGCGCCGCAGCGTTTCGAGGACATCTTCACGTCACGGCCCGGCTACGCATTGTTGACGGCGCCCTTCGTGTGGACGTTCGGCCCGCGCGGATTCGCCCTCGGCACGGCGTTCCTCGGCGTCGCGTGCGGCGCCGCCGCCGTCGGCCTGGCGCTGGCGGCCGGGCTGCGGCCGGCGCAGGCCCTGCTCGCCGAACTCGTCTTCTACCTCCTGCCGAGCGGCCTCTGGACGACCCGGATGCTCGCCGAGGCGCCCATGATCCTGTGCGTGCTGCTCGCGCTGACCGGGGCGGTGCTGCTGCTGCGCGAGGTGTCCCGGGTCAGGGCGGGCGCGCTGCTGGCGGCGGGCCTGGCGTGCTGCTGCGTCGTCAAGCCCGCGAACGGCGTCGCGCTGTCGGCGGCGCTGCTCGCCGGGGCGGTGCCGCTGTTCTTCTTCGCGCGGTCGCGGCCGGCGTGCCTGGCCGTCGCGGGGATCGCCGGGCTCGTCCTCGCCGGGAACGGGCTCGTCAGCTCGCTGCTGCACCTGCCGGGGACGGCCGAGACCTTGCAGGACACCTTCACCCGGCACTACCGGCACCCGGACGTCCCGGACGTCTGGCCCCGGCTCCGCGACCTGGCCGGCGAGCTGTGGAACGACCGGATCCTGCCGCAGATGCACGACGATCCGCTCATCCCCGCCGGGTACCTGCTCGGCGCGGCCGGGCTGTTCACCCGGCTGCGGGGCGACGTCGCCTGGCCGCTGCTGCTCGCCGGGCTGACCGGGGCCGTCGTCGTGACGATGCATCCGCTCGGCTCCGAGACCGACCGGCTCGCCACCGTGACATGGGTGCCGGTCGCGCTCGGGCTCGCCGCGCTGACGGCCCCGTCGCGGTTCCGCCGTCCGTCCGGCGCGGAGCCGCCCGTCCCGGCGCCCGCGCCCGCGCCGGCCAGGGAAGGCGCAGCGCCGTAGTTCAGTACGGCATCCCCATCGCCGTGCGGACCTCCGCGAGCGTCCGGTCGGCGACGGCGCGGGCGTGCGCGTTGCCCTCGGCGAGGATCCGGTGGAGCTGCTCGGGGTCGCCCGCGTAGACCGCGCGGCGCTCGCGGATCGGCCGCAGGAACTCGTTCACCGACTCGATCACCGTCTTCTTCAGCGCCGCCGCGCCGCCCGCCCCGACGTCGGCGGCCACGTCGCGCGGGTCCCGGTCCTGGCACAGCGCCGCGAGCAGCACGAGGTTCGCCACCTCCGGACGGTTCTCCGGGTCGTAGACGATGTGCCGGTCGGCGTCGGTCTTCGCGCGGGTGAGCAGGCGGGCCGTCTCGTCCGCCGACGCCGACAGCGCGATCGCGTTGCCCCGGCTCTTGCTCATCTTGCGGCCGTCCGTGCCGAGCAGGACGGGCGCCGACGACAGCAGCGCCTCGGGCAGCGGGAACACCGGGGCGTAGCGCTCGTTGAAGCGGCGCGCGACCGTCCGGGTGATCTCCTGGTGCGGGAGCTGGTCGCGGCCGACCGGGACGAGGTTGGCCTTGCAGAACAGGATGTCGGCCGCCTGGTGGACGGGGTAGGTCAGCATCAGCCCGCTCACCGACGCCTGCCGCGAATTCTGGATCTCGTCCTTGACGGTCGGGTTGCGGCGCAGCTCGGCGTCGGTCACCAGCGACAGGAACGGCAGCATGAGCTGGTTGAGCGCGGGGACGGCGCTGTGCGCGAAGATCGTCGCGGTGGAAGGTTCCACGCCGACGGCGAGATGGTCGGCGACCAGGCCGAGGACGTGTTCCTCCAGCCGGTCGGCGACGTCCCGGTCGGTGAGCACCTGGTAGTCGGCGACGAGCACGAACAGCTCCACCCCGGCGCGCTGGAGCCGGACGCGGTTGGCGAGCGTGCCGAAGTAGTGCCCGAGGTGCAGCGGGCCGGTCGGCCGGTCGCCGGTCATGATCCGGAACGCGGACGGACGGGCGGCGACGCGGGCGTCGAGGTCTTCGAGGTCGTTCACGAGTCAGCTCCCTGTGCGGTGGTCGGGGCCGTGCCCGGACGGGCGCCGCGCGGGGAGCGAGGGCGGACCGTCCGGAGACGGCCCGCCGAGCGTGCGGAGATCGGTGGCCGTCGCTAGGACGGCCACCAGGCCAGGCACGCGTGGCGTTGCATGGGCTCAGGATAGCCCGTTCCGAAGCGGATCGTCCGCGACGGGATCGTCCCGGTTACGCTGGAGGCATGACCACACCGGCCCCGGTCCGCGCGCTGCCGGACCTGTCGTTCCTGTTCAACCACGCCGCGCACGTCCTGCGGACGCAGATGGCGGCGGCGCTGGCCGAGGTCGGGCTGACGTCGCGGATGCACTGCGTGCTCGTCCACGCGCTGGAGGAGGAGCGCACGCAGATCCAGCTCGCCGAGATCGGCGACATGGACAAGACGACGATGGTCGCGACCGTGGACGCGCTGGAGAAGGCGGGCCTGGCCGAGCGGCGGCCGTCCAGCCGGGACCGCCGCGCCCGCGTCATCCGGGTAACGCCGGCGGGCGCCGAGGCGGCGGCGCGCAGCCAGGAGATCGTCGACCGCGTCCACGGCGCGGTCCTGGACGCGCTGCCGGAGGACGAGCGGGCGGTGTTCGTGCGCGCGATGAACCGGCTGGTGGACGGGCATCTGGCGGTCCCGGCGGCCGCGCCCGCGACGCGCCGGGCGCGGGAGCGCAGCACCTGATCCGGATTTAGATCGTCTGTTACCGAACTATCTGTTACGGTCTCTCTTGTCGTCCCCGAAGGAGAGACCGATGGACCTTTCCCAGCCCCGCGCCCGGGGGCTCGCGCTCGCCGTCCTCTGCGCGAGCATGCTGATGATCATCCTGGACGGCAGCGTCGTCAGCGTGGCGCTGCCCGCCATCCAGGACGGCCTCGGCTTCACCGACGGCGGCCTGACCTGGACCGTCAACGCCTACATGATCGCCTTCGGCGGCCTGCTGCTGCTGTCGGGACGGCTCGGCGACCTCCTCGGCCGCCGGACGGTCTTCGTCGCCGGACTCGCCGTCTTCACCCTCGCCTCGCTGCTGTGCGGGATCGCCGCGAGCCCGGCCGCGCTCGTCGCGGCGCGGTTCCTCCAGGGCGCCGGGGGCGCGCTGGCCTCGGCCGTCGCGCTCGGGATGCTCGTCACGATCTTCACCGGGCCGCGCGAGCGGGGCCGGGCGCTCGGCGCGTTCGCGTTCGTCGGCGCGGCCGGCGCGTCGATCGGGCAGGTGCTCGGCGGCGTGCTCGCCGACCGGCTCGGCTGGCACTGGATCTTCCTGGTCAACCTGCCGATCGGGGCTGCGGCGATCGTCCTCGCGCTGCGCGTGCTGCCCGCCGACCCCGGGCTCGGGCTGCGGGCGGGCGCGGACGCGCTCGGGGCGGTCCTCGCGACGTCCGGGCTGATGCTCGCCGTCTACACGATCGTCCAGACCGGCGAGCACGGCTGGACGTCGGCGCGGACGCTCCTGCTCGGCGGCGTCGCGGCGCTGCTGCTCGCGGGGTTCGTCGTCCGGCAGGCCACCGCCGCGACCCCGCTGCTGCCGCTGCGGATGTTCCGCTCGCGCAATGTGTGGGGGGCCAATCTCGTCCAGCTGCTGCTCATCGGCGCACTGTTCAGCTTTCAGTTCTTCATCGCGCTGTACTTGCAGCGCGTGCTCGGTTACGGCGCCACCGCGACGGGGTTCGCGATGCTCCCCGCAGCCGTCGCGATCGGTGCGGCGTCGCTGCTGTTGTCCGCGCGGCTCTCGGCGCGGTTCGGGGAGCGCGCGGTCCTCCTCGCGGGGCTCGTGCTGCTGCTCGCGTCGCGGTACTTCCTGCTCGTCCTGCCGGTGGACGGCTCCTACCTCACCGACGTCCTGCCGCTCATGGTCCTGTGCTTCGGCGCGGGGCTCGCCATGCCCGCGCTGACCGGGCTCGGCATGTCCGGGGCGCGTCCCGAAGACGCCGGGATCGCGTCCGGGCTGTTCAACACCTCCCAGCAGATCGGCGCCGCGCTCGGCGTCGCCGTCGCGTCCACCGTCGCGGGCCGCACGCCCGGAACCACGCCGGACGCGCTCAACGACGGCTACCGGCACGCGTTCGGCGTCGGCGCGGTGCTGCTGGTCGCGGCCTTCGCGGTCGCGCTCACCGTGCTGCGCCGCGTGCGCCCCGCCATCACCACCGAACCCGCTTCCATCAAGGAGACCGTGCGATGACCGCCTACGGACCCGGCCAGGGACCCGCCCCCGCACCGCTGGACGACGCCGCGCTCGCGACGATCCTGCGCGAGAACCCGTTCGGGGTGCTCGCCACGACGCGCCGCGACGGCCGTCCGCAGCTCTCGACCGTCCTCCAGGCGTTCGACGCCGACGCGGGCCTCATCCGGATCAGCACGACCGAGGACCGGCTGAAGGTGCGCCGGCTCCGCCGCGACCCGCGCGCCGTCCTGCACGTCGGCACGCCCGATCACCTGGCGTTCGCGATCGTCGAGGCCGACGCGGAGCTGTCCGACGTCACGCGCGAGCCGGGCGACGCGGTCGGCCGCGAACTCCTGGCGCTGCAACCGCCGTTCTCCCCCGCGGACGAGCGCGCGTTCCTGGAGCAGGTCGTGGCGGACCGCCGTCTCGTCATCCGCCTGCGCGTCACCCGTCTCCACGGAACAGGGCTTGACCTGAAGGGAAGTTGAGGTCCGAGACTGGGCGCCATGAAAGCACTCGTACTCGGGCCGGGCGGCATCCCGGCGACGGCGTGGACGGCGGGCCTGCTCACCGGGCTGCGCGCGGCGGGCGTCGACCTCGCCGCGGCCGACCGGATCATCGGCACGTCGGCGGGCGCGATCGTCGGCGCGGTGCTCGCGTCGGGGGACGATCCCGCCCGCCTCGGCGCGGTCGCCCCCCGCCGCGACGGACGCCGTCCCGACCCCGCGCGGATGCGCGAGATCTTCCGGGCGCTCCGGGACACGACGGCGCCCCCGGCCGAGCGGCTGCGCCGGGCGGGGCGGCTCGGGCTCGCGGCGGAGGCGGCGGGCGAGGTGGACGGCGAGGAGGTGTTCATCGCCCGGATGGCCGCGCTGATCGGCGCGGAGCGCTGGCCGGAGCGGCTGGTGATCCCCGTCGTGGACGTGGCGACGGGCGCCGCGCGCGTGCTGGACGCGTCCGACCCGCAGCCGCTGCCCGTGGCCGTCGCGGCGGCGACCGCGATGCCGGGCACGGCCCCGGCGATCACGATCGACGGCCGCCGGTACATGGACGGCGCGCTGCGCGGCGGCGCCAACGAGGACCTGGCCGACGGCGCGGACATCAAGATCGTGGTGGAACCGGGCGCCGGTGGCCCGTTCGGCGGCCCGCCCGGCGAAGAACCGTGGCGGATCGTGCCGGACGGCCCGTCCCGCGCCCTGCTGGCCGATCCCAGCGACCCGAACGCCTGGCCGGCGGCGTTCGCGGCGGGCCGCGATCAGGCGGCGGCGGACGCGCCCCGCGTCGCCGCGGAGTGGAACGTCTAGCGCCGGCCTCAGCCGTCACGCGAGCGCGTTAACTGAGGGCCGGGACGACGCCGAAGGCGAGTCACGGACCGAAGATCGCGAAGCGATGCCGCGCTCGCAAAGGCACGGTTGCGGAGCGAGCCGCCAGGCGAGCGCAGCAGGCCGGGGCGTCGAAATTCAGTGGGGCAGCGCGTAGAGCAGGACGGGGACGATCGCGATGGCCGGGATCGCCACCAACGCCGCCAGCCGGGCCGAGCGCCGGACGGGTCGGGGCTCCAGCAGCCGGTTCACGCGCGCCATGACCGGGATGTCGTCGGTGGTGGCGACGCCGAGCGCGCCGCGCGGCGCGGCGGCGGGCCGGGCGGCGGCGAACCGCAGCAGCGCCGTCGCCAGCTCCCGGGCCGGACGGTGCCGCCGGGCGCGGTCGTCGGCGGCCATCTCGATGAGCAGTTCGACGGCGTCCAGGCAGCGGCCGACCAGCCGGATCTGCGGGAAGACCTGGCGCAGCGACGTGAAGGGCAGCAGCACGAGGTCGTGGCGCTCGCGGGCGTGGGCGCGCTCGTGGGCGAGGACGGCGGCCAGCTCGTCGGCGTCCAGGAGTTCGAGCGTCCCGGCGCTGATCACGACCTTCGCCGAGCGGACGCCCGGAACGCAGTACGCCGCCGCGCCCGGATGGTCGAGGACCAGCGTGCCGGGGACGGCGGAGTCGCGGCGGGACACCAGGGCGAGCACGGCCCGGTGCCTCCGCCGGGCGCGGACGACGCGGACGACCGCGCCCATCAGCATGGCCAGCAGGACGGCGGTCAGCCCGACCGCCGCCAGCAGCGCCGCCAGATGGACGCCGTCCAGCCGTCCGGCCTGGTCGGCGAGCAGGCCGGGCAGGCCGCCCGCGATGCCCTTGCGGTAGGGCAGCAGGGCGAGGCCGAGCAGGGCGCCGATCGTCGCGACGCCCCAGCTCAGCCCGAGGGCCTGCCACAGCGCGATGCCGAGGCGCGGCGCGCGCCAGGTCCAGCGCGCCCGCGACAGCGCGTGCGCGCCGCCGATCGTCGCGAGCGCGATGAGGGCGAGCAGCGCCGTTCCGGTCATGCCGGTGGCTCCTTGGGTGGGGTGCGGTCGGCCGTCAGGTCGGCGAGGGCCTGGCGTATGACGTCCATCTCATCACGGGACACCGACCGGACGAAATGGGCGAGCGCGGCGTCCCTGTCCCCGGTTTCGTTCAGCGCGCCGAGCATCAGCTCCGTCACGTAGCTCTCCCGGCTCTCGGCGGGACTGTACCGCCAGGCGCGGCCGTCGCGGCGGCGGCGCAGGAAGCCCTTCTTCGCGAGGCGGTCGAGCACGGTCATGACGGTGGTGTGGGCGAGGTCGCGGTCACCGGCGAGCGCGCGGCTGACGTCACGCGCGGTGGGGGCTCCGCGGCCGGAGTCCTCCCAGTCCCAGACGACTTCCATGACCGTGCGTTCAAGCTCTCCAAGACCCTTCACGACGTCAAGGCTAACCCACTGAGAGGCAAGTCACCACGGCGGGTAGTACTACAGGCTTTAGTACTACCGCTTGTAGTACTACATTCGTGGCATGAGCACAGCGCAGTTCCTCGCCGAGGGCGCCGCGACACCGGCCGACTTCGTGGCCGCGCGTCAGCAGATGGCGTTCACCCTGGGGTTCCACATCGTGCTGGCGTCCATCGGGATCGGACTGCCGGCGCTCACCCTGCTCGCCGAGTGGCGCTCGCTGCGCACCGGCGACCGGGTCTACGCCGAACTGGCGCGGCGCTGGATGAAGGCCGCGGGCGTGCTGTTCGCGGTCGGCGCCGTGTCGGGAACGGTCCTGTCCTTCGAGATGGGGACGCTCTGGCCCGGCTTCATGGACAAGTACGGCCAGGTCTTCGGCGGCGCGTTCGCGCTGGAGGGCATCGCGTTCTTCATCGAGGCGATCTTCATGGGGATCTACCTCTACGGCTGGGACCGGCTGTCGCCGCGCGCCCACTTCCTCACCGGCATCCCGGTCGTGGTGGCGGGCGTGCTGTCCGCGACGTTCGTCGTGACGGTCAACTCGTGGATGAACCAGCCGCGCGGGTTCAATCTCGTCAACGGGAAGGTCACCGACGTCAGCCCGCTGAAGGCCATGCTCAACCCCGCGACGCCGACCGAGGCGACGCACCTGATCCTCGCCTCGCTGATGGTCTGCGGGTTCCTCGTCGCGTCCGTCTACGCGGTGGCGCTGCTGCGGGACGCGCGGGCCGGACGGGTCGACCGCTACCACCGGCTCGGGTTCGCGATCCCGTTCACGCTCGGCGCCGTCTGCGCTCCGCTCCAGGTGATCGTGGGGGACTTCGCGTCCCGGTTCGTCGCCGGGCACCAGCCCGCCAAGTTCGCGGCGATGGAAGGGATCGAGCACACGCAGGCCGGGGTGCCGTTCAAGTTCGCGACGATCGAGATCCCGAACATGCTGTCACTGATGGTCAAGTTCGACGCGCACGCGACGCTGCGCGGCATGGACTCGATCCCGGCGGACGCCCGGCCGCCCGCCGAGGTCGTCAAGACGTCCTTCGAGATCATGATCACGCTGGGGATGTTCCTGCTGGCGCTCGCCGCCTGGTGGGGGTTCGCCTGGTTCGTCCGGCGGCGTGCGCTGGGCCGGGCCGGACGGCTCGCGTCCCGCGTCGACCTGCCCTGGAAGCCGTGGTTCCTGCGGCTCGCGCTCACCGCCGGGGGCGCCGCGATCCTCGCGATGGAGGCGGGCTGGACGACCACCGAGGTCGGCCGGCAGCCGTGGATCGTCTACGGCGTCATGCGGACGACCGAGGCCGTCAACCCCAGCTCCAACCTGCGCTACGGCCTCTACGCGGTGCTCGCCGTGTACGCCGTGCTCGCCGCCGCGACGATCAGCGTGCTGCGGCGGATCCGGCGGCGGCCCGACGCCGACGCGTCCCTGTCCGGTCCCGTCCCCGTGGGGAGCGCCCGATGAGCCACGCCGACGTCGCCCTCGGCCTGATCGTCCTCGGCCTGTCGGCCTACCTGCTGTTCGGCGGCGCGGACTTCGGCGCGGGCCTGTGGCACCTGTTCGCCCGCCGCCGCACGGACCGCGAGGTCATCGAGCACGCCATGGGCCCGCTCTGGGAGGCCAACCACGTCTGGCTGATCTTCGTGATGGTCATGACGTGGACGGCCTTCCCGCCGATCTTCGCGTCCGTGATGACCGCGCACTGGGTGCCGCTGTCGCTCGCGGCGCTCGGGATCGTGGCGCGGGGCAGCACGTTCGTGTTCGCCAAGGCCGTCCCGGACCACCACGTCCGCTACGGGGTGGTTTTCGGGGTGTCGTCGCTGCTCACGCCGTTCTGCTTCGGCGCCGTCGCCACCGTGATCACGACCGGGGACGGCTCGTGGCTCAGCCCCGCCGGGCTCTACGGCGGCGCGCTCACCACCGCGCTGTGCGCCTACCTCGCGGCGGTCTACTTGATCTGGGACGCGCGGCGGCTCGCCGACGCCGACGCCGCCCTGCGCTTCCGGGGCTACGCGCTCATGTCCGGGATCGTCGTCGGGGTGCTGGCGCTGCCCGGCGCCGCGCTGATCGACGTCCGGTCGCCGCTGATCATCGTGTCGGCGGTCGCGGGGCTGGTGTCGCTCGTCCTCGTGGCGCGGCAACGGCTGCTCGCGGTGCGGGCGACGGGCGCGCTGGCCGTCGTGTCGGTGCTGTGGGGGGCGGTCGAGCGGGCCGGGCTGGACCTGGACGGCGCCGCCGCGCAGGACACCGTCCTTGAGTTCGTGTTCGTCGCGCTGGGGATCGGGGCCGTGATCCTCGTGCCGTCGATGGTGTGGCTGTTCGTCCTGTTCCAGCGGTCCACGGAGGCCGAGGCGCACTGACTTGCGAGGCCGTCCCTCACACGGTCGGCAACCTTTCGGGGGACGTCGCCTCGCATTGCGGCGGGGGCGCCGGTGTCATAGCCACCACCGGCGCCCCCGTCGGCTTCTGCCGGACGGCGGTCGTAGCCTGGAAAGCCCCGGGAAAGGACACCGTTGTTCGGCGAGCGCGTGCTGGCGGAGGCCGCGGACGGCCTGCCCGCCTTCGTCTACGACCTGGCGGGCCTGCGCGACCACGTGGCGGCGATCCGCGCCGCGCTGGACGGCGCGGCGGAGCTGTACTACGCGGCCAAGGCCAACCCCGAGGCGCCGGTCCTGCGGACGCTGGCGCCGCTGGTGGACGGCGTCGAGGTCGCGTCCGGGGGCGAGCTGGAGCACGTCCGGACCGTCCTGCCGGACGCGCGCCTGGCCTTCGGCGGCCCCGGCAAGACCGACTCCGAACTCCGGACGGGCCTGGAGCACGGCGTGCACCGCGTCCACGTGGAAAGCCCGCACGAACTGCGCCGATTGGCGGCGTTGGGGCGTGCGGTGGACGTCCTGCTGCGCGTGAACCTCTCGGTCGACCGCTCGAACGCCGCCCTGGCGATGTCCGGCCCGTTCGGCATGGACCCGGCGGCGGTCGAGGACTGCCGACCGATCCTCGCCGAGGCGCCCCACCTGCGGCTACGCGGGATCCACGCCCATCTGGCGTCCGGCCTGGACGCCCCGGCGCTGCTGGCGCAGTCCGCCGCCGTCCTGGCCTGGGCGCGCCCGTGGCTGACCGGCGTCCCGGACCCGGAGATCAACCTCGGCGGCGGCATGGCCGTCGACTACGCCGACCCGTCCCATCGCTTCGACTGGCCCGCGTACGCGGCGGGCCTGCGGAAACTGGCCCGGCGCGGCGAGACGTTGCGCATCGAGCCGGGCCGCGCGATGACCGTCTACTGCGGCTGGTACGTCACGGACGTCCTGGACGTGAAGCGCTCCCACGGCGCGTGGTACGCCGTCCTGCGCGGCGGCACGATGCACCTGCGCACGCCCGTGACGAAGAACCACGACCACCCGTTCACCGTCCTGCGCCGCGCCACGGCCGGGCCGCGCACGGCGGAGCCCGTCACGCTGGTGGGCCAGCTCTGCACGCCCAAGGACGTCTTCGCGCGCCGGACGGACGCGGGCTCGCTCGGCGTCGGCGACGTCGTCGCCTTCACGATGGCGGGCGCCTACGCGTGGAACATCTCCCACCACGACTTCCTGATGCACCCGAAGCCGCGGTTCGTCCACCTCACGTGACCGTCACCAGGGGCCGTAGGGCCCCATGCCGCTCCGGCCGCCGCCCTTGTTGCCCTTGTACGGCTTCACCGCCGGACGGACGTCGGCGAGGTAGACGGCCGCCGCGATGAACGCCGCGACGGGCAGGATGCCGAGCAGCAGCGCGATCGGGGACGCGCCCTGCGTCGGCAGCACGACCAGCGCCAGCCCGATCACCGTGGCCACGGCCAGCAGGATCGTCCACAGCTTCTTGTTCTGCTTGCCCGCCGCCAGATAGGCGTTCGACGGGACGAGCAGCGAGTCCACGAGGGCGAACGCCTCCGTCACGAACGCGATGATCAGGAGCAGCCAGAAGAAGTAGTCCAGTACGCCGAAGCCGGTCACCGGCGATCAACGCTCCTGCCTGGTCTCGGGCGGCGCGCACGCCGCCGGTCCATCGCTTCCGCCACGACCCTACGCGGGACGGGCGCCGTCCCGCGAGATCACGGGGCCGCTGTGGAAAAGACGACCGGGCCCGCCCCGTTGTTCCCCGCAGCCGCGCGCCGGACGGGGGCCGGAAAGCCCCCGCCCGGCGTGTCGCGGGTCAGGACTTCGGCTTGCTCGCGGCGGAGCGCGTCTGCGACTTCGCCGTCTTGCGCGCCGTCGCGGCCTTCTCGGCGGCGGCGGGCTGGTCGGCGTCCTCGGCCGCGACCTCGGCGACGGCCTGGGCCGTCACCGTGACCTCGGCGGCCGTCCGGTGGACGACCTTCTTGCCGCGCTCGGCCAGTTCGTCGATGAACGAGACCGTCCGGGTGCTCAGCTCCGTGACGTAGGTGGCGGCGGTGTTCGGGAGTTCCTTGACCTCCACCCGCTCCTGGAGCCTGGAGACGTTCCCGGACGCCTCCTCGCGGTACCGGTCGACGTTCTTGCGGACCTCGGCGCGGTACTTCTCCACGTTCTTGGCGGCCTCGGCGCGGTACTTCTCGACCGCCTCGCGGACGCTCCCGCGGTACTTCTCGACGTTCTTGCGGGCCTCGACGCCGTACTTCCCGACCGCGCCCGGCACTTCGCGGATCTTCGCGACGGCCAGGTCGCCCGCGCCCGCGACGGTGTAGACGGCCTTGTTCTCTCGGAGGGTGCTTGCGAGGGTCATCCGACCTCGTCCTCTCTCGGATCGTCCGGTGCGCCGGCATCGAAGTCGTCCGCCTCGTTCTCGCGGCGGAACGAGTCGTAGATGTCCAGCAGCACCTGCTTCTGCCGCTCCGTGAGCAGCAGGTCGGCCCGGATCGAAGCCTGCACGTCCGTGTCGGCCGCGCGGTCCTCAAGGATCCCGGCCTGCACGTACAGCGCCTCGGCGGAGATCCGCAGACCCTTGGCGATCTGCGCCAGGATCTCCGCGCTCGGCTTGCGCAGGCCGCGCTCGATCTGGCTCAGATACGGGTTGGAGATCCCCGAGACGTCCGCGAGCTGGCGCAGCGAGATCTTCGCCCGCGTGCGCTGCTCCCGGATGTATTCCCCGATCGAGCCGACCTTGGAACTTGCCATGTCCCCACCCTGCGTCATGGTGCTTGCTATTGCAAGCACTCCAGCTAGCACCCGGCGGTGAAAACCGTCACAAACGGCTAGGAGACATCCGAAGCGGGTGCCGTCCACGTGGTGCAGACCGCCGGGCCGTCGCCCCGGTAGCCGAGGACGAGCCAGCCCGCGTAGTGCCGTCCGGACCCGTGGTCGCGCCGGTCGGCCGGCTGGCCGTCGTCGCCCCGGTGCCGGACGTCGTTCAGCATCGCCTCGTACTGGAGCCGCGTCATCGGCAGCGTCGCCCGCTCGGCGCCGAGGAACGCCCCGGCCAGGCACTGCGCCTGCAACTCGATCCGGCGGCTAGCCTCGGTGCGGGCCGGGTCGTCGCCCTTCTCCATCTCCTGCTGCCCGTAGGCGAGGATCCCCGCGCTGTCCTGGACGTGATGCCCGTACTCGTGCGCGATCACCCGCGCGAACACCGCGTAGTGCGACAGCGGCTCCCCGCCGGACGTCTCCACAATGTGCCGCAGCCCTACGTACATCGTGTTGTTGGCCGGGCAGTAGAACGCCGACGACCCGGGGCTCGGATACGAACCGCACGGGCTGCGGCCCGGCTGGTCCCAGAACACGCGGTGCGGGACGGTGTACTTCATCCCGCTGCGGCGGAACTGACCGGTCCAGGACGCGTCCAGGCAGTCGCTCAGCGTCTCCATGAAGCGGCGCATCGACGGGCCCTCATCCGTCAGCCGGGGCAGCGCGCACCGGACGGGCACCAGCTTCCCCGACGTGTACAGCCTGTTCCCCGTCGCGACCCGGCGCGGCACGGGCGCGCCCGCCGCGACCCCGGTCGACGACGCCCGCGTCAGCGCGCCGTAGCCCGCGAACCCGAGGGCGCCGAGGACGAGCACCGCCGCCAGCCCGCCCACGAGCCCGGCGATCGTCCCGCCCGCCGAGCGGCGCGGCGGACGGCGGCGCGGCACGTGCGCGTACGTCCGGACCCGGCCGCCCGGACGCTCCGGCAGGAGGTAGGGCGGCTGCGGGGGACGATGGCCTGCCATAGCGCGAAATCATCGCACGCCTTCCCGCTACGATTCGCTGCCATGTCCGGTATCGCGACCCCGGGTCGCTTGCGGAAGACGCTCGTCGCCGTCCTTGCGGGCGTTCTCGCGGTCGGCCCCGCCGCGTCCGCGTCCGCCGCCGTCCCGAACGCGTCGGGCGAGCAGCGGGTCGTCAAGGACGAGGTGGCCCTGACGGTCGGCGCGCACGGCACGGCGAAGGTCCGCGAGACGATCACCTACTGGTTCACCGGGAGCGACCGGCTGGAGCGCCGGTTCGTCACGCGCCAGCACCACAGCGTCACACAGGACCGCGTGTACCGGATCGCGAACGTCACCGTCGGCGCGGCGGACGGGTTCACGCTCGCCGGACGGTCCCGCGACGGCGACAGCACCGTCATCCGGATCAGGAACGGCCGGAAGCTGACCGGCGCGCACACGATCACGCTCCAGTACGACGTGAGCGGGATCGTCGCGCCCGCGGGCGGGCTGGAGGAGCTGCGCTGGCCCGCCGTCGGCGGCTGGCCGGTGCGGCTGGACGAGGCGCGCGTCACCGTGGACGCCGACGCCATGATCCGCAACGTCAACTGCTTCGCCGGGCCGATCGAGAGCGTCATCGGCTGCACGCAGTACTACACGAACCACACGCACACCCAGGGCGTGTACGACCAGCAGACGATGCTGCCCGGCGAGCACCTGACGGTCGTCGCGGGCCTGCCGCCCGGCACGACCGGCGGCAAGCCGATCTACGAGCGGCGGCACACGGCGGCGACGGCGTTCTCCGTCAACGCGGTCACGGCGGGCGCGCTGCTCGGGCTGCTGGTCCTGCTCGCGGGCGGGTTCCTGGTGCTGTACCTGCTGCGCGGCCGGGACGTCCGGGTCGTCGGCAAGAAGGCCGCCGAGGGCGACCAGGCGCCGGTCGCGGGCGCGGGGTTCGAGCCGCCGGACGGCGTCCGCCCCGGCCAGATCGGCACGCTGATCGACGAGCAGGCCGACGTCATCGACGTCACCGCCACGATCGTGGACCTGGCCGTCCGCGGCTACCTGCTCATCGAGGAGGAGGACCGGGCCGTCACCGGCCGCACCGACTGGGCGCTGCGCCGCCTCGACCGCCCCGACGACGAGCTGCTGACCTACGAGCGCATCCTGCGCGACGCGCTGTTCACCGCCCCCGACGGCACGCCGCGCGAGAGCGTCAAGCTGTCGGAGCTGGGCGGGGCGTTCGCGACGCAGCTCGCGCGGGTGCGGTCGGCGATGTACGCCGACGTCGTGGAGCAGGGCTGGTTCGCGCGCCGTCCGGACACGACGCGGTCGCGGTGGACGGTCGCGGGGCTCGTCCTGACCGTCCTCGGGATCGCCGGTACGGCCGCGCTCGCGTTCACCACCGACTTCGCGCTGGCCGGGCTCGCGGTGATCATCGCGGGCGCGGCGATGGCGTACGGCGGCCAGTACATGCCCGCCAAAACCGCGCAGGGCTCGACCGTCCTCGCCCACATGATCGGGTTCCGGGCGTTCCTGGAGCGCGGCGAGATCCCCGCGAGCACGGCCGACGCGCCCCGGCAGCGGATCGCGCTGTTCTCGCGGTTCCTGCCGTACGCGGTGGTCTTCGGGGTCGTCCCGCGCTGGGCCGAGACGGTCAAGGACGCGGGCGAGCAGGCCGAGCGCGCCGACAACCTGTACTGGTACGAGGGCCCGGCCGAGTGGGACCTGACGAACTTCGCCGAGTCCGTGCGCGTGTTCACGCTGGCGACGTCCGGGTCCATCTCGCAGTCGCGGGGGCTGTGACCGCGACGGCGGGGTAGGGGTCGGGCATGACCGAACCGATCGCCGCGGCCCCGATCGGGCCGACGTGGTACGCCGTCGCGGGACCGATCGTCGTGGTCCTGGCGCTGGCGCTGTGGCTCGTCTTGCTGATGCTCGCCGGGTCGAAGAAGCGCTACCCGGAGGCGTCGTCGCGGATGGTCCCGCATCGCGGACCGATCACCGGCGGGATGGGCCACGGCGGTCCGGCCTGGGAGCAGGGCGACGGCCTGCCCGCCGAGCCCGCCGAGCGCCGCCGCTCGCTCGCCCGCGAGGACAACGCCCCCTGGGACTGATAGGAACGTCCCCGGAGGTGCCGCATGTCCGAATTGAGCCTGGAGCAGAAGGCGTCGCTCACGTCCGGGAGTTCGACGTGGGACAGCACGGCGGTGGACGGCGTCCGGGCCGTCACGTTCACCGACGGGCCGCACGGGATCCGGCGGCAGGAGCGGCGCGACGGCGACGCGCTCGGGCTCATGCACAGCGTCCCGGCCACCTGCTTTCCGCCCGCCGTCGCGCTCGGCGCGTCGTTCGACGCGGGTCTCGTGCGGCGGGTCGGCGCGGCGCTCGCGCGGGAGGCGTCGGCGCTCGGCGCGGACGTCGTGCTCGGCCCCGGCGTCAACATCAAGCGGTCGCCGCTGTGCGGGCGCAACTTCGAGTACTTCTCCGAGGACCCGCACCTCACGGGCGTGCTCGGTGCGGCCCTGGTGGACGGCGTCCAGTCGCTCGGCGTCGGCGCCTGCGTGAAGCACTTCGCGGTGAACAACCAGGAGGCCGACCGGATGCGCGTCAGCGCCGACGTGGACGAGCGGACGCTCCGCGAGATCTACCTCGCCGCGTTCGAGCGGATCGTCACCGACGCGCGGCCGTACGCGGTGATGTGCTCCTACAACAAGATCAACGGCGTCTACGCGAGCCAGAACCGCTGGCTCCTCACCGACCTGCTGCGCGGCGAGTGGGGCTTCGACGGGCTCGTCGTGTCCGACTGGGGCGCGGTCAACGACCGGGTCGAGGCGCTGCGCGCCGGGCTCGACCTGGAGATGCCGCCGTCGCGGACCGACGACGAGATCGTGGCCGCCGTCCGCGCGGGCCGGCTGGAGGAGGCCGACGTCACCCGCGCCGCCGACCGGATGCGGGCGCTCGTCCGCCGCGTCGACCGGCGCGAGCGCTTCGACGGCTGGGACGCCGACGCCCACCACGAGCTGGCCCGCGAGGCGGCGCGCGGCGCGGCCGTGCTGCTGAAGAACGACGGCGTCCTCCCGCTTGATCCCGGCGCCGCGCAGCGCGTGGCCGTGATCGGCGAGCTGGCCCGGACGCCCCGCTACCAGGGCCACGGCAGCTCCCACGTCGTCCCGACCCGGCTGGACGACGCGTGGACCGCGCTCCGGGCGGCCGGGACCGCCGCCACGCTGGACTTCGCCGCAGGGTACCGGCTGGACGGCGCCCCGGACGACGGCCTGCGCGCCGAGGCGGTCGCCGCCGCCGGGGCCGCCGACGTGACGCTGCTGTTCCTCGGCCTGCCCGAGGAGGCCGAGTCCGAAGGCTTCGACCGGACGTCCCTGGACCTGCCCGCCGACCAGATCGCCCTGCTGCGCGCGGTCGCCGAGGCCTGCCGAAAGGTCGTGGTGGTGCTCGCCAACGGCGGCGTGGTGTCGGTCGCGGAGTGGCGGGACGCGGCGGCGGCCGTCCTGGAGGGCTGGCTGCTCGGCCAGGCGGGCGGCGCGGCCGTCGCGGACCTGCTGTTCGGCGCGCACAGCCCGTCGGGGCGGCTCGCCGAGACGATCCCGCTCCGGCTCGCCGACGTGCCGTCCTACCTGCACTTCCCCGGCGGGGACGGGCATGTCGTCTACGGCGAGGGCCGCTATGTCGGCTACCGGCACCACGACACGCTGGGCACCGAGGTCGCCTATCCGTTCGGCCACGGCCTGACGTACACGACGTTCGAGTATTCAGACCTCGCGGTGACCGAGACCGGCCCGAACGCCTGGACGGTCGAGCTGACCGTCACGAACACGGGCGGACGCGCCGCCGCCGAGGTCGTCCAGCTCTACACCGCGTTCGCCGAGGACCTTCCGACCCGTCCGCGCCACGAGCTGCGCGGCTTCCGCAAGGTGTTCCTCGCGCCGGGCGCCGCCGAGCGGGTGACATTCGCGCTCACCGGACGCGACATCGCCTGGTGGTCCACCGGACGCGGCGCGTGGGCGGTCTCGGCGGGCCGCTTCACGGTCGAGGTCGGCGCGTCGTCCCGCGACGTCCGGCTGACGGCCGAGCTGACGACGCCGGGCGACGGCCATCTGCCGACGCTCACCGGCATGTCCACGCTCGGCGAGTGGCTGGACCACCCGGTCGGCGGCCCGCTGCTGCGCGCCCGGCTGGCCACCGACGCGCCCGACCTCGCCGGGGAGCGGACGTCCCCGATGATGCTCGCGTTGCAGCGCGGGGTGCCGCTGGTGAAGTTCCGGACGTTCGGCGTCCCGCTCGGCCTGGCGGCGGTGAACGAGTTGGTCGAGGCCGCCCGCGCCGCCGAGACATTTTAATTGTTTGCCTAATACATTTAGGCAACATACGCTGCGACGCATGAGACCCGTCACCGAGCGCGACATCCGCACGTCCTTCGTCAACTGCACGCGCGGCGAGGCCAAGCGGCTGGCCGTCCCGCGTGACCTGGCCGAACGCCCCTGGGACGACCTGGACTTCCTCGGCTGGCGCGACCCCGCCGCCCCGCAGCGCGCCTACATCGTCACCGAGCACAACGACGGGTTCACGGCGGTCGCGCTGCGGCTGGCGTCCCCGCACGCCACGCATCTGCGGCGCAGCATGTGCTCGCTGTGCCTGACCACGCACTCGGGCGGCGGCGTCGCGCTGATGACCGCCCGCCGGGCCGGGGAGCGCGGCCAGCAGGGCAACACGGTCGGCTCCTATCTCTGCTCCGATCTGGCCTGCTCCCTCTATGTGCGCCGCAAGAAAAGCGTGGGCGCGGGCGGCCGGCTCCAGGAGACGCTGACGCTGGAGGAGCAGATCGCCCGCACCACGGCGAACCTGGAAGGGTTCCTCGCCAAGGTGACCGGGTGAGGGGTCAGGACAGCCGGCGGCGGACCGTCCAGAAGCAGAACCCGGCGAGCCCGGCGGCGAGCACCGCGAAGATCCCCGTCTCGGCCCACTGGAACGCCCAGTAGCGGCTCGACGGCTGGTAGACGAGCCGCTGCCGGTAGCCGAGCCGGTTGATCTCGGCGAGGCAGGCGGAGATCGGCGACTCCCCGGCCGGCGGCCGTCCCGCCTGGCCGGGGGCGCCGCCGGGCGGCGCGCTCTGCTCCGGCGCGCACGGCCCGGACGTCGTGGAGACCTTGATCGTCCCGTTGGTCGGGCGCCCCGCCGCGTCCACGAGCCGGTTCTCCAGCACCCACGCGTTCGGGTCACCGGGCGCTTGGGACTGCACGGTCATCTGGACCGGCTCGCCGTTGTGCCCGACGAAGAAGTCGTCCAGGTTCGCCGTGCCGATCGTCTGGGACGCCCGGACCGGCGCGGCGAAGTGCGGCCGGACGAGCAGCGGCATCGCGAGCTGGACGACCGCGAAGACCGCCAGCGTGACGGCCATCGCGGGCAGCGTGCGGCGGACGACCGTCCCGACCGCGACGCCGAGCAGGAACGCGAACGCCGCGTAGGCGACCGGGACGAGCCCGCGCGCGTCGAACAGCAGCGGCCCCATCCGGGGGAAGCTCGGGGTGTTGCGCGCCGCGCTCGCGTCCAGCGGCCCGGCCCACCAGGTGACGGCGAGGCTGCCGATCCCGGCGGCGGCCGTCGCGCCGAGCCCGACGAGCCCGAGCTTGACGGTCAGCCACCGCGTCCGGGTGACGCTCTGGTTCCAGACGAGGCGGTGCGTGCCGGTCTCCAGCTCGCGGGTGATCAGCGGCGCGCCCCAGAACAGGCCGAGCAGCGCGGGCAGCAGCAGCACGACGACCGTGACGCCGAAGAACGCCGCCATGTGCGCGTGGTAGAAGTCCTGGTAGAAGTTGCCGCATCCGCCCGGACGGCGTTTGCACGCGACGACACCTGCGGCGTAGTCGTCGGCCATGCCGGGCCCGGTGAGCGCGAGGACGGCGGCGAGCGCGGCCAGCAGCGCGGCGGCCGTCGCGGCGGACGCCCGGAACTGCCGCCAGGTCAGCCAGATCATCGTTCCTCCGACATGTAGGCGAGGACGAGATCCTCCAGGCCGACCTCGGTGACCGTCCAGGCCGGGTCGGGCACGGGGTCGTCGGCGCGGGCGATGTAGCTGCTCTGCCGCTCGGCGTGGACGGCGCCGACGGCGTGCCAGCCCGGCGGCGGCGCGCCGGGCGGCCCGGTGAGGCGGCGGTGCGCGGCGAGCAGCGCGTCGGTCTCCCCCGCGAGCCGGACCCGCGAGCCGACGAGGACGACCAGGTAGTCGCACGCGCGCTCGACGTCCGACACCAGGTGGGACGACAGCACCACGCTGATCCCCTGCTCGGCGGCGGCCTCCATCAGGCCCTGGACGAACGCGCGGCGGGCGAGCGGGTCGAGCGCGGCGACGGGCTCGTCCAGGAACAGCAGCTCGGGCCGCTTGGCGAGGCCGAGCGTCAGCGCGAGCTGGGCGCGCTGGCCGCCCGACAGCCGCCCGGCCCGGCGCGCGGGGTCCAGGCCGACGCGGGCGACGCGCTCGCGGGCGTAGGCGTCGTCCCAGCGCGGGTTGAGGCGGGCGCCGAGCCGCAGGTGCTCGGCGACGGTCAGCCCGGCGTACGTCGGAGTGTCCTGGGCGACGAACCCGACGCGCGCCAGCCGCCCGGGGCCGCCGCCGAGCACGGTGACGCGTCCCGCGCTCGGGGTCGCCTGCCCGCTCGCGAGGCTGAGCAGCGTCGTCTTCCCCGCGCCGTTGGGGCCGACCAGGCCGACGACGTGCCCGGACGGGACGTCCAGCGTGCAGTCGGTCAGCGCCCAGCGTTTCCCGTACCTCTTGCCGAGCCCTTCGGCTCGCAGGACAGCGGTCATGGCCACATCCTCTATTTATCTAGGGTCGTAGCACTATAGGGTTATGGCTCGACCCGCTGTCAATGGTTTGAGCCCGTCCGCTCCGGTTACGGCAAGAGGCGGAGGAGGTGGAACCGATGAACGCAGCACTCATGGCCGCGACGCACGCCCAAGGCTGGCGCCTCGGGCTCAACACCCTCTTCTGGATCGGGCCGGTCGTCATGTTCCTGGCCCTGGCCGGCTGGCTGGCCCTGACGGCGTTCGGCGCGGTCCGGACCCGTCACGTCTCGCCCGGATGCGAGCCCGCGCCCGAGCGCGGACCCGTCAAGGGCGGCTTCCAGAAGTCATCGCACGGGATGTTCTCGCACAGCTACGCGCCGGACCAGATCCCGGTGTCACCCGAGGAAGAGGCCCGGAGCGACCCGGACCGCTCCCACCGGTACGGCACCACCGTGAAGCAGCGGCGCGGCTAGCTCCGCGAGATCGTCGGCCCCGACGGCCCCGAGGGCGCGCAGCAGCGCGACCGTCACCGGCGTCCGGGCGCGCATGGCGCCGTCGTCGATCTTGACGGCGCCCGCCCGGCCGTCGGCGCACGCGAACGCGTCCACGCCCTCGGCGCCGCACTTCACGAGCAGCCCGGGGACCGCCCGCATCAGGGTGTTCTCCTCGCGGCGCGTGCCGGACGTCCACTGCGGATGGGCGCGCATCGCGTCGGCGACGCGGCGTTCGGGCGTCCCCGGTTCGGCCAGGACGAGCCGCCGGAACGCCCGCGCGACGCCCGTCACCGACACCGCGAGCAGCGGCGCGCCGCAGCCGTCCACGCCGGTCGCGGCGGGCTTCTCGCCCGTCAGCTCGGCGACGGCCGCCCGCACCGCGAGCTGGAGCGGATGGTCCGGCTCCAGATAGGTCGCGGTGGGCCAGCCCGCCGCGACGCACGCGGCGAGCATCCCGGCGTGCTTGCCGGAGCAGTTCATGCGCAGCGCGGACCGCGTCCCGCCGTCCCGGACGACCTGCCGCTCCACCGCCGGGTCCAGCGGCCACGACGCGGGGCATTGCAGATCGCCGGCGCCCAGCCGGGCGCCCGCCAGGATCCGTTCGACGCCCGCGACGTGGAAGTCCTCGCCCGAATGGCTTCCGGCGGCGAGGGCCAGCAGCTCGCCGTCCAGGTCCAGGCCCGAGCGCAGCATGGCGACGGCCTGCATCGGCTTGTTCGCCGAGCGCGGGAACACCGGCTCGGCGGGGTCCCCGGCGGACGCGGCGACGGTCCCGTCCGCGCCGAGCCCGACCGCGCTCCCCCGGTGCCGCGACTCCACGAACCCGGACCGCTCGACCTCGACCAGGACCGGATTGACGCTCATGGCGCCAATATAGGCAGCCGCGTCTCACCCGGCTCCGACGGCCCCCCGCAGGTCGGCGGCGCGGGCGCGGGCCAGCGCGGCGGCGCCCCGCTCGCCGAGGCCGTCGGCGACGGCGGCGTGCTTGAGCCAGTTGAACGGGCTGCACGGACGGACGTTCACCCGCTCGCTCGTCAGCACCCGCGCGTGCCCGAACCGTCCGCCGCGCAGCGCGGCCTCCAGCAGCGTCTTCTGGACGACGTCGCGCTGCGCGTGGCTGCCGCCGAACTCGTGGAGGCGGTGGCGGACCGGCCAGAGCAGATCGACGGTCCGCTCGTGGTCGCCGCGCCCGTAGGCGATGAGCGCGCGGCACACCGGGAGCCCGACGCGCGCCGTCATCTCCTGGTTCGTGGCGCCGAGGTCGTGTTCGAGGTAGGCGACGCGGTTCGCGACGAGCGCGTCCGCCGCCGCGAACCGGCCCGCGCCGACGAACGCCATCACCGCGTGCATGTCGTTGAACGCCGAGCACGGCTCGGCGGCCAGCGGCTCCCACGCGTCGGCGAGCGCGCCCCACCGTCCGTCCTGGCCGTCGCCCTCCAGCAGCAGCCGCCACAGCAGCGCGGACGCGTCGAGCAGGTCCATCGGCATCCCGGCGGCGTCCGGGCCGTGCAGGACGGCGTCGTAGATCTCCAGCGCCCGCGCCGCGTCGCCCGCCTCCAGCGCGTAGAGGGCGTAGTGCCACCAGGTGTGGACGTTGAAGAACGTCCCGGTGGACCAGTCGGCGAGCCGCGCGTCCAGATAGCCGAGCCCGGTGCGGAACCGTCCCTGCATCTCGTAGGTGTGCGCGACGGCGTGGATCGCCCACACGTCCTTCGGGTTCAGCTCGACCGCACGCAGGCCCACGTCCTCGGAGCGGTCGTAGTGGCCGGCCTCCTCCAGCCCGAACGCGAACATGCCGAGCAGGTGGCCGCGGTGCCGGTCGTCGTCGTGCCAGGCCGACAGAGCGCCGCCGACGCGGTCGCGCAGCGCGCGGGCGTCGCCGGTCAGGTAGTCGATCTGGTGCCCGGCGATGAGCGCGAGGACGTCGCGCGGATGCTCCTCGGTGATCCGGGCGAGCAGCGCGCCGCACGCCCGCAGGTCGCCGCCGAGCAGCGCCTCGACGGCCGCGACGTGCGCGCGTTCGCGCGGCAGCAGCCCGGGGCCGTCCAGCGTCGCGCGGAACGCGGCGTACCGGTCGCGGGCCGCGCGCGTCTCCGCCGCGTCGGTGGTGAGCACCCCCAGGTAGGCCGCGAGGACGTGCCCGAGCACGAACCCCGGGTCCGCCGCCAGCGCGGCCTTCGCCTCGGCGTCCACCGCCGCGCGGAAGTGCAGCAGCTCGTGGAGCGCCCGGTCGTAGTGGCGGACGGCCTCGTCCGTCCCCCGCAGTTCCAGTCCGTGTTCGTCGCGCCGCATCATCGCCTCCCGGTCTCGCTCCCGACTGTCTCGCGGCCGGGGGCCGCCGCGCCACCCGTCAGGCGAAGCGCAGCGCCGCGACGGTGACCGGGCCGAACGCGTCCAGCTTCGTCTTGCGCGGCACGACGACGGCCGGCGCGCCCGCGCACGCCTCGTCGGTGAAGAGGTGCACGTCGCGCTCGTGCGACCGGTTGACCGCCGACGCGGTGACGAACGGCGCGGACAGCGGCACGCACCCGTCCTGCTCGGGCACCAGCAGTTCCTCGCCGCCGAGGTCCGGCGCGGAGTGCAGGTACAGGTAGTCGGTCCGGTGACCCATGACTCTCCTCATCGAGACGTTTGCGGAGCGTCATCGTACGGGTCAGCGGACGAGCCCGTAGACCGTACCGGCGAGGATGACCACCGTGCCCGCCGCCGCCGACAGCAGCACGATCAGGTCGGCCTGCGCCAGCCGCGCCCGGACGATCCACGGGCCCGGCTCGGCCGGACGGCGTCCCGCCAGCCGCCACAGCGCCTCGTTCTTCAACCTTTGGTGCTCGCCCCGGCACGCGAACAGCCGTCCCCGGACGGGCTCGCGGCACGAGAACCCCTGCCGCGTCATCACCCGGCACACCGCCGGGACGAACAGGAACTCGTACCCGCACCACAGCAGCACGCCGAACAGCGCGAGCCGCCAGGACGCCGTCCAGACGGCCGCGACCGCGACGGCCGCGAAGACCGTCCACCACACCGCGACGGGCTCCCGCCTGCGGCGGCGCCGGCGGCCGGGCCGGGCGCGGCCGGCGGGCGGCTCGTTGTCGGAGTCCACGGCCGGCCTTCCTCTCCCGGGGCGCGCTGTGCCCCGGGATCTGCCCGGACTCGGCCCGGTTTACGCCCGGCGCGCGGGCTGGCGGCGCAGCGCGATCTCGGCGTTGGCGCCGGTGTCGGGCGGCACGACGACCTCCTGCGCGGCGGCGACGCCCCCGGCGAGCAGGTCGGCGTCCACCGGGACGTTCCGCTTGACCAGCGCGAGCGCGACCGGGCCGAGTTCGCGGTGCCGCGCGGCCGAGCCGACGAACCCGACCGTCCGGCCGCCGGGGATCTCGACCGGGTCGCCGTGTGCGGGCAGCCGGTCGACGCTGCCGTCCAGGTGCAGGAACGTCAGGCGGCGCGGCGGACGGCCGAGGTTCTCCACCCGCGCGACCGTCTCCTGGCCCCGGTAGCAGCCCTTGTGCAGGTGGACGGCCGTCTCGATCCAGCCCATCTCGTGCGGGATCGCGCGTTCGTCGGTGTCGCGCCCGAACCGGGGGACGTGCGCCTCGATCCGCAGCGCCTCGTACGCCCACAGCCCCGCCGGACGCAGGTCGGACGAGCCGAGCGCGGCGCGCGGGATCAGCGTCGTGGTGAGCCCCGCGACGTCCGGGAACGCGACGCCCTCGAACGTCGCGGGCCCGGTCACGGCGGCGTACTCGGCGGTGACGTCGGCGACCTCGACGCGGAGCATGAACCGCATCCGGTCCAGGAAGGCGACGAGCGCGGGCGCGGTGCCCGGCTCGACGTGCGCGAGGACGGCCTCCCCGTCGTCCACCAGGTGCAGGTGGTGCTCGATGCGCCCGTTGGCGTCCAGCAGGAGCGCCTGCGTCGGCTCGTGCGGGGCGAGCGCGTCGAGGCGCTGGCTGAGCAGGCTGTGCAGCCACGACAGCCGGTCCGGCCCGGACACCCGCACGACCCCGCGGTTGCTCCGGTCCACGAACCCGGCGCCGGTTTCGAGCGCCCGCTGTTCCTGCGCCGGTTCGCCGTAGTGCGCGGCGACGTCCTGGTCGGGCGCGTCGGCGGCGACGGCCCCGTGCAGATCGAGCAGCGGACTCCTCATGGCCACCAGACTATGCGCTCACTCCCGGCAGTCGCGGCACTCGCCGTAGACCGTGAGGTGATGCACGTCGGTGACGAATCCGAACCGCTCGGCGAGCTGCGCGGCCAGCCCGGACGCGGCGGACGGGTCGGCGTCCTCGGCCCGTCCGCAGCCCCGGCAGACGAGGTGGATGTGCTCGGCCTCGGTCGCCAGGTGGTAGTTCGGCGGGCCGTGCCCGAGGTGCGCGTGCTTGACGAGCCCGAGTTCCTCCAGCAGCTCCAGCGTCCGGTAGACGGTGGAGATGTTCACGCCCTGCGCGGTGCGCCGCACCTGCGCGCAGATCTCCTCGGGGGTCGCGTGCTCAAGGGCGGCGACGGCCTCCAGGACGAGCTGCCGCTGGGGCGTGATCCGGTATCCCTTGGCCCGCAGCTCCTCCTGCCACGTGTCCGCCATGCGCCGAGTGTATGTCGCCGAAAACACGCTTGCCTCGTCTCGCGCGCGTCGCATAACGTGCTGCCACGCAGGAAAGGAGGTGGTCCTAGGTATGAGTGACAGTAGGGCTTGCGAGGTGGCTGTCCGCTAGTCGCCGTCACGCCTCGGACCCACCGCTCTTGCAGGCGAGCTAGCCGCCTGTCGGGGCACGGGGACCGGTCGTGGACGCGACCGGCGAATTCCAGGCAGGCACCGGGCCTCCGAACCAGATGAGCCAGTCCTCTCATCGCCCCCGCACCCGCGGGGAAGGTTCGGAGGCTTTTTCCTTTTCCGCGACCGCCCGTTCGTAGGCGGCGCGCAGCAGCTCCGACGCCCTCGGACGGCCCGTGTCCGGGCGCGGGATCCCGAGGTGCAGTTCGCGCAGCTCGTCCATCAGGTCGTTCCACAGCTCCGGCCCGCCGTCCTCCAGCAGTTGCGCCCGGACGCCCAGTTCGTAGGACGTCGGCCGGTGCGCCAGGCCCCAGGTGCCGAGCGCCGCCATGACCGGGACGGTGCGGATGCCCGCCTCGGTGAGGCTGTAGGTCCCGCGCCGTCCGCGCCCTGCGTCCTCGTGGGTGAGCAGCCCGCCCGCCACCAGCGCCTTCAGCCGGCTGCTGAGGATGTTGGACGCGATCCCCTCGTCGTTCCTGGCGAGCAGCTCGCGGAAGTGCCGGCGGTTCCCGAAGATCACGTCGCGCAGGACGATCAGGCTCCACCGGTCGCCCAGCGCCTCCACCGCCGCGTTGATCGCGCATCCCGACCGCGGTTCCATGCTCGCCTCCAGGTGATTGCATTTCGCAAGCACCTAGTCTACGCTCCTCTTAGCGGTTGCGAAACGCAATCACCCTAGGAGGAAACGATGTCCCGAGTCCGCGTCCACAACTTCGGCGTCTCGCTCGACGGCTTCGCCACCGGCGAGGGCCAGACCATGGAATCCCCGTTCGGCCACGCCGACGGACGGCTCATGAAGTGGTTCTTCGGCACGCGGACGCTCCGCGCGATGCAGGGCGAGTCCGACGGCAGCCACGGCGTGGACGAGGCGTTCGCCAGCCAGTTCGGCCCGGGAATCGGCGCCGAGATCATGGGCCGCAACAAGTTCGGCCCGCAGCGCGGCCCGTGGGAGGACCACGACTGGAACGGCTGGTGGGGCGACAACCCGCCGTTCCACACGCCCGTGTTCGTCCTCACGCACCACCCGCGGCCGTCCGTCGAGATGGAAGGCGGAACGACGTTCCACTTCGTCGACGCGCCGATCGAGGACGTCCTGAAGCAGGCGCGCGAGGCCGCCGGCGGGCTGGACGTGCGCATCGGCGGCGGGCCGAGCACCGTCCGCGCCTACCTCGCGGCCGACCTCATCGACCACCTGCACGTCGTCATCTCGCCGATCATCCTCGGCCGGGGCGTGCGGCTGTGGGACGGGCTCGAAGGGCTGGAGGAGCGCTTCGACATCGAGTCCGTGACGAGCCCGTCCGGCGTCACGCACATGACCTTCACCCGGCGTACTTGAGCTGCGCCGACAGGTGCACCTGGAGCGGCTGACCCATCGCCGCCATCTCGTACACCCAGCCGAGATCGCGCGCGCCGTCCTTCTCCGGCAGGAGCCCGTACATCCGGGTCCCGGCCGTGACCTCCTTCGCCGAGGCGGTGCGCGCGACGACGTCGGTCTGCAGTTCGACGCGGTGGAACGCCACGTTCCCGACGTAGATCTCCACGATGCCGGTCGGGTGCGCCAGCGTCACCTCGACCTCGTTGTTCGGCCGGGGCCGCCAGTACCCGGTCTCGCGGCCGAGCGGACGGCCGAGCGAACCGTCCTCCTCGATGAGCCACGTCCTGCTCTCGTAGATCAGGAACGGCTTGCCGTTGTGGCCGAACGTGACCTCCTGGCCGAACCGGAACTCCTCGATGGTCGGATAGTCGCCGACCCCGGCGCCCTTCCAGGTGCCGAGCAGGAATTCCAGCGGTTTCAGATCGGGATGAAGATCAGGCTCCATGGCGCCCGAGCGTACCGGGACGCCGCGCGCCCCGCGTCCGGTCGACGTACGGCCCGCGTCCGGCTAGCGCAGCCGGTTCAGCCGGACGACCAGCAGCGTCAGCGCCGCCGCGACGAGCCCGCACGCCAGCACGAGGATGATCGCGTTCGCCATGCCCACCCGCCGACCCTACCGCCCGCCGGGCGGGCGCACCGGGCGGGTCTAGAGTGCCCGGCATGGCCAAGTCTCTGGTGATCAAGGTGACCGCGGGCGCGGACGGCGCCGAGCGGTGCAACCAGGCGTTCACCGTCGCGGCGGCGGCGGTCGCGAGCGGCGTGCCGGTGTCGCTGTGGCTGACCGGCGAGTCCGCCTGGTTCGCGCTGCCCGGCCGCGCCGCCGACCTCGACCTGCCGCACGCCGCGCCGCTGCCCGACCTGCTCGCGGCCGTCCTCGCGGGCGGCCGGGTGACGCTCTGCACGCAGTGCGCGGCGCGGCGCGACATCGGCCCCGGCGACGTCATCGACGGCGTCCGGATCGCGGGCGCCCCCACGTTCGTCGAGGAGATCATGACCGAGGGAACGCAGGCGCTCGTCTACTGAACCGACGCCCGGCGGAACGGCCAGGCCAGCGCGGTGCGGAAGCCGCGCGGGTCGGGGAAGGACGCCGGGTCGTCCAGGCCGAGCGCGTCCGGAACGCGGCGCGGCGTGTGGACGAACGTGCGGAAGACGATGTCCCACACGGCGAGCACCGAGCCGTAGTTGACCCGTTCACCCGCGCCGTGGTGCCAGCGGTGCGTCTCCGCGCCGATCAACACGAAGTTGAGCGGGCCGGTGCGGACGTCGGAGTTCACGTGGCTGATCGTCTGCTGCAGGTTGAGGACGAGCACGGCCAGGAACGCCGCCCCCGGCGTCGCGCCGCTCAGCCGGAAGACGACCAGCGCGATCACGAACCGGGACACCAGCAGGTCGATCGGGTGGAACACCAGGTGCACCAGCACGTACACCTGCGACGGCGAATGGTGCACCCCGTGCGCCCGCCACAGGCGCGGCAGCGTGTGCGCCGCGCGGTGGTAGCCGTACCAGAGCAGGTCGAGCGCGAGCAGCACCACGGCCGCCTGCGCGACGACCGGTAGCGCGGCGACCGGGCCGAACCCGCCGTCCGGCACCAGGCGGACGGCCGCCAGCGCGACGCCGAGCGTGGCGATCTGCTCAGTCACGAAAGACAGCCCGATGAACGGGAGGTCGCGGCGGACGAGACTGTCCCCGGTCATCTGCCAGCGGTCGAGCAGCGGGTTCGTCCGCTCCACCGCGAAGGCGACGGCGACGGTCGTCAGCGCGAGCAGCCCCACCGCCGCGTCCGGCGCGAGCGGCAGCCGGTGCGCGAGCACGGCCCACGCGACGACGCCGGTGACGACGGCGAGGAACGGATAGGTACCGTAGGTCAGGACCGGCCGGGCCGGTGTTCGCAGTTCCATGACGCCACGGTCGCAACGGGCCGGGAGGGCGGGCTTTCCCTTGCGCGCAACGCCTTTGCCTTCGTCCGCACCGCCCGTCGAGCTGCAGCTCCGGGCGTTCGCGGACGCGCACGGCGTCGTCCCCGGGAGCGCCGGCGCCGCCGACTGGCTGACGCCGCTGTGGGCGGCGCTGCGGGCGGCCGGGATCGCGCGGCCGGGGCTGGCGTTCGCCGCGTGGGCCGAGACGGCGATGCTGGGCGGGCTCGTCCCGCCGATCCTCGCCAACAGCCCGGACGTCGCCGCGCTGCTCGCCGGCCTCCAGCGCTTCCATCCGCTGCTCGGCCGCAACGAGCTGGTGGTCGAGCGCGCCGGGGCCGCCGCGACGCTCACCCTCCGGTCGCCGGACGGCGGCGCGGCCGATCCCGACACCGTCGACGCCTGCTTCGGCGTGGTGTGCCATGTGCTCGCGCGGCTGACGGGGGGTGCGGCGCGTCCCGACCGCGTCCGGCTGCGGCGTCCCGAGCCCGCCGACCCCGCCGCGCACCGCGCCGCCTTCGGGCCGGTCGCATTCGGGCAGCCGCGCGACGCCTGCGACCTCGGCGCCGGCGCGCTCGCGGCGCGGATCCGGCAGGCGGACCCGGTCGTCCTGGCGATGCTCGAACCGTACGCCGAGCAGCGGCTCGCGGCGGCGCGGGCGCCCTGGTCGGCGACGGTCGAGTCCGTCATGCGGCGGCTCTCCGACAGCGCGCCGCCGCGCCTGCCGGACGTCGCACGCGCGCTCGCCGTCAGCCCCCGCACGCTCCAGCTCCGGCTGCGCGCCGAGGGCCTGTCCTACGCCTCGCTCGCCGACGCGTTCCGCCGCGACCGCGCGCTGGCCCTGCTCGCGGCGACGACGCTGCCCGTCACCGCGATCGCCGCGCGCCTCGGCTTCGCCACCCCGGCCGCGTTCACCCGCGCCGTCCGCCGCTGGACGGGCGCGACGCCCACCGCCTACCGGGCCGGGGTCACGCGCGGCCGGTGACGAGGATGAATCCCGCGTCGTCCTCGTCGTCGGGGATGATCTGGGCGTCGAACCCCGCCGCGGTCAGGATCCGCGCCAGGGCCGGATGCATGACGGCGTGGACCGCGCTCTCGAACGGGTCGCCGTCGCTGTTCATCCGCCCCCGGAGCGCCCACGAGACGACCACGCCGTCGTCGCGCAGCCAGGTCGCCACGTGGAAGCCGCCGGACCCCTCGCCGGCGGTGTCGTGGCGGTCCAGCCCGGCGGATTCCAGCGTCGCGCCGATCTCCTCGTTCAGGGGCGCCAAGCCCTCCACGCGCCGCAGGAACGACACGACGTGCTCGCGCGGCACCGAGTCGAAGACGCTCGGGGGCCAGCCGGTGCGCTCCTGGAGTTCTTCGATCGTGAGGTCGCCGACGTCGCGGGGCGCGTCGCCGGGCGAGAGCAGGAACGGATCCGTCATGGACGGGACGCTACTCCCCGTCGCGGGACGCTCACCGTGGGAACGCACAAATCCGCTGGGATTCTCAGCGGTAGCCGGTGGTGTCGGCGGGCTTCCCGGCGTCCTGGACCTCGGTGATGTAGCGCCACGCGTCGGGACGGCTGCCGTCCAGATCGGTGAAGCCGTACTCCCGCGCCAGGCCGCCGCTGGACAGCGACCGCCCGTTCCACCGCGCCTTGTCCGGATCGGCGGCCAGGGCGGCGACGGCCCGTCCCGTGAAGCGCGGCGTCTCGGAGATGGCGAAGTGCGGCTCCTTCGCCAGCGCGTCGCGCCAGGTGTCCTCGGTGACGCCGAAGACGTCCAGCATGATCTCCGAGCGCATCCAGCCCGGCGTGAGCGCGACGGCCGTCGCGCCGAGCGGCCCGAGTTCCTTCGCCTGCGCGAACGCCATCCGCAGCACGGACGTCTTGGCGAGGTCGTAGAAGAACGAGACCCGGTAGTTCTCGGCGTTGTACTGCGCGGTGCCGTCCGTCATCTCGACCACCAGCCCGCCCGGATTGCGCAGCAGCAGCGGAAGCGCGTGATGGCTGGTGATGATGTGGGTGTCGACGGCCAGCCGCAGGACGCGCAGCCCCTTGTCGAGGTCGTGCTCCCAGAGCGTGGCGTCCCAACTGAACATCAGCTCGCCGCCCCAGATGTCGTTGACGAGCACGTCCAGCCGTCCCCGCTCGGCGTCGATGCGCTCCACCAGCGCCCGGACCTGCGCGCTCTCCAGATGATCGACCGCGACGGCGATCCCGGTCCCCCCGGCGGCCGTCACCAGCTCGGCGGTCTCCTCGATGGTCTCGGGCCGGTCCATCTCCGACCGCCGGGCGCGCGTGCTGCGTCCCGTCACGTAGACCGTCGCGCCCGCCGCCCCCAACTCGACCGCGATGCCCCGCCCGGCGCCCCGCGTCCCGCCGGCGACGAGCGCCACCTTCCCCTGCAACGATTCCGTCATGCGACCGAGCATGCCGCCGATACCTGACACCCGGCGTCATCTTTACGCGATGCGTGCGGTGACGACGGCGGCGGTGTAGTTCACGGGGAACGTGCCGCCGACGGCGTCGATCGCGGCGCCGACTCCGGCGAGCAGGGCGTCCAGGGTCTCCGACGGCAGGGCGGTGTGGCCGCCGAAGGTGGGCACCTGGTCCAGCCATGCGTCGCGCGTGTACGGGCGCCGCCAGGTGAACCGCCATTCCTCCGGGTCGGAGAAGGCTCCGGTCGCGCGCATCCCGTCGGCGGCCTTGGCGAAGATCGTCGAGTAGGCGGCCAGGCCGGGCATCACGCCGCGCGCGAACGGCGAGTCCGGCAGGACGCGGCCGTAGACGGCGGCGAACGCTTCGGCCAAGGCGGGCGGGGCCTCGAACACGTACCAGAACAGCGCGAGCCGTCCGCCGGGACGCAGGACGCTCGCGGCCTTCGCCGCGCCCGCGACCGTGTCGACCCAGTGCCAGGACTGCCCGGCGACGACGGCGTCGAACGCGCGGCCCGCCGGGTCCCAGTCCTCGAACGTCGCGGTCTCGACGGCCAGGCCGCGCCGCCGGGCGAACGCGGCCATCCGCTCGTCGGGGTCCACGCCGAGCACGCGGCAGCCCGCCGCCGCGAACGCGCGGGACGCGATGCCGGTGCCGCAGCCGACGTCCAGGACGTCCGGGCCGGGGCTCGCCGCGACGACGCGGGCGATCAGCGCGTCCGGGTAGCGCGGCCGGGTCCGGTCGTAGCGCTCGGCCTCCGCGCCGAACGATTCGGCGACGTGGCGGGCGCGGTGCGGCTCGTCCGGCGAGGGGCGCGACGGTAGAGTGGGCATGCGCCCACACTAGTGGGCAAGCGCCCACTTAGCCAGTGAGAGGATTCCCCATGCCCACCGGCGTGGCCCTGCGCGACGCGCGCGAACAGCTTTTCGCCGCCGCCGAGCGCGTCCTGCTCCGGGACGGCCCGAACGCGCTGACCAGCCGCGCCGTCACCGACGAGGCGGGCTGCGCCAAGGGCGTCCTGCACCGGCACTTCGCCGACTTCGACGCGTTCCTGGCCGACCTCGTCCACGACAGCGTCGCGCGCCTGGACGCGCGGACCGCCGTGCTGCTCGCCACGGCCGGGACGGGCACCGTCGCCGGCAATCTCACGGCCGCGCTGGTGGACGTGTTCGACGCGGTGGCCGTCGCGATGGTCGGCCTCATCACCTTCCGGGACGAGCTGCGCGCCCGCCTCCGCCGCACCTGGCCCACCGGCGTCCCGCTGCTCACCGAGGCCATGGCCATGGTCCGCGCGTACCTGGCGGCCGAACGCGACCGGCTGCCCGACGGCGCCGACGTCGACACGCTCGCGCTGACCGTCGTCGGCACCGCGCACCTGCTGTTCGCCGACCGCGAGCGCGCTCCGGACTCCGAAGCCGTCCGCGCGGTCGTCGCGGCGATCGTCGGCTGACGGTCAGCGGGGCGTCAGAACCGCGTTCAGGCGTTCTTCGCGCAGCCGCTCGGACCAGGACGGCTGGAGCGGCGGCAGTTCCATGCCGACCGCCCACGTCAGCAGCAGGTCCGCGAGGGCCGGGTTGCGGACGAGCGCCGGGCCGTGCATGTACGTCCCGAGCGTGTGGCCCGCGTAGGCGCCCTCGAAGCCCTGGCCGTCGCCGTTCCCGACGCCCGACACGACCTTGGCGAGCGGTCGCGCGTCCGGCCCGATCGTCGTCGCGCCCTGGTGGTTCTCGAAGCCGGTGATGCGCGGGACGTTCAGCTCGGCCGCGACGTCCCCGACGACCTCGCCGACCGCGCGCTGCGCCCCGCGCCCGCTGCGGATGTCGAGGATGCCGAGGCCCGGCAGCGGCTGGCCCTCCTCGCCGCCGAACTCGTGCCCGATGATCTGGTAGCCCGCGCACACCGCGAAGATCACCGCGTTGCGCCGCGCCGCGCCGGTCAGGCCGCCGTCCGCGCGGAGCCGCTGCGCCGCGAGGATCTGCGGACGGTCCTCGCCGCCGCCGAGCAGGTAGATGTCGCCGTCGTCGGGCACGGGCTCGTCGGACCGCAGGTGGACGGTCTCGGTCGGGATGTCGCGCAGCGCCGCCCGGCGCTCCAGGACGATCGTGTTGCCCTGGTCCCCGTAGGTGCTCAGCAGGTCCGGGTAGATCCAGACGATCTTGATGCGGTCAGACGACACGGCCGTACCTCGTTCGGATGTCCTGGAAGGCGGTGTAGTTGGCGATCACGTCGAGCTGCCCCGGCGGCACCGCGAGGACCGCCTGCTCGATGTCGTCCACGACGGTGAACTGCACGTCGGCGGCCTCCAGCCGGGCGGCGAGGTCCACGCGGCGCTCGCCGGTCGCCCAGACGGGACGGCCGCGCAGGATGCGGTAGTCGACGTCCCACAGCCAGGACGTGTCGCGTCCGTCCGGGCCCTGCGCGTTGATCGACAGCGCGACCGGGCCGGGCGCGGGCGCGAGGACGTCGAACGCCTCCAGCCAGCCCGCCGGGTTCTTCGACAGCAGCAGCCGCAGCGCGCGGCCCTGGTGCTCGACGGTCGTGTACCGTCCGGCGACCGACTTGACCTGCGCCAGCAGCGGCAGCGCCTGCTCGGGCGGCACGCCGAACTGCGCGACGACGGCCAGCGCGATCGCCGCGTTCGACCGGTTCGCCCGGCCGGGGAGCTGGACGTCCGACAGCGGCACCGCCCGTCCGTCCGGCCCGAGGACGTGGTCGCCGCGCAGCACCCAGTCGGGCTTGGGCCGCCCGAAGTGGCACTCGCGGCAACGCCAGTCGCTGTCCTCCTCAGTGCCCTGCCGGTCCAGCGGGCCGCCGCACTCGGGGCAGCACCACGAGTCCTCGCGCCAGTGCTGCCCGGCCGCGACCCACGTGACGCTCCGGGCCGTCGCCGCGCCCCAGGTGACGAGCGGGTCGTCGCAGTTGGCGATGACATGGCTCTGCGGCGACGCCTCCAGCGCCCGCCGCCACTTCCCGGCCAGCAGCCAGATCTCGGCGGCACGGTCCATCTGGTCCCGGCTGAGGTTCATCAGCGCGACGACGTTCGCGCCGGTCTCCTTCAGCACCATCGGGACGTACTTCTCGTCGCACTCCAGCACGCCGTACCGGGCGTCCGGCGCGGACGCCAGCGCGGACACGTGGCCGGTCGGCATGTTCGCGCCGAACGCGTTGGTGGCGATCTCGCCGAGCGGCGTCATCGCCGACGTGATGAGCCGGGTGGTCGTCGTCTTGCCGTTGGTCGCGCTGACGAGCACGAGCTTGCGGTCCTTGGCCAGCCGGGTGAGCAGCTCCGGGTCCAGGCGCAGCCCGATCCGGCCGCCGATCACCGAACCGTCGCCCTTGCCCGCCAGCCGGGACATCCGCGCGGCCGTCCGGCCGAGCGCGACGGCGAGCTGTGAACGCAGTGGAAGGTCGCTCATGAACTCCGTCTTCTCCGGTGGTGCGTCCGGGCGCGTCCAACTGGCCCGCCCCGCAGATGAGGGAAGCCTAGTCGCCGGGACGCTCGATCGTCGCGGCAGCACGCGGACCGGTCCCGGTACGGACATTTCCCTCTTCTCCGGCCGCCGTCGCGGCCCGGACGGGATAATGCGACCAGCGTCACACCGGACGGAGTAAACCCGCCTCGGCGTTCTTGACCTTCGTCGGCGGCTCGTGATTCGGTGCCAGACCCGGGGGCGGGACGGTCCGCGCCTGCCGCGGTTTCCCGGTGATGCGCCCGAGATGGGGTCCCGCACGTTACTTTGTCGGATGTCCCCATCGGTCGGTGGAGCGGCCCCGCGCCCCGCCGGGACCGGGGCACGCGACGTGGGCGTACCGGCGACCAAGCGAGGTTTCGAGCTGATGCACTGTCCGACGTGCGGGACGAGCACGCCCGGGACGCTCGGGGCGTGCCCGCGCTGCAACACGCCGCTCGCGGGGGCGCCGCTCGGCGCGCCGGTCGGGAACGGGCTCGGCGCGTCCGGCGCGGAGGACGGGGCGGGACTCGGCGAGGGCACCGTCCTCGTCCCGCCGCCGCCGTCCTGGGCGTCGGCTCCCCCCGAACCGCCCGCGCCCCTCGGCGCGCCGTCCGCCTTCGCCAACGGATCGTCCGCGCCGCCGTCGCCGTTCACCGCACCGCCCGGCGGCCCTTCACCGCTGAACGGCCCGCCCGCACCACCCGCCCCGCCGAACAGTTCGTACGCACCACCCACCGCGCCGTCCGCGCCGTCGGATGGGCTTTACGCGCCGCTCGCACCGCCGTCCGCGCCGCCGAACGGTTCGTATGCGCCGCCCGCCGCACCGTCGGCGCCGCACGCCGGACCACCCGCGCCGCACGCCGCTCCTTCCGCGCCGTCGAACGGGCCGTACGCGCCATCGGACGAGCTTTACGCGCCGCTGAACGGGCCTTCCGTGCCGTCGGACGGGCCGTACGCGCCACCGAACGGGTCGCCCGCCGCGCCGTCGAACGGCGCGGGTGTGCCGTTGGACGGGCCGGGCGCGTCGTTCGGTCAGGGGGGCGCGCCGTTCGCCGGGGCGCCCGGCGCTTTCGGCGGGGGGCCGCAGGATCCCGAGTCCACGGCCGCGTGGACGTTCGACCCGGACGCCTTCGACGACGAGGACGACGACGTCACGCGTCACGCGGCCCCGCCGGCCGCGCCTCCGCCGCCCGCTCCCGCGCCGCGTCCCGCGTGGGCCGAGGCGCAGGACGACGCCGGGCCGGCCGAGTCGATCGTGCCGGAGTCGTGGTACGCCAAGCCGCGCCGTCCGTCGCCCGAGGACGAGTCGGACGCGACCCGCGCGCTGCCGCCGAGCCCGGCACCGTCGCCCTGGGCGTCCGGCGCGGACGCGACGCAGGTCGCGCCCGGCCCGCCGCCGCAACCGACGTACGGGCCGCCGAACGAACCGTTCGGGCCGCCGAACGGTCCGGACGAGCCGTACGGGCCGCCGAACGGCCCGGGTGAGCCGTACGGGCCGTCGAACGGCCCTTACGGGCAGCCGAACGCGGCCTTCGGGCAGCCGGGCGCGCCCTACGGACCGCCGAACGATCCCTACGGACAGCCGAATCCGCCTTATGGCGGGGCGAACCCGCCGGGGGGCGGGAAGCGCGGCGGCGCGACGCCGAAGCCGTTGCTCGTCGGCGTCGCCGTGCTGGTCGCGGTCGCCGTCGTGGCGGTCGCGGCCGTCGTGTGGCCGGACGGCGCGAAGGACCCGTCGGGGCCGCACGGCAGGCCGCCGGTGTCCACGTCCAACACGCCGGTCGCGGAGAAGAAGCCGATCTCCGGCCCGACCCGGCAGCAGGCCGCGCAGCTCAACGCGCTGTTGAACACCAGCGGCGAGGCGCGCCGGAACCTGACCGCCGCGCTCGCCGCGAGCGCCTCGTGCAAGACGCTGCCCGCCGCGATCGGCGCCTACCAGCGCGTCGCCGAGCGGCGGCAGGCCCAGCTCCGGCGCACCGACTCCCTCAAGGTCGACCACCTGCCGAACGGCGAGCGGATGCGCGGCTACCTGCGGCAGTCGTTCCAGTCGTCGCTGGAGGTGGACCAGGCGCTGCTGCGCTGGGCGCAGGGCAACCAGCGCAAGTGCAAGGGCAAGCCGCGTCCGAACGCCGCGCACGCGCCCGGACGGGCCGACGCCGAGCGCCGCGCCACGCAGAACAAGCAGCGGTTCGTCGCGCTGTGGAACCCTGTCGCGCGCAAGACCGGGAACTCCACCCGCGCGTGGAACACGGTGTGAGCGCCTGAAGGAAGGGCGCGGGGCGTCCGCGCGGGGTTATGTTGTGGCTCCACAGCGGGCCGTCAGGGTGAGGTGGGGTTATGCGGTGTCCGGTCTGTGGCAGTGACACGACCCCGGCGTTGCCGCGCTGCACGCACTGCGGCGCGCTGCTGGACACGAATCCGAACGCGGGCGGGGACGCGACGGCGCGCGACGAGCCCGTCCGCCCGCCCTGGGCGACCGACCCGCCGGCCGGCCACGAGCCGCCGTCCGCCGCCGGGCCGCGCCCCGGCGGCCACGAACCCGCGCCCGGCGCCTTCGACCCGTCCCCCGGCTACGACGGCGGCTACGGCTCACGGGCGGGCGGCTCCGAACGGTCGCCCGCAGGCCGCTCAGCACCGCCCGGCGGCCACGAACCGCCGCCCGGCGGCTACGGGTCGTCACTCGGCGGCCACGAGTCCGAGCCCGGCGGTTTCCCCCCGTCGGCCGGTGGTCATGCGCCGCCGCCCGGCGGCTCGGGGCCGTCGGCGGGCGGGTTCGATCCAGGGCGCGCGGGTCGGGAGCCGGCGGGCGGTGGGTTCGAGTCGGCGACCGCGCGGGACGACGCGCCGGGCGCCGGGTTCGGGTTGCCGCCCGCCGGTCCGAGGCACGAGACGACGGCGCTGTCGCCCGAGCCGTGGAACGTGCCGGTGCCGCCCCCGCCGCCCGAGGAGCGGACGACCCCGCTCGCCGACGAGCCGTGGAACCACCCGCCGATCTGGCAGCCGCCGCCCCCGCGCCGCCGCAGCCCGGTCCCGTGGATCGCGCTCGCGGCGGGCATCGTGGTGCTGGCGGTGGTCGCGGTGGGGATCGTGCTGTGGCCGTCCGGGCCGAAGGAGCAGAGCGGCGGGACGCCGACCAGCGTGGGCGCGAGCGCGAGCACGATCGCCGAGAGCCCGACCCCGGACGGCGACGTCCACGTCCAGGCGCAGGCCGTGGACGCGCTGCTCACCGAGATGGGCTCCACGCGCCGCGAACTGGGCTCGGCGATCGAGAACGGCTGCACCGCGAGCGATCTGCAGGCCGTCCGAGACGCGCGGCAGAGCCAGCTCGCCAAGGCGCAGTCCCTCGACGTGGGCGCGCTGACGAACGGCGCGGAGATGCGGGACGCCCTGGTCCGTGCGCTCCAGGCGTCGGTGGACTCCAACTCCCGCTACCTCGACCAGGCCCCCGGCTGCCCGACCGACTCCGACCCGGTCATCGCCGCCGCGAACGAGCGCGCGAGCGCCGCGAAACGGGAGTTCCTCGGCTACTGGAACACCGTGGCCCCGGCCGAGAACCTCCCGTCCCGCTCGGAAGGCGACATTTAGTCGGCCGGCAGGCTGGCCTTGGCGGTGTCGTAGTCGCCGGTCGGCGCGGCGTCGTCCCGGCGGTAGACCAGGTGGACGACCCCGGTCGCGAACGTCGCCGACGAGACGAGTTCCAGCGGCAGCGACGTGTCCGCGTCCTCGAACAGCCGCGTGCCCTTGCGCACGGCGATCGGGTGGACGAACAGGTGCAGCTCGTCCAGCAGCCCGGCCTCCAGCAGCACCCGCACGACCGACACCGACCCGCTCATGCCGATGGCGGACGCGGACGGCTCGTTCTTCAGCGCCGTCACGGCCTCGATGAGGTCGCCCCGGAGCTGTTCGGAGTTCCGCCACGTGAACGTCAGGTCCTGCCGCGACACGACGATCTTGCGCGCGTCGCCGAGCTTCTTGGCGAACCCGGCGTCGTCGCCCCCGGCCTGCTCGCGGTCCGGCCACGCCCCGGCGAAGCTGTCGTAGGTCTTGCGGCCGAGCAGGAGCGTGTCGGCCGAGCCGAGCTGGGCGTCGACGGCCTGTCCCATCTCTTCGTTGAAGTACGGGAAGTGCCAGTCCTGCGGGTCCTCGATGACGCCGTCGAGCGAGATGAACAGGCCGGCCGTGATCTTCCGCATCGTGATGCTCCCTCAAGTCGTTAGTGCGCACCGGATGAGACCGGCGGCACGTCCGAAACTCATCGCACCACATTCACGGCAACGTGAACGGAATGCCCCCGGCCGGATCGGCGAACGGTTTGATCAGCCCTTCGGGCCAGCTCAGGACGGGTTCCAGCCAGTTCTCCGCGCGCATGGTCGCGGCGACGTCGGCGATCTGCTCGTCCTCGGGCAGCCCGATCGTGACGACGGCGAGGTCGGCGAAGAAGGCCGTGTTCTCGTCGTCCCCGGCCAGCGCGGTGATCGCCAGCGGACGGTTGCGCGCCAGCTCCGGCGACAGCGGATGCCGGCGCAACGCGCGCAACCGGTGGCCGAGCAGCCCGTCCGGCGGCTGCCGCAGACCCGGGAGCTGGTAGTCCAGCGGCGGGGCGGGGGCGCGCGGATCGGGGTCGCCGCCGCCGTAGGGGAAGATCCGGTCCAGCTCGTGCACCCAGCGGACCTGCGGGATCACCCAGTGCGGGCCGGGCGACGTCCCGGCGAGGTCGCCCGCGCCGCCGAGCAGGCGCTGCGCGACGTCCGCGACGACGCCCGTCAGCTCGGCGGGCGGGTACTGCGTCCGCAGCGCCCAGGACCGGCGCGTCACCGCCCGCTCCACGACCGTCGCGAGCGTGCATTCGCGCAACCGCGCAACGAGCCGTGACCAGGCGCGGACCAGCTCGGGCGGCACCGCGGGCAGCGGACGGTTCGTGACGTGCGCGAGGACGAGCGTCTCCGTCCACACCCGCAGCCACGCCGAGTCCACGCCGCCCGCCAGCAGGTCGGCCTCGCGCAGCTCGTACAGGGTGCAGGCGCGTCCGGACTGGCACTCGCGCCCGCACGCGGCCGACCGCCGGCCGTCCACCGGGGGCGGCGGGCCGGGCAGTTCCTCCTCGCGGCCCTCGCCGAGCGGGATCCGCACGCGCAGCGGACGGTCCATGCCGTCGGCGAACACCGCCGCGACGCCCGGCCGCAGCGACACGACCTCGCGCGACTGGTCGGTGTCCAGGTTCATCGCCGCGCCGACCTGGAACCGGTCGTCGTGCGCGGGCAGCCGGTGGACGACCTTCAGCGCCGTGTTCTTGATGACGTCCGGGACGAGCTTGGTCGGGATCTGCTCCGCCACGATGATCCCCTCGCCGTACGCGCGGATCTCGGCGAGCATCCCGGCGAACAGCTCGACGGCGTGCGAACTCGTCCGCTCCGGGCGGTTGCGCAGCAGCCGGTGCGCCTCCTCGATGACGATCACGTGCCGCAGCGCGGGCGCGCCGTCGCGGGACGCGCCGCGCGACCGCATCCGCAGGTGCTCCACGATGCGGATGATGAGCGTGCCCATGAGGAACGCCTTGTCCTCGTCGTTGGCGACGTCCTCGATCGCCAGCACGATGTTGTCGCGCAGCATGCCGCCGATGTCGGCGGGGTGGCCGCCCTCGAAGAACCGTCCGGCCGAACCGATCCGCAGGCTCCGGAGCCGGACGTCCACGAAGCCTTGGACGTCCGCCATCATCTCCCGCCCGTACCCGACGTCCGTGATGACCTGGAGTGCGGCGTTCTGGAGCTGTTCCAGCGTCGGGACGGTCGGTTCGATCAGCGAGCCGGGCACGCCGCCGCCGGTGACGACGTCCCAGCCGTTGGTCTCGTAGACGCGCTGGAGCGCCTGCGCCATGATCTGCGGGAACGGCTCCTCGGCGTCGAACGCGGCCTGGAACAGCGCCCGGACCATGTCGATGTGCGCCTGCACCGGGTAGCCGGGCTCGGGCGCGAGCGGGTTCACCGACAGCGGCACCGACGCCGGATCGGACGGGTTCACGACCGTCACCGGCCCGCCGAGGTCCGCGATCCGCCCGGCCATCGCCGCGTACTCGGACTTGGCGGGCTCGATCGCCAGCCACGGCACGCCCGCGCGGGTGAGCTGCTCCAGCAGGTGCCGGACGGTCTGGCTCTTGCCCGCGCCCGTCGCGCCCGTGACGAACACGTGCCGGTTGATCGTCGAGCGCGGCACGGTGAACGCGCCGACCCGGCGGTCCTGCGCGTCCAGGATCGCGCCCAGCTCGATGCGCGGCTCGGTGCCGGACGCGAAGTCGTCGGTCTCGGACGTGACGTCGAAGTACCCCGCGTCCAGCACCCGTAGCCCCGGCACCTCGCGGCGCGGCAGCCCGGCGAGGGCCGCGAGCGCGCCCGCCGTCGCGGTGAACGGGAAGCGCAGCTCGTCCGGCGCCTGCGGGCGGCGCGGCGCCGGGGTCGCGGGCGCCCGCAGCGCCTCGGCGAACGACCCCGCGCCGTGCCCGGACCGCAGCCGGTACGGGTGGTGGCCGAGATCCATCGACCCGACCAGGACGGGCGCGATCTGCCCCAGCTCCTGCTCGGTCTCGGCGCCCGCGACGACCTTGACCTGCCACAGCCCGGCCTCGCGGAACGCGTCCAGTTCTGCGAGCCGGTCGTCGGCGCGGGCGACGGCGAGGCGGGACTGCTCGTCCTCGCCGCGCCGCAGCATCCGCAGCTCGTGGTGGAGTTCGCGCATCTCGTCGTCCAGGACGCGCTCGCCGCACGGCTCGGCGACGACGAACCAGCCGAACGGCCGCTCCATCAACGTGACGAGCGTGGACTCGAACAGCCCGGCGCCCTCGGCGAGCACGGGCGCGACGGGCGCGAGCCTGCCGGCGCAGCGCGTCCACACCATGCGGCGCGCCTGCCGCAGCCACTCCTCGCCGACGCGGACGCCGCGGGCACCGCTCGGGAACAGCAGCGCCTGCCGCGCCTCGCCGACCGGCCCGGCGTTGGTGATCAGCTCCAGCGGCGCGCCGCCACCCGCCGACAGCCAGCCGACGACGAACGGCTCGCCGCGCCGCGCGGCCGACAGCGCGGCGGGCAGGACGCTCACGAAGTCGCCCTCCGCCGACGCCGCCCGCCGAGGCGCCGGAATCGCCTGGATCCGGTACCACGGTCCGGTCAGTCCCGGCTCGGCGCGGTTTCCCCATGTCGTGGGCGGCGGATACTCATGTGGAATCCCGGGGGGATGGGTCACGGGACATCCTTACCGCCCCTCGTGACTCCGCGCCAGCGTCCTTGACCACACTCTCCGCACCGGGCCTGTCACCCTGGCAACATCAGCCCCGTCAGGCCTGTGGGAGACCTGGGAATACTTCCGTTATGAAGGCGCGCTCGGCATGTCGACCTGGCTGCTGCATCACGCCGATCCGCACCTCGCCGTCCTGCTGAGCAAGGACAACGGCCCGTTCTCCTCCTGCAACCCGACCGGCACGTCGCGCTGCCGCCGCTCCCGCATGAGCCGGCCCCCGACGGCATGTGGACGGCCGCCGCTTTCAGCGACTCCAGACGTCCGACACATACCGCTCGCGCTCGCCAGGCCCATGACCACCCCAGGGACACGGCTGAGTCCACTGCGGTTCTCAGTGGACAATGTCAGTTATCCACTGAGTGTCGCGAAGCCATCGGTTCGTCTTTCGCGGCGATCGCAGCCGCACGACCGTCACTCCGCGCGCCTCGGTCTGCGCGAGCTGGGCGGCATACCGTGGTCGGTTGCGGATGTACTTGCGGGCGGCGTTCCCGAGGACGCTGCGGCGTCCGAAGAACGCGGCGCGCCAGGTCAAGCGGCGGCCCGTCTGCTCGCGGCCGGACAGCCGCCGCAGGTTGCGGCGGGTGACGCGCCACAGGATGAGTGGGAGCCGGTAGTCGAGCCAGATCACCAACTCTGCCCGGTCCCAGGTGACGTCCTGAAGCTTGCTGTAGTTGCCGTCCACGATCCATCTCGGGCCGACCGTGACCGTGCCGACCTCCGCGCGGAACCGATCGAGGGGCAGCGCGCCGTGCCGCGCGAACAGGATGTCGTCCAGTTCGTGCACGGGGATCTCGTGCCGCCGGGAGAGTTCATGCGCGAGCGTGGACTTACCGGCTCCCGGGAGCCCGAAGATCGCTACGCGCGAAGGGAACGTCTGTGTCATCCGTCCGGTCCCACCCTTCCTTGGTGAGGATATCCTGCACAGATTTACAGCGATTGCATATCTGTGTACCATTTGCACATGGAGAGCGTTGACATCTGCGACGAGATCGCAGCGATCCTCGTGCCCTACCCGACCCGAGGTCAGATGGGCGGAGACGCCTACGGGCAGGCGGCCGCCGTCGCTCACGAGGAGCGCCTGGTCGTCGCCGACGGGCTGCGGCGCGCGCTGGTGGACAACGACCAGGACCCCCTGCACACGGCGTTGAGTCAAGCGGTGGCCAGGATCCGGGCCGCCGAGTCCGACCGGCTGCTGCTGCTGGCCTACGCCCGCCGCTTCACCCGTCCCCGCCCGTATCCGCTGCGCGACCTGAAGGAGACCGCCGAGCTGTCTGCCTCCTCGATCAGGACGGCGTACAACGATGACGACGTCGCCACGGTCGCCGAGCGCGTGGGACGCCGACCCGTCGCTGACGGAACCACGCAGTAGCCGCCGGTCGTCCAGCGCGGTTCAGAGTTCCGGGCCGGATGACGTATCCGCCGAGGGCGACGGCGGCGGGGAGGGCGAACCACTCGCCTGGGGTGACCTCTCCTCCCGCGCGACGCGAGCTGGTCTCCGAGTCATCGCCAGGAGCCTGGTTCCGGCCTGCCCTTCGGCCTGGACCTGCTCGCCCGGGGACCTTGTCGTCGGCCCTGGGCCGATACGGGCGGTGCGAGGGTCCAGGGACGGCTGTGCCAAGGGGAACAGGGCGTGGCCGCCGTAGGCGTGGTGACGCACCCTGTCGAGGTAGCCGCGCTGGAAGTCCAGCCGGTGCGCCTCGTCCTCGGGCGTCATGGTCCGCTCGCCCTTGCGCGTTTTGACCACGGTGCCGTCCAGCACCGACATTCCCGCGCCGCCGAGGTCGGAGAAGACGTTCACCCGCACATGCGTGTACACCTGGCCTTGGTGCGCCGAGAGACACACCGAGTACGCCAGGTCAGCCAGCGGGTAGATGTGGGTGGTCCGGTCCCGGTTGCTCGGGTTGCGGAGCGCCTCGACATCGGTCAGCAGCTGCGGACGCATCCCGCCCAGGTAGTGGCCCAGCGCTTCGCGTGACCTGTCGCTTAGCGGGAGGTCGACGCGTTCGACGCCGACGGGATCCAGCGCGGGCCGTCGCCAAGGTCCCGTCTCCCCGGTGAGGCACGCCGCACCGATTCGGTCGTAGATGGTTCGGAGTACTGCGTGGATTCTGGTGAGGTCTTCGGCCAACCCCGGATCAGCCAGCGAATCCCAGCCGTCCCGCATCCGCAACTGAATGGTCGCGGTGGATGCAGCGCTGCTGAGCGGTGCGACCGGCTCCAACGCCTTCAGCGTGGACGGGTCAAGGCAGTCTGCGACGAGGACCCCGGCGAGGACCGACGCCTCTTCTACGATGCGACGTTGGCGGCCGGGCGCGCTCTGCCCGACCGGGGTCGACCGCGCCCGTACCATGTCGACTTCCTCGGCCGTACGCCCGATGAAATGGGTGTGGAGCCGTTTCTCGCCTTGGATGGATTCCCTGTCGACCGTGGCCGGGTCATAGCTCCACGAGATCACGGGGGAGAGCTCCCAGTTCGCGCAGTGCTCGGCGAACACTGCGCCCATCGCGCCGACCGAGGCCGCATACGCCTCGGAATGGTCGTGCAGCCCGGGACGGACGCCGGTCCCCGCCGACATGACCATCACCTCGTACAGGGCGTGAGGGAACGTCTTGTCCGTCGCGATCCACGCCTCGGCAGGCCCGGTGCCCACGTGGCCGAGCACACCGGACAGGTTGTAGATGTTCTCCACCGATCTCATCGCTCGCACCCGCTGGGGCGCACGGGGAGTCGCATAGCCCGGCGCAGGAAGCGAATCCAAGATCGGGACCGCTGCCCGCGCGGACTCCAGAGCAGGGGGGAGCAGGGGATCAGCCATCGGGACCTCAGGATCGTCAGGAGGGTTGCTGAATGCGGGTGATGTCCATATTCCGGGTGGTGCGGGTGCGGTGGGGAGTGGGTGGACGTGGCGGTCGGGTTTGCAGGCGGCGAAGGGGCCGTTGTCCCGGACATGAGGACGGCCATGTGCGACGCGGACGCCGCGGGCACCGCTCGGGAACAGCAGCGCCTGCCGCGCCTCGCCGACCGGCCCGGCATTGGTGATCAGCTTCAGCGGCGCGCCGCCGCCCGCCGACAGCCAGCCGACGACGAACGGCTCACCGCGCCGCGCCGCCGGATTCGCCTGGATCCGGTACCACGGTCCGGTCAGTACCGGCTCGGCGCGGTTTCCCCATGTCGTCGGCGGCGGATATTCATGTGGAATCCCGGGGGGATGGGTCACGGAACATCCTTACCGCCCCCCGTGACTCCGCGCCACCGTCCTTGACCGCACTCTCCGCACGGGCTGTGTCACTCCGGCAACATCAGCCCCGTCGGGTCAGGGGAGGCGGCCGGGAGCGTCCACGATCCCGGACCGGACGAGCGCCGTCACATCGGCGGGCGGCCTGTTCGTCCGAACGGGCCGCTGCAGGGCCGTACCCAGGAAGCGATACGTCTTCGGGTCGAGGATCACCATGAAGTCGAGCATCCGCGCGCCCGTTCCCCCGCCGATGAGGACGCCGATGCCGCGCCGCCCGAGCGCGTCCGCGACGTTCCGCCGCAGCGCGATACCGGGGAGCCCGGCGAAGGCGCGGAAGAGGGCCGGGCGCAGCCCCGGCGGGAGGACGGGCTGCGCCAGGGCCATGCGCGCTGTGAGCTGCCGGAGGTGCCTCCTGGTGTCGCGCCGCGCGCCGGGCGGGCCGCTGGTCAGGCAGGCCCGCAGTTGCGCCGGGTCGTGCGGCAGCCTGGCGAGCGCGGCGTAGTTCATTGGGAACACGTCGTCCGGCTGCGCCGTCGCCGGGTTCTCGATCCGCTTGACGCCGTGGTCGTAGGAGAGACCGCGATGCCTGCCGTCCACCGACTCCCACCGCTGGTTCCGGTAGCTCTTCACCGGTTCGCCGCCCATGGACCAGCGCTGCACGGCCTCGGTGTAGATGAACTGGTCGTCGCGCGGCACCGGGTCGGGAGACGCCTCGGCGGCGCGGGCGGCGCGGTTGAGGACCTCGGCGGCGGCCAGGGCGGGCGGCGGCGAACCGTCCGTCGAGACGACCGGGACCGCCACGATCGCGGCGGCGGCCAGGACCGCGCCCCCGAGGGCGGTCCCGGCCAGGACCGTCCGCCGCCGGAACCGGGGCCGGACGGGACGGGCCGCCGCGTTCGCGGCGAGCAGGCGGGCGCGGCCGGGGGCGAGCCGGGCCGGGTCCGGCTCGGGCACCTCGGCGTGCAGGTCGCGCAGTTCGGCCAGGTCACGCATCGTCGTCTCCTTCGTGGATCGGGTGGCGTCCGCCGAGCGCCGCGCGGACGTCGCGGCGCGCCCGGTGCAGGCGCGACCGCACCGTGCCGACCGGGATGGACAGTGCCTCGGCGACCTGCTCGTACGTGAGGTCGGCCCAGGCGACGAGCAGCAGAACGTCGCGGTCGCGGGCGGGGAGCGCGGCGAGCGCGGCGGCGAGGGCGCGCCGGACGCCGGCCGCGTCCACGCGCTCGTCGGCACGCTCGGCATAGGACTCGGTGACCGGGCTCGCGCCGGTCCGGGCATAGGCACGGTGCATCCGGATCTCCGCGCGGTGGTGCTTGCCGATGAGGTTCGCGGCGATGCCGTAGAGCCAGGGAGCGGCGTCCTCGCGGGTCAGGTCGTAGCGTCCGCGCCGCCGGAACGCGGTGAGGAAGGTGTCGGCGACGATGTCGTCCGCGCGGTCCGCGCCGAGCCGCCGCGCGGCGTATCGGTGGATCCGGGGCGCGTGGCGGTCGTACAGCTCGGTGAAGACCTCAGGGGCGCTCAGCGAGGACCAGATGATCCTCGCGTCGCCGGCCGCGGGCGGCGCGGCCCTCCCGGAGGGGATGAGGGCGATCACGGCACTCCGTTCGTCGGGGGCTGTCCGCCAGCTTTCACCCGGAGGCCCGGCGCGGGTTCACGGCGTCCCGTGCGCGCGTCCGGGAGTGAGCGCCGGGAATTCACCGGAAATGCCGACGGTGTTCGCGTAATCACCGGACGTGCCGCTCCCTGGCTGGTACCGTCACCCGCAAATTCACCGAGAATGCCGCCGAGCTAGGACGAAACACCCGGACATTTGGGGCATTTCACCCGATTGTTCGGTGGCGACCGGGACGTCCCGAGCGGGACGGAAATGGATGAGCGGATGAGCGTGTTCGGCGTCGATTACGCCTGGGGCCGTCCGGGACCGGCGGCGCTCAAGAAGGCCGGCGTGCGGTTCGTGTGCCGCTACCTCTCGCACGACACGTCCGGCAAGAACCTCACGAGAGCCGAGGCCGACCAGCTCTCCGACGCGGGCCTGTGGCTCGTCGTCGTGTGGGAGAGCACCGCGAGCCGCGCCCTGTCGGGGAAGTCCGGCGGCGTCGCGGACGCCCGGGACGCCGCGCGGCAGGCCGCCGCCTGCGGCATGCCCGGCGACCGGCCGATCTACTTCGCGGTGGACTTCGACGCCTCGTCCGGGCAGCAGTCCACCATCAACGCCTACCTGGACGGGGCTGCGAGCGTCCTCGGCCGCGACCGCGTCGGCCTGTACGCGGGCTACGGGCCGGTCAAGCGCGCGTTCGACGCCGGGAAGATCACCTACGGCTGGCAGACGTACGCCTGGTCCGGCGGCAAATGGGACTCCCGCGCCCAGCTCCAGCAGTACTCCAACGACCACACGATCAACGGCGTCGGGCTCGACTACGACCGCGCCGTGAAAAGCGACTACGGGCAGTGGCGCGTCGGCGCCGGCCCCGGTGAGGAGGACGACGTGCCGGAATACGTCAGCCTCGGCCTGAGCAAGCCGATGGCCGTCAAGAAGGACCAGACCGCCCGCGTCAAGTTCGACAAGGAGTACTCCGACCGGGGCAAGGCCCACGCCGACGGCGCCTACCCGGCCGTCCTGTCCGGCGGCGCGAAGGGCACCCAGTTCGTCATTGAGGTGGACGTCTCGGGCGGCCACCAGTTCCGCCTCATCGAGACCGACCCGGACAACGGCTACGCCACCAGCAAGACCTATCCGGTCCGCACGGGCTCCGGCACGTTCGTCGGCGTCTGCGACTCGCGCCAGCACCTCTACGTGGAACTTCATCCCACGGCCGACGGCGAGGCGAACGTCTCGGCGAAAGCCCAGTACTGGCACCGCTGACCAGCCCGTGTCCTGGGCTCAGTCGTTGTTCGTCCCGATCCTGCTCACACGCCATGGCTGACCCGTGCGGGGCCGGGCAAGAAAAACGTAGGCGACCTGCCGGACCATCGCAGCACGCCAGTCGTCCTCGCCGATACCCTGCGCCGTCAGCAGGAATTCGCGGGTGGCGCGTGTGGGCGTGTCCTCGATCAGTGTGTCGTCCTCCACCGGTACCTGCTTGAGGGTGAGCCGCATCCGGACGCGGTGCGTCCGCCATCGTTCGTCGAGCGGTGTTCCCTGCCTTCTCTTCACCTCGGCGGCGTAGACGGGCGTGAAGTAGGGAACCGCGCGCAAGTAAGGGTCCTGGTCTGTTCGGTCCCGGGCGCCGTCCACGCTCCATACGATCGTGAGAACGGCGCGGGCGAAGGCGGTGGCGTCGCCCTGCACTGCCGGATCCAGCGGAAGAGCGCCGTCGGACGGAAGCGCATGCGGAACAGACGCCGACGCGCTCGGCGAACGGTCGTGGGCGACGCCGTTCGCATTGCCGCGCGATGCTCCCCCGCATCCCGACGTCAGCAGGATCGCCGTCAGCGCTCCGGACAGCAATCGGCCGCGCCGGATCCCGCAGCGCACCGGCTGGTGTGTTCTTCCGCTCGTCACTGGTCACCGCCCGGGGTATCGATGTGAACAGCGGCGAAGAAACCGCGGCCCGCAATGGGAGAAATTCTCACTACCGCTCCGGTGTGCGGCGCCTCGATGAACTTGCCGCCGCCGAGATAGATGCCGACGTGGTGCTCATTCGGGAAGAGGAGATCGCCGGGCTGCATCTGGGAGGCGGCGATCCGGTGGCCGACGTCGACCTGGTCGTACGTCGTACGGGGTAGTTTGATCTTCCCTTTGGACGCTTGGTAGAAGGAGTACACGACCAGGCCGGAGCAGTCGAAGCCCGGCTTCCCGCTGCCGTTGCTGTTGTCACCGACGGTCGGACCCGAGAACGTGCCTCCGCCGAACTGGTAGGGCAGGCCGAGCCACTTCTTGGCGTAGGCGATGACCCGCTGCGCGAACGGGCCGGCGATCGAGGGGTCCGTTCCCGAGTCGAATCCGCATCCGGCGGCGCCCCCGATGTCCACGCCGGCGTCGGCGTCGGGACTGAAGTCATTGGCGCCGTACCGCTTCGCCCAGAGCAGGACCAGGTCGACGTAGGCCCAACTGTGGTTGTAGAACCAGATGGCCTTGCGGAGCTTCGCACCTCCCCGGTCCGCGTGATTGTGCTTGAGATAGTTCGCGGCGCCCGGGATGGCGTCCGCGGGATCGTAGCGATCGCGGCGGCCATCGTCGTTGCCGTCGACGCCGAAGGTGTTCCACGTGGCCTGCAGGAACTGCATCGGCCCGCCGGCTCCGGCGTAGTTCTCCCCCGAGTGGACTCCGGAAGAGTTGTCCCGGCCGTGATCGCTCTCCACCTTGCCGATCCCGGCCAGGACGTTCCACGGTATGCCGTACTCGGCACCCGCCCGCCGGTAGAACCCGAGGTATGAGGCAGGGATGCTGTTCGCCTCCTCAGAGGCCCCGGGCTGGTCCACTCCGCAACTGCTGAAGCGCTGACGGCTGGCCACGATGATGACCAGCATCACCACGAACAGAATCAGCCCAACGACTCCGGCGACCGCCGTGACCACAATGTTCGACATTCCCTGGTCGTTCGCGCAGGCCAATGCCCTGCCCGTCCCCACCGCGCGACGCGGTCGAGCCCTCTGACAGAGCCGTTCGACGAGACGAGACGCATCGGGCACCTTCGCTCACCCCTCCCGCTCAGCGGGGCCATGGCCGCATCCGGTCACGCGAGAAGCGAACTGGAACACCGGCCACCTAGTCGGTAGAGGAGCAGGCGAAACCGGGTGGCCTGTCTCGTAGTCATCATCATAGTATGATGGCCGCACCAATCGAGGATTAGCAAATGCCCGCACAGTCGCCGTACTCGACGGAAGCACGGGAACGTGCGCCCGCAACGCCCCCGAAAGCATCTCGTCAAGTGGATTACCCACGGATTATTCCGGCGCCCGCCGGCGGCGGTCTGCCTTTCCGTGATTTCGGCGCGATGTTCCTCCGCGGCGGTCCGGCATGGTGGTTCTTGGCGTGCCATGGCGGCGCCGGTTCGACCACTCTCTACGAAGCGATTCCCGGGGGAATGGACGCCGGTCGATGGTGGCCGCTCGGCGCCCCTCCCACGGCGATGCGAGTGGTGCTGGTCACCCGGTCGCATGCGCACGGCCTGCGTAGTGCGCAGGCGGCGGCTCACCAGTGGTCGCGCTCCCCCGAGCTCCGCTCCGTCGACCTTCTCGGGCTCGCCGTCATCGCCGACGCGCCCGGCCGGCGCCCGAGACCGCTGCGCGACCTGCTGGAGCTCGTCTCCGGCGGCGTGCCGCGCGTATGGGACCTGCCCTGGGTCGAGGAGATGCGTCTCGGAACTCCTCCCGCCGAGATCCAACTGCCCGCGCCGTACCTTTCCCTGGCCGCCGATCTGCGGACGACCACGACCGGAGAACAAAATGGTTGATCTGATCGCCTCGACGACCCACGCGATCGCTCACTTGCACGTCCTGGCCGAGGTCCCGGACCCGGGGCAGGGCGAGCCTCCGCCCGGCGCCCAGCAGCTGGAGAAGTTGCTGCAATGGGTGGCATGGGTCGTGTTCGGGCTCTGCGTCGCCGGCATCCTGATCGTCGCCGGACGCATGGCGATCTCGCACCGGCGCGGTGAAGGCGGGGAACACGCCACCGGGCTCGCCTGGGTCGCGAGCGCCTGCATCATCGCCGGTTCGGCCTCGGTCATCGTCGGCACCCTGGTGAGCGGCAAATGACCGAACCGGAGCCCGACGACGTGCAGAGCCCTTTCCGCAGACCCGGGTTCATCGCCGCCGCCGCGTTCCTGGCGCTCATCCTGGTGCTCGGCGTCGTCGCGCTCGTGACCGGCCTGGACTCCGGCAACGGCACGGCCGCACCCTCGCATCCGTCCGTCGGTGCCCGGCCGGGCACCACAGCGCCCGCGGCCGGCGGCTGTCACCCGACCGACACCGACCAGCGAACGCCCGCGAATGCGCCGCCCGGAGTGCTTTGGCAGTCCTACGAGAACATGGTCCTGCCGTATTCCAAGTCGGCCGGACCGATGGTGACCGAGGGCGAGATCGCCCGGTGCTATGCGCACACACCGGTGGGCGCGCTTATGGCGGCGGCTCACATCACCTATCGTGCCGCCGTCGCCGTCGACTGGCGCAAGTTCGCGCAGGTGGAATTCGTCGGCGGCGCCGGCAAGTCCGCCTACCTCGCGAACCGCTCGGCCAGTCCCGCCCCCATCGAGCACGCGTCGGGCGGGATCGGACAGATCGCCGGATTCAGCTTCATCAGCTACGACTCATCGACGGCGGTCATCCGCCTGGCCTACCGTAACCCTCTCCAGAACAGCGGACTCGCGCCCTACGGTAGCGGCGACTACACGATGAAGTGGAGCAACGACGATTGGAGGCTGGAACTCCAGCCGAACGGAGACAGCGGCCCGCCAGGGCCTGACACCCAGGATCTGGACGGGTACGTCGCATGGGGCGGCACATGACCGCCGCGCTACTGCTGCGGTCGGCGATTCGTGCCACGTGCGGCAATTTCGACTATGTCTGCAAGGTCAAGCAGGGAGTGAAAGAGGGACTCTCCGACGCCCTCGGGAACGTCACCGGATCGGTCGTCGACCAGGTCGCGTCGTCGTTCACCAAGTCCGCCATCCAGGTGATGAAGGCGATCACGACGGTGTGGACCTCCGACGGCAAGATCGGGGACTGGAATTTCGGGCGCCTCTTCAGTCCAAGGATCGCGGACGGCCCGCACGATCCCACCAGCTTCTTGGCGGCCAATACCGCCTGGCTCGTGAACGTCATCGCCGTCTTCGGCATCCTGCTGGTGGCCGGGCAGGTGGCATGGCAGCGGCGCGGCGAGCCACTCCGGGAGGCCATGTCCGGACTGATTCGGCTGGTCCTGACGGTTTTCGCCGTCACCCAGGTCGTCAATCTTCTCCTCATCGCCGGGGACGAGTACTCCACGTCGATTCTCGCTAAATCGACGGCGGGCGAAGTCGAGGGCAACCTGCTGAAGATAACGACGACGGCCGGTATCGGCGGCGGGCTGGTCCTCATCATCGCCCTTCTCGCGATCTTGTCGGGCATCATCCAGCTCGGGATGATGTTCGTGCGCAGCGCGATGCTCGTTCTGCTCGCGGGCGCCTTGCCGCTGGCCGCCGCCGCCAGCATCCATCCGGACGGACGCCAGTGGTACCGGAAGCTGATGGGATGGCTGCTTGCCTTCGTCCTCTACAAACCCGTGGCGGCGACGGTCTACGCCACAGCGTTCAACGCCTTGATGGGTGACTCGATCGCCCAGATGCAAGGCGTCATCCTTCTCGTTCTCGCGGTCCTCGTCCTCCCGGCACTGATGCGATTCATCGTGCCGATGGTGGCGGCGGCCGGGGGCGGCGGCTCCGGCGTTCTCTCTTCGATGGGAGGCGGCGCGGTGGCCACGGGAGCCCGGATGGTGCCGTCTTTCGGCGGCGGGGGCAGCGGGGGCGGCAAGTCCGGCTCACACGGTGCGGGCGGCTCGGACGGTCAGGACGGCGGGAATCCCCGGGGAAGCAAGAACGCCTCCGGCCAGCCCGGCCAGCAAGGTCCCCAGGGGCAGGACGGACGGCAGGGCCCGGACCCGAGCGGTTCCGGCGGCGGCCCGACGGGGAAGTCCGGCGGGCAGATGGGTCAGCACACGGCCCAGGGCGCGCAGATGGGCGGCCCGCACGGAGCCGCGATCGGCGCCGCCATCGACGCGGGCAAGGCCGGAATCGGCATGATCCAGAAGATCGGCGAGGACGCGACCGGGGACGAGGGAGGCCCAAGTGGCAGCCAATAACCAGGCGGAGCGCACTTACGGCAACTGGCGCAAACCCCGATCACCGGGCCTGGGGCGACTGGGCCTGCTCGGCACCATGCTCCTGCTCGGCGGACTGATCTTCATCGTCCTGGCGATGATGTTCTTCGGGCTGATCCCCGCGCTCGTCGTCGCGCTGATCCTGGCGGCGATGCTGACGCCCTTGATGATCCAGGACCGGCACGGCCGGACGGCGTTGCAAGCGGCCACTGCGCGCATCTCCTGGTGGCGGGGCCGTTCCAAGGGGCAGCATCTCTATCGGTCCGGCCCGTTGAGCATCGTGGACCGGGGCTCGTGCCGGCTGCCCGGACTTCTCGCGCGGTCGAGGGCCGTCGACGCCTTGGACTCCTACGGTCAGCCGTTCGCGATGGTGATACTGCCCCAGGTCGGCCACTACACGGTCGTGCTGGAGTGCGGGGCCGACGGCGCGGCGCTGGTGGACCAGGACCAGATCGACACGTGGGTCGCGTACTGGGGACAGTGGCTCGCGTCACTCTCGTTCGAGCCCGGGCTGGTCGGCGCGTCCGTCACCATCGAGACCGCTCCCGACCTCGGATACCGGCTGCGTCGCGAGGTGATGAGCAACGTCAGCGACCGGGCGCCCGAGTTGGCGCGCGAGGTGCTGGAACAGATCGTGGAGCAATACCCGGCCGGGTCGGCGCAGGTCAGCACGAGAGTCGCGCTCACCTACTCGGCCCTGCCGAAGCCCGGTGCCAAACGCCGGTCGCTGGAGGAGATGGCCCGGGAGATCGGTGCCCGCCTGCCGGGCCTGTCGCGCAACCTCGCGATGACGGGTGCGGGCAGCGCCCGCGCGATGGACACCCGGCAACTCGCCGAGGCCGTGCGAGTCGCCTACGACCCCGCCGCGCAGGCGCTGCTGGAGGACGCCCAGGATGAAACGCTCGATTGGAACGACGTCGGGCCGGTGGCGACGCAGGAACATTGGGACCACTACGTCCACGACTCTGGCGCTTCCATCACCTGGGGTATGTCGGACGCACCGCGCGGCGAGGTGCTCAGCAACGTCCTGACCGGCCTGGTCTCTCCTCACCAGGACATCCCGCGCAAGCGGGTGACGTTCCTGTACCGGCCCTACGATCCGGGAACGGCCGCCACGCTCGTGGAACGCGACCGCAAGGACACACGGTTCCGGGTCAACAACCAGAACGCCGCCGCCCGCGACGCGATCGCGGTCGCCGCCGCCGACCAGACGGCGCGTGAAGAGGCGAAGGGCGCGGGGCTCGTCCGATTCGCGATGCTCGTCACGGCGACGGTCCATTCCACGGCCGACCTCGGCAGCGCTGCCGCGGCGATCGACACGCTCGCCCCGCCCGCACGGGTGCAGCTCCGCCGGATGTACGGCGCGCAGGCGTCCGCGTTCGCCGCCGCCCTCCCGCTCGGCGTCGTCCTTCCCACCCATCTGCAGGTGCCGGCGCTCGTCCGGGAGGCGCTGTGAGCGAGAAGACCTCGTCGACCGACGACCGCGCGCCGGACGAGCCCGAAGCCGCGCCGCCGAGATCCCTCAAGCGGCAGCCGGTCGATCGCAGTGCCAGGGCGCGGCGGAAGGCTGCGCAGCAGGCGGCCCAGCGAGCCCGGGAGGAGCGGAAGGCCGAGCTCGCGGCGCGGCGAGCCGAGAACCGGGAGGGCGGACCGCGTCCCGGGCCACGTGGCTTCGCCGGCCGGGGCGGGGGCAGGTCCTCCTACGTCGAGGCTCCGCCCGAATGGCGCGGCACCACCGTCCAGGTGTGCGGGTTGTGGCCGTTCGGCGCGGGGTCGGGCACGCCGATGATCGGCGTGCCGGTCGGCCGTGAACTGGGCGGCGGCGCGGCGCTGTGCTGCGATCCGATCAGTTGGTTCCAGCGTGCGGGCCTGATCCACAATCCGAGTTGCCTGGTCCTCGGCAAGCCCGGGCTCGGCAAGTCGTCCCTGATCCGCCGGATGGTACTCGGCCTGACCGGGTTCGGGGTCTTCCCCATGGTCCTCGGCGACCTCAAGCCGGACTACGTCGATCTGATCTCCGCCATGAACGGTCAGATCATCAAGCTCGGCCGCGGGCTCGGCTCGCTGAACGTGCTCGATCCGGGCGAGACCGCGGCAGCGGCGGCGAGACTGTCCGGCCGCGCGCGGGACAAGCTGGCCGCCGACGCGCATGGTCGTCGCCTCAACATGGTCTCGGCGCTCATGACCGTCCTGCGCGGCTCGCCGATCGCCGACACTGAACGCACGGCGCTCAACGCCGCCTTGCGCGTGCTGGACGAACGGCACCACGGCGTCCCGACCCTCCCTGACCTCATTCAGGTCATCGACCAGGGGGCTGAGCAGGTGCGCGCCGTCACGCTCGCCCGCGGCTCGGAGGACCGGTACCGCGCGGCCGTCGATCCGTTGCACGCCACGCTCCTCGGTCTGCTCGACGGGCCGATGGGCGAGACGTTCGCGCGTCCCACGACGACTCCGATCCGGCTCGACGCTCCCGGCGGGGTCTGTATCGACATCTCCGGCATCGACGACGCCGACGCCGAACTCCAAGCCGCCGTGCTGCTGGCGTGCTGGTCCGACGGCTTCGGTGCCGTCGAGGCCGCGCACGCGCTCGCCGACGAGGGCCTGGGCCCGCAACGGCACTTCTTCGTTGTGCTGGACGAGCTGTGGCGCGTCCTGCGCGCTGGGCGCGGCCTCGTGGACCGCGTGGACGCGCTCACCCGCCTCAACCGCCAGCGCGGCCTCGGCCAGGCGATGATCACGCACACGATGGCCGACCTGCTCGCGCTTCCCGACCCCGCCGATCAGATGAAGGCCAAGGGCTTCGCCGAGCGCGCGGGAATGGTGATCTGCGGCGGGTTGCCGATGTCGGAGATGGGTCCGCTGAACGAGGTGGTGCGCATGTCGGCGGCGGAGCAGAACATGATCGTGGACTGGTCCACGCCACCGTCGTGGGATCCGAACCTCAACCGGGACGGCGAACCGCCGGGACGGGGCAAGTTCCTCGTGAAGGTGGGCGGCCGTCCCGGAATCCCGTTCCACGTCGACTTCACGCCCGCCGAGCGCGACGTCAACGACACGAACAAGCGGTGGCTGAACTCCAGCACCCGTGTCATCAGCACCGTCCCGCCCGTGGAGCCCGCGTCATGAGCGCCCCGCGCCGACGGAGCGGACCACCCGACATCGTCCCCTATGTCGTTCTCGCGGGACTCGGCCTTCTCGTGGCCATCGCCGTTTCGCTCTGGGGTTCGGTCAAGCTGAGCCATGCCGTGGCCGACGGTCCCGCGCCCACGTCCGGCAACCCGGTCACGTTCCTGCTGCTGACGGTGACCGGACGGGCTCCGCTGCCCGCCGGGAGCGCGCTGGTCTTCCTCGCGGTGGAATTCGTGCTGCTCGCCGCCGCGGCGTTCGCGGTGTTCCGTCTGGTGCGCCGACCGCGGCGAGGAAGCCGGGTGGACGTCGCGGCCCGGCACATGGCCAACCGCGCGGACCTGCAGGCGTTCAGCCGTGAGGGCGCGGCGGCGACGGCCCGCCGACTCGGTGCGCGAACGGAATCGCCGGGGGTGCTCATCGGCCGGGCCGTCAGCACAGGTCAGGAGGTCTACGGCTCGTTCGAGGACATGCACGTCGACATCTGGGGCCCTCGGACGGGCAAGACGACCTCGCGCGCCATCCCTGCCATCCTCGACGCGCCGGGCGCCGTTCTCGTGACGTCGAACAAGCGTGACGTGGTCGACGCGACACGGCTTCCCCGTGAGCAGGCGGGGGACGTATGGGTCTTCGACCCGCAGCAGATCGTCGGCGAAAGCCCCGACTGGTGGTGGAACCCCCTGTCCTACGTCGTGGACGTGGACACCGCGACCCGTCTGGCGGCCGTGTTCTCCGCCTACGGCCGCGATCCCGGCGCGAAGACCGACTCCTACTTCGACCCGGAAGGGGAGGCGCTACTGGCCTGGATGCTCCTGGCGGCCTCCGAGGGCGGGGAACCCATCACGACCGTGTACCGGTGGCTGTCCGACGTCACCGACGCCACGCCCGTCGACATCTTGTCCGGCGCCGGGCACGAACTGCCCGCCGAACACGTCCAGGGCGTCATCAACTATCCGGACAAGCAGCGAGGCGGAATCTACGGCACCGCCCGCAAGAGTGTTGGATGCCTGGTGAACCCGGCCGTCACGCGCTGGGTGACTCCCGACCCGAGCCGGCCGGACCGGCCGCAGTTCGACCCCGAAGCGTTCGCGCGCGGCGGCGGCACCCTTTACTCGCTGTCCCGTGAGGGACGAGGAACTGCTGGTCCACTGGTCACCGGACTCACCGTCGCGACGATCGAAGCGGCCGAGGCCCAGGCCACGACGTCGCCGGCCGGCCGGCTGCCCGTGCCGATGATCGGTGTCTTGGACGAGGCCGCCAACGTATGCCGCTGGCGGGACCTTCCCGACCTGTACTCGCATTACGGCAGCCGGGGGATCGTCCTCATGACGATTCTCCAGTCGTGGGCGCAAGGCGTCGAGGTGTGGGGCGAACACGGGATCGCCAAGTTGTGGTCCAGCGCCAATATCCGCGTCTATGGTGGGGGCGTCTCCGACTCCAAGTTCCTCGGCGACCTCGTCCAGTTCATCGGCGAGTACGAGCCGGTCACCTATTCGACGACGGTGCAGTCCGGCCGGGGGCAGCATTCCCACTCGACCAGCGCGTCCACGAAAGCCGAGAAGATCCTGGATGTCGCGGACTTGTTCGCCATGCCCCGCGGCCGGGCGCTGGTGCTCCCCTCCGGCGCTCCGCCGGTCCTCGTGAAGACGCTGCCATGGCAGGCCGGACCGCACGCCGACACCGTGAACGCATCACTCGCACGCTACGCACCCAGCGACGACACGCCCGAGGCCAGCTCATGAGCGCTTCCCTCGCCGACGCCGGCCCGGACGGTCCGGACGCCTGGGCATCCGACACAGCGGAACCCGAACCGTTGTTCTCCAACCCCGAGGAGTTCGTCGTCGAGTTCCTCTCTCCGTTGATCCAGCGGCGCCTCGGCGGTTCGTACACCTGGTGCCCCCGCTGGTGGGCGCACGCCGAAGGGCTGCTGCGGATCACCGCCCTGTGGGAGACCTGGGAACATTTCCGTTATGAAGGCGCGCTCGGGATGTCGACCTGGCTGCTGCATCACGCCGATCCGCACCTCGCCGTCCTGCTGAGCAAGGACAACGGCCCGTTCTCCTCCTGCAAACCCGACCGGCACGTCGCACTGCCGCCGCTCCCCCATGAGCCGGCCCCCGACGGCATGTGGATGGCCGCCGCTTTCAGCGACTCCAGACCGGACGGAATGGACGTGAACTCGTCAGAATCATAGGATGACATGCGGTAAAGAGGCCACGAGCGATCATCCATCAGCCCTCTCCAGATCAACGGAAGACTGAAAGGAATTCACTATATGACGGAGCCAGGCGATCAGCGAGAAGGGCGAACCGAGGCAGCCGAAGTCCAGCGGCTTCGCGAAGATCGACGAGCCCTCGCCGAACTCGGCGCCGCGCTTCCGGAAACTGCGCTGGCACGCTACGCCGAACAGTTCGGAGACCCTGAGGCATGGCCGGAAGACCTTCTGGGCACCCCGTCATCAACAGGGCGACGGCGCAAGCATCTCCGATCCGCGTCTCAAGACCCTGCTCGCCTCGTTCGTGCTCAAAGTCGATCGGCCCCTCAACCGGCGTCTGACGGCGGCCCTGGAGGGTCGCGGACTCAGCTTCGCCGAGGCCCTTTCGACCTGGCAGAACCTGGCCGGAGGCGACGACTCACAGGTGAGCAGTATCAACGTTCGATCATGAAGTTCGCCGGGGACGGGCAACCGTTCCCGGCAGAGGAACGCTGGCGTGAGCGTTCCTCTGCCGGGCGGCAGATCAGTCGGCGACGCCTCTGCGAAGCCGGGCGAGACGCCGCCGCCTACGGCCGTTTCCCGGTCGCGCGATGACGCCGCCCGGTACCGCTTTGCCAATCCCGTTCCGGTCGGTGCACACGCACGGGTGCTCAGCGATCTTCGTGCGACGCCCGCGTACTCGTCCGCCATCGAGCGCCCGTGCCGCGTCCGCGACCCGAAAGCATTCAGCGTTCAGGCGAGGGCGTTCGAGTGAAAGTGCGGCCTTGGCTCGGCGCTCCGGCGGGCGCAACCCTGCCGCGTAGTGCGGCGGCCCGGCGGAGGCGGGCGCCCACGTTTGCGGGGAAGCCCTTGCCAGCGACGCGGACCGCGGCACGCGGCTCGTCGTCCAAGCCCTCGATCACCGCCGCCGCCGCGCGGTCCTGGTCCGCCGCCTCACGCAGGTCCGCCGCGAATCTGCGCTGCTCCTCGACCTGGACTCTTCCTGCCTCCTCTGCGCCCATGCCCCGGTTGTCCGCGTCCAGTCGACCGGTGACGTCGTCCCGCCGTTCGGACTCGGCGTCCTCACCACGGGATCGACGCCACAGGCCGTTGGCGACCGCACGATGGGTCGTGGCGGGCGACGCGGAGAGCGGTACGTCGACGCCGAACTCACGGCGCATCCCGTCGCGCAAGACCTCCAGGCCGTCATCTCGGCCGGCGTCGGGCGGCCAGGCGCCGACGTGCTCCCACAACTTCCCGGCTTCTTCCGGAGAGGGCCGTTGCCATCGCCCTTCGTCCAGTTCCCAGCGAAGCGCGGCGATCCGGTCGCGAGGTTCTCGGTCGTCGCGATCCGGGTCGCTCTCGGAGGCGCGCGGGTCATGGTCGGGGCCATTCAGAACCGAACCCTCGAGCTCCGGGCCGTTCACGTCCGGGTCGTCGCGCCCGGCGCCATCCCGGTCTGGGCCGCGGTCCGGCAGTTCATCGACGTCGATGCCGTACCGATCGGCGATCTCCTCACGCATGTGCTGCCGCGCCGCTTCCGCGACGGGATACTCCAGGCGCGCCCATCGATCGCACGCGTCCCAGGCACGGGCGATGTCGTCGGACTCGGCCCGCTCCCAAAAGCGGTCGTCCCACACCTGTTCCCAGGCGGGCCGGTCCTTGCGGTACTGCCTCTCGTCCGCCGATCTGCCGGGACGTGCGCGGTCCGGGTCGCGAGGGTCGGGGTTTCTCCGCCGGGAGCGTCGCAGGTCACGAGAGCCGATGGCCTGCCGAGCGGAGCGTATGAGGGCCCGCAATTCCGCCGCCGCTTCGCTCAGAAACTCCGATTGCGGTTCGGAGGCATAGTCGATGATGGTCTTATCGCTCATCGGCTTCTCTCGATTCTGCGGGGGCCGACCGTCCAGTGCCTACGCTCGAACTTCGGCAAGGATAACGGTCATCGACAGTTTTTCGCCAGCGACCTTCGGTGGGGCGCCCGCACGGATAGTTCTGCGATCGTTCCGAAATCATTCCGGCCCGTGAGGCGAAAATCTCGGTGTCGGCGATCATGACCCGACGCGTCGGGCGAGGTGGACGTCTCGGGCGGCCACCAGTTCCGCCTCATCGAGACCGACCCGGACAACGGCTACGCCACCAGCAAGACCTATCCCGTCCGCACGGGCTCCGGCACGTTCGTCGGCGTCTGCGACTCGCGCCAGCACCTCTACGTCGAACTCCATCCCACCGCCGACGGCGAGGCGAACGTCTCGGCGAAAGCGCAGTACTGGCACCGCTGACCCGGCCCGGGGTGGCTCTAGAACCACCCCCGGAAGTGTCATGCGCGGCACCCGGAACCGGGGCGCAGAGCCATCGTGCCGACGCGTCCGCGTTTCTAGGTTCGACGCATGAGATCACCACTGGCCGTACTGGCCGCCGGAACCCTGACGGCCCTCGTTTTGTCCAGCCCGTCCGCTCGCGCTGCGCTCCCCGACCCGTCGTCCACTTCCAGCAGCCGACCGTCCAACGCGGTCACGCTCGGCGGCACGGCGCTCGCGGGAGCGCGGGGCGCCGTCGTGTCGGTGCGGCGCGTGCAGGACCTCGGCGCGGGGGCCGTCCGGGCGGCGCTGCGCGAGGACGGCCTGGACGCCTCACGCGTCCGCCACGGCGTCACCGCGTACCGCATCGTCTACCGGACGATCGACGCCGCGCGGAAGCCCACCACGGCCAGCGGCCTGCTCGTCCTGCCGCGCGACGGACGGCAGCGGCTCCGCGTCGTCACCTACGCGCACGGCACGATGGCGGCGGCGGCCGACGCGCCGTCGGTGGACGAGGGCGGACGGTCCGGTGAGGGCCTGCTCTTCGCCTCCGCCGGATACGCGGCCGTCGAGCCCGACTACCTCGGCCTCGGCGTCGGGCCCGGCGCGCATCCGTACCTGCACGCGCGGTCGGAGGCGACGGCGACGCTGGACCTCGTCCGGGCGTCGTTCGCGTTCGCGCCCCGGACCGGACGCACGCTGGACCCTCGCCTGCTCGCCACAGGTTTCTCCCAGGGCGGCCAGGCGGCCATGGCCTTCGGCACGGCCCTGCGCAACGGCGCCGACCCGCGCTTCCGCCTCGCCGCCGCCGCGCCCGTCAGCGGACCCTACGACCTGCGCGGCGCCGAGGTCCCCGCGATCTTCGACGGGACGCTGGACCCGAAGGCGTCGGCGTACTACCTCGCGTACTTCCTGACGTCCTGGAACCGGCTCTACCACCTGTACGGCAGCGCGTCCGAGGTGTTCCGCGCGCCCTACGACACCACCGTCGCGCCGCTGTACGACGGACGGCACGGCGAGCAGGAGATCGTCCCCCGGCTCCCCGCCTCGCCGCAGCGGCTCCTGACCGAGAAGGGGCTGGCGATGATCCAGCACCCCACGGGCGCGCTGGCCGCCGCGCTCGACGCCAACGACCGGACGTGCCGGGGCTGGGGCGCGGACGTCCCCGTCCATGTCATCGGCGCTCGCGGCGACGAGCAGGTGGCGTTCGCCAACGCGCGGCACTGCGTCCGGCAGGTGGGACGCGCGGCGACCCTCACCGACCTCGGCGACCTCGGCCACACCGATTCCGGACGCCGCGGCGTCGCCGAAGCGCTCCGCTGGTTCATGACCGTCGCACCCCCGCGCGGCTGAACCACCGCGCGGCGGGACGCGGGCGCCGTCGCCGAGCAGGAGGAGCGCGAGGTCGCTCGGGGCCGTCGGCGCACAACGCGATCCCCGCCGAGCGCCGTCGCGCACGGCCGGACGCACGGCGAGGCCGTCCGTCAGGGCGGCCTCGCGGTGCGTCCGGCGGGCGGCGCACACTCGGCTGATCTCGTTGCGGTAGACGGCCTCCACGAGCGTCCGGCGGGTGGGGACTCCTGCTCGACGGTCTTCCGGCCCGTCACGCGCGGCGAGGCGCCCGGACGGCGCTCCCGGTTCCGCCGGGCCGCGCCGTCCGCCTGCGGCGCGCCTTCAACTCCCGGCGATCACCGGTCGCAGCGCAGGACGATCTTGCCGAACCCCTCGCCCGCCAGCGCCCGTGCCAGGCCCGGACGGGCGCCGGTCAGGGGCCAGACGCCGTCGATCACCGGCCCGGCGCCGGTCGCCGCGCAGTGCCGGGCGAGCCGCCGCAACTCGGCGGGGCTGCCCATCGCACTGCCGTGGACGGAGATCGACCGGACGAACAGGTCGGCGAGATCGAGTTCCACCGTCGCGCCCGTGACGGCCCCTGCGGTGACCAGCCGTCCGCCGGGACGGATGGAGCGCAGCGAGTGGGCGAGCGTCGCCGCGCCGACGCAGTCCAGCGCGGCGTCCACCGGCTCGGGCACGGGCGTCCCGGCGGGGAACGCGGCGCGCGCACCGAGTTCGTCGACGGCGCGCCGCCCGCGCTCCCGGTCGCGCGCGGCGACCCAGACCCGCAGCCCCGCCGCCACGCCGAGCCGGATCAGCGCGGTCGGCACGCCGCCGCCGGCGCCCTGCACGAGGACGGTCTCGCCGGGCTTGAGGTCCGCGCGGCCGAACAGCATCCGGTAGGCCGTCAGCCACGCGGTGCCCAGGCAGGCCGCCTGCTCCCAGGACAGCTCCGGCGGTTTGGGCACGAGGTTGGCGGACGGCACATGGACGCTCTCGGCCCAGGTGCCGTCGATCCCCTGCGACAACATGCGCAGGCCCGGATCGTGCAGGGGGTCGCCGTGCCCGGGAGCCGCGACGATCGGGTAGACGATGACCTCGTTGCCGTCCCGGTCGATGCCCGCGCCGTCCGACCCGAGCACGCGCGGCGGCCCGGACGGGTCGAACCCGAAGCCGCGCAGCGCCATCAGGTCGCTGTAGTTCACGGACGCCGCCTTCAACGCCACCGTGGTCCAGCCCGGCGGCGGGGGCGGCGCGTCGTGGTCGGCGATCTCGATGCCGTCCAGCAGGCCGTCGGGATCGGGCGCCGTCCGGCGAATGGCCCGCACGCCTCAGCCCTGCGGGAACGCGTAGGGGAGGTCGTGGCTGATCACGTGCTCGGTGATCAGCCACCGGTCGCCGGAGCGGCGCAGCCGGGTGCGGTTGTAACCGGACTCGATCGGCGTGATCGTCCCCTGCGCGCCGGACGCCCCCGGCGGCCATCCGCCCTCGGGCTCGGCGGCGCCGACGACGTTGTAGACCAGGAACTGGACGTCGACGGTGGCCGTGTCCCCCTCGACCCGGACGATGTGGTCGAACGTCGTGTGATGGCTCCAGCCGCGCGGCGGGTGCGGCGCCATCATGCCCGCGACCGCCTGCCCGATGGCCGCCGCGCCGCGCACGCTGCCGAGCAGCCGCGGCTCCCCGTCGCCCGTGTAGTAGATCTCGACGACGGCCTCGTCGGTGAACAGCGCGGCCATCGCCCGTCCGTCGCGGTGGTCGGCGGCCCGGACGTAGGCCGCGACGACCTCGTCGATCTGCCGTTCCGGGCTCGTCCCGTGGACGACGTGCTGCGGTGCGTTCATGGAAGGCTCCTCCACTCGGGAATATGCATGAGAGTCTCATGTATATGCCTGAGAGTATCAAGCATTTTCCCTGAATGTCTCAGCTACTCTGGGACGTGTGAGCGTGCGGCCGTCCTTCACCGGTGAGACCCTGACGGGCGAGTTGGCGCGCGGGCGCTTCCCCGGGATCCGCAAGGCGATGCTCGACTTCGTCGGCGCCTACCTGCTGGACTTTGAGACCTCGGCCCAGCGCGCCGGCCTGACCCTGGCCCAGGCCCGCGTCCTGGGGTTCGCCGCGATCAAGCCCTCGTCCATGAAGGAACTCGCCGAGCAGTTCGGCTGCGACCCGTCCAACCTCACCGCCAAGGTCGACCGCCTGGTCGCTCTCGGCCTGGTGGAACGCCGCACCGACCCCCACGACGGACGCGTCAAGCTGATCGCCGCCACCCCCGAAGGCGTCGCCACGTCAGCGGCCCTCTGCCACAGCCGCGACTGGCTGGCCGAGGTCCTCGGCTCCCTCACTCCAGACGAGGCCCAAACGATTCAGACCGCCTTCGACCTCCTCGTGAACCGCGCCCCCGCCTAACACGCCCCGACCGCACCGGCTCCCACGCACCCCGAACGACACCTTCACGAGTGCTGGGGGCTCCGGCGACGTTCGCGTACGTGCCCACGGCCGACGCCCCGCCGAACGGCACACTCACCGACGTTCGTGCACGCTCACACCGGCAGCCCGGTCGTCCCCCGAACCACACGCACGCACCACCAACACGCCACCCAGCGAACGACCGCCTGCACCCCCGAGAACATCTAGACCAGCAGCGCGGCCGTCCCCCGACTACCAGACGACACGCTCACACCACCGACGCGCCGCCGAACACACGGCCAGCGGCACCCAAGAACATCCAGGCCAGCGGCGCGGCGGCTCACCGAACGACGCGCGCACAGACGCCCGCACCCTCCACACGCCACCCGACGAACGACCAATGGCACGCCCAGCGACATCCACGACCGGCGGCGCAACAACCCCCAAATCACCAGACGACGCACACACGGACGCTCGCGCCCAACAACGTGACACGCAGCGAACGACCGGCGGTACCTTCACCGACGCTCATCGCCAGCGGCATGACGGCATGCAAAGGCGAGGCGACGCGCTCAGGGGCGTTCGCGGCCGGCGGCGTGGCGGCCCGTCGTGCGGCGCGGGGCGCCGAGGCGGGGCGTGCTCGGGCGGGGGCGGCCGTGGCGGGGGCCGACCGGGGCGGTGAGCGGCGGGGGCGGCGGCTCGTCGGGCGGCGGGTCGTCGTCGGGAACGGATGCGTCCCCTTGTTCGCGTATGTATTCCTCGAACTCGATCGAGTGGACGGTGGGCAGGGTGATGATGCCGGGGTTGGCGTCCACCATGAGGATCCGGCGGCCCGTCGAGCCGGCGTGGGTGAAGACCATCGCGGTCGGCGGCAGTTCCTGGAGCTGGGGCGGTTCGATCAGGAGTTCGCGGGCGCGCTGGCGGGACAGGTTCGGCGGGATCGTGCGGCCCCACGCCGTCGCGGACGAGATCCCCTGGACGAGCGCCGCGTCGTCGGCGGCCGGGGCGGGCAGCGGCGACCAGACCGGTTCGGTCAGCGGATCGGAGCGGCCGTCGCCGCGCGTCCGGGCGTAGGCGACGGTCGAGGCGTAGGTCTCCCCGGCGACGTCGAACGGCGTCTCGCCCGCCGTGTCGGTGATCTCGGCGACGAGCAGCCGGTGGTCGGTGCCGATGTGCTCGGCGGCGATGCGGGCGTCCTCGGGGTTGCCGAGCCGCATGAACCCGACGGCGGCGTGCCCGCGCCGCCCGAGCCGTTCCCGGACGTGCGGCGGCAGCGACCGGTACATCAGCACCAGCCCGTTGCCGGTGGCCTCGCAGGCGTCGATCAGCCGGTCCAGGACGTCCCCGCGCAGCTTCTCGGCCCCGCACACCAGCAGCGTGTGCTCCCAGCGCCCGCCGGGCGGGGACTCGCGGATCCGGTGCGTTAGCGCGGTCGTGACGTACGTGCCGAGCACCCGGTTCGTCAGGACGCCGGCGCGGCGGTCCATCGACACGACGCGCAGCCGTGACGGCGGCAGCACCACCTGCTCGGTCGCGATCTGCTCCAGTTTGCGGAGCTGGGCCTCCAGCGCCCACGCGTGCCGGACGACGATGCGTCCGGTGGCGTCCCGGCCGAACAGCGTCGCGATGCGTTCGAGCTGCTCGTCGGTGAGCAGGCCCCGGCGCAGGTCGTCGCGCGGGTCGCCGACCTGGGCGAGGACGCGCAGCGCCGCCGTGATCCGGGGCAGCGTCACGTCCGGCCCGAGCACCTCGATGACGCGTTCCAGGATCGAGTTGTCGAACGACAGGTCGCGGGTGCTCGCCTGTTCCTCCCCGGCGCCGACGACGAGCGAGAGCACGTCGGCGAGCGCCTCGGGGGACAGGCCGCGCGTCACGTCCAGCCGGGGCAGGTCGGCGGGCAGCACCCAGACCAGCGGGTCGTCGCCCCGGTCGGACGCGAGCCGCAGCAGGTCGTGGGCGACGGCGCCCTCGGACAGGTCCACGACGGTGAGCCGCGCGCCGACGGCGAGCCGGGCCGCGCCCATCGTCGTGACGAACGCCGACCAGCCCGCGAGCGTGCCGCCGACGACGTCGACCCGGTCCACGCCGGGCGGCACCGCGACCGGGTACCACTCGCGCTGCTCCTCGTAGGCGCGGCGGCGCCGGTCCCAGGCGCGGTAGGCGTCGGCGTGCGCGCGGTCGGCGGCGGCCCCGGCGCGTTCGCGGGCGCGGCGCTCGGCCTCCTCCCCGGCGCGCTGCGCGGCGATGCGGGCGCGGACGGCCTGCTCGTCGCGCCACAGCGCCGACCCGGTGATCCCGAGGACGACCAGGCACGCGAGCACGCCCACCCCCGCGAACGCCCACGGCAGGACGCCGACCACGGCGCAGAGCAGGAACAGCAGGATGAACGCGCACGCCCCGCCCGCGGTGATGCGGAGCTGGTGGTTGGCGAACTGCTCGCCGGGCGGGCGCCGGGGCGGGGACGGCGCGGCGGGCACGGACCGCTCGGGCGCGGGCGGCGGCGGCCCCGGCTCGGGGTGGACCTGCGCGTACCGCCAGCCCACGTAGACGCGGTCGGGCTGGATGAGACGCGCCCGCCCCGGTCCGCCTGCCATGTCCGTCACGTCGTAAGACCCCTGGGTGGTGCGGGATGCTGAGGAAACGGATACCGGTGTCCTATACAGCACAGAGTAAAGACGTCCACCGCGCGCCGCGCCCGGTTCCTGGAAAGCGTTCAGTCCCCAGCCGCCGCGCCCGCCAATTCGGTCACCGAGTTCACCTGCGGTAAAGATCGGGCACACCCGGTCCGGCGCGTGGCCGGATCCGGTCACCGGCCCCGGACGATCTCCTCCCACGCGTCCCGCACGCGCGGCAGTCCGTAGGCGTCGCGGACCTGCGTCCGGCCGATGCGCCGCTCCTCGTCCCAGCGCCCGCCCTTGACGATCACCTCGATCGCGTCGGCCATCTCCCCGGCGTCCCGGTGGATCCAGCGGCGGTCGTAGATCGTGTCGGCGCCCGGCCAGTTCCGTACGACCGGGACGGCCCCGGACGCCATCCCCTCGGCGGGCGCGAGATGGAAGCTCTCGTCGTCGCTCGTGGACAGGACGAACCCGACCCGCCGCAGCCACGCCGCGACGTCGCCGCCGTAGCCGTCGAACACGACGCCCTCCGCCAGTGAGGGCGACGCCGCGATCCGCCGGAACAGCGCCTCGTAGTGCGCTCGTTCCTCCGGGCGCTTCCAGATCCACCAGTACTCCCAGGGCAGCTTGGACTTCACGAACAGGGTGAAGCGCGGGTCGCGGCGGCGCAGTTCCTCGACGACGTCCACGGCGAGGTCGAGGCGCTTGCGGGACGGCGCGGCGCCGATGAACCCGAGGTGGAACCGCGCGCCGGGCAGCTTCGGCCGGTCGAGCTGGGCGACGTCCACCCAGTTCGGCACGACCGTGATCTTCTCCGCCGGCCAGCCGGTCGCCTCGGCGGTGAGCGCGGCGTAGTGCGGGCTGACGCAGACCACCTGGTCGACGCGGTCGATGTCGAGCTTCTGCGGCCAGCCCGAGTCCAGCTCGAACCGGTGCAGCCGGACGATCAGCCGCTGCCGCGCCTTCTTGTGCCGCGCGTACCAGAGCGCGTTCGGCCCGCACCACTCGCAGATGACGACGTCGGCCCACGCGGCGAGTTCCCGGCTGCGCTCCTCGTCGTGCTCGGACAGGGTGCGCCAGGGATCGACGCGGACGTCGAGCCCGGGCAGGGCGGCCAGATGCTGCAGCAGGCGGGTGAAGAACTTGAGGTCATGCCCACAGACGACCACCTTCAGCGGCGGCCCGGCAACCTCGACCGAAGGCTGTGGATAAACCTCGGCGAGCGCGTCCCGCAGCCGCTCGGCGGCCCGCTCCAGCGTGAAGCCGTCCGCCGCCGTCCGGCAGCGCGCGGCGGCCAGTCCGTACAGGTCGGGGTTCTGCGCGGCGCGGCGGAGGGCGTCCACGGCGTCGTCCTCGGACGCGGCGAACAGCGGATAGTCCTCGCCGAGCAGCGTCTCGTGCATCGGCGTTCGGTTGAGCAGCACGGGCAGCCCGAGCGCACCGAACTCCAGGACCTTCGTGGACAGTTCCAGGCTCGCGTCCAGCTCCGGCGCCCGCCACGACAGCCCGATGTCCGCGCCCGCGGCGATGGCCATCGCCTTCTCGCGCGGATGGCCGCCGTGCCAGTGCACGCCCGGCGCGGACTCCAGCGCCCGCCGCATCCGGTCCGCGAAGTCCGGATCGTCGCGTTCGTCGTGGATCTTGTCGCCGACCATGTCCAGTTCGGTCGGAACGCCCGCGTTGGTGAGCCGCGTCGGCAGCCCGGTCATCTCGAAGGTGTTCCACCGCAGCGCGAACTTGCCCGTGTAGACGAGCCGCAGCGGGGTGTTCGCCGTGCGCGGCGCGGGCTCCGCGAGTTCCGGCGGGACAACGACGGTCGGCGGAAAGAGCACGGACTTCCCGCACGCTTCGGGCACCGTCTGCTCCAGGAAGCAGCGCAGTTCCTCGGTCTGGCACAGCAATGTCCGCGCGGCACGCGCGATGCGGCGCAGGTCGCCGTGGATCTCGGGGGTGAATCCGGCGAGGTTCTGCGGGACGTCCGTCAGATACGGCCACAGCCGCCCCCGGAACGCGCCGTCGTCCGCCAGCGCCGCCGCGATCGCCCGCCCGCGCACGACGATGAGATCGTGCGGATGGTCGCCGTCGACCCGCGCGAGCACCGCGTGCGCCTGCGGGACGGTCATCGGCGCGTCCCCCGCCACGAGCCCCTCGGCGTGCGGATGCCGGACGAGCACACCGTCCAGTTCGGTCAGCGGGTCCACGAGCCGTCCGGTCCGGACGGGCGCCTTGAGCACCAGCGTCACCCGGCAGCCCGCCGCGCGCAACGCCCGCACCATCGACTGCGCCCAGATCGCCGACCCGTCGATGAGGTTGAGGTCCACGTCCCCGTAGACGAGCGCGCGGAGCCGCTGTTCGGTCATCGGATCATCCTGTCGAGGTCGGCGGACGTCGGGACGGCGCCGGGGGCCGCGTCCACGACCTCGTCCCAGCCGAGCGCGGGCAGGCCGGGCGACGGCCGCGCGTTGTGCCAGAGCACGACGGGCCGGTCCAGCGGACGGGCCGCCTCGCGCACCGCGAGCAGCGCGCGCTGCCGGTCGGCCGCGGCGGCGTCGCCGAGGTAGGCCCAGGGGTGCCCGGCCGCGCACGCCGCCGCTTCGAAGAGCACGATGTCGGGATCGGCCTGGTCCACCGCGACCCCCGCGTCGAAGGGGCGCAGCGCCACGACGTGGGCGTGCTCGCTCAGTGCCTCGCGGGTCGTTGCGGTGAACACCCCGGCCACGACGGGCCGTCCGGACGGACGCAGCGACGCACCGAACAGCAGCCGTTCGTCCTGGCCGACCTCGCCGCGCAGCTCGGGCCAGTTCGACCCGGCGCGTCCCGGCGTCGTCTGCGCCGTCCCGCCGCCGGGCGCCCGGCCCTTGGCCATCCGGTACAGGTCGCGGGGCAGCGCGATCAGCCCGAGGCCGGGACGGCGCGCGGCGGCGGCGAGCCGGCGGCCGACCGCCAGCGCCGTGGACGCCTCCAGCGCGGCCAGCCGGGCCTGCGTCTCGCGCAGCCGCCGGTCGCGCTCGCGCAGTTCCCGTTCGCGCTTGCGCAACCGGCCCTGCAGTCGTTTGATCTCGGCGTCATCGGTCATGCGAGGCTCCGCAGCAGGACGTCGGCGATGCGTTCGCCCGCGCGCCCGTCCCACAGCGGCGGCGCGGCGCGTTCCGGTGGCGGCCCGTCGTCCAGGAGCTTCCGGACGGACGGGACGAGTTCCCCGGCCGTCACGAGCCGGTTCGTTCCCTGCGTGATCGTGATCGGCCGTTCGGTGTTGGGGCGCAACGTCAGGCACGGAACGCGCAGAATCGTCGTCTCCTCCTGGACCCCGCCCGAATCGGTCACGGCGGCGACCGCGCCGCGCACCAGACCGACGAACTCAACGTAACCCAAGGGGTCCATCAGGTGAATTCCCGGATGCGCGCCGAGGCCGGCGGCGGTGAGCGCCGGGCGGCTGCGCGGATGGACGGGCATGGCGACGTCCACGAGATCGGCGACCTCGTGCAGCCGGGCCACGAGAACGCCGGCGGTTTCCGGGTCGTCCACATTCGCGGGCCGGTGCAGCGTGGCCGTGACATAACGCTCCGGAAGGCCGTTCTTTTCCCGGACGGCGGCGGAATCGAACCGGTCGAGATGCGCGAGCAACGTGTCGATCATGGGATTTCCCACGAAATGCACGCGGTCCACCGCGACGCCCTCGTTGGCGAGGTGCCCGATCGCCTCCGGGCTCGTGACCAGGCACAGGTCCGCGAGCTGGTCGACGACGCGCCGGTTGACCTCCTCCGGCATCGACATGTCGAAACTGCGCAGGCCCGCTTCGACATGCGCGACCGGAATGCGCAGCTTCGCCGCTGCGAGGGACGCCGCCAGCGTGGAGTTCACGTCCCCGTAAACCACGACGAGATCCGGCGACGACGCGACGAACTCGTCCTCCAGAGCGGCGAGCAGCGCACCCGTCTGGTGCCCGTGACTGCCCGATCCGACGCCGAGATCGACGTCCGGCGCGGGCAGATCCAGCTCGCGGAAGAAGATCGCGGACATCCGCTCGTCATAGTGCTGTCCCGTGTGGACAACCCGCTGTTCACATCCGCGCCCCCGGAGCGCGGCGACCACGGGAGCCGCTTTGATGAAATTGGGACGAGCCCCCATGACATGAAGGACGAGCGACGCCATCGGGCCTCCGGTGTCTGGTGTACTTGTTGCCCATGTCCTGGGCAAAGGCGGTCTCCCTCGCCCCACAGGTCGCCGTCCGGCACGTGCGCACGGAACCGGCGCGAACGCCGCTCCTCGCGCTGCGCGTGCTACCGGCGCCGGTTCGACGCATGATGCGCGGAATGCTACTGCGTGCCGGACCTGTCCCGAGTGCGTACGGCCAGTGGGACCAGGGACGGCGTGACGACGCGCTCGCGACCATCGCCCGCGCGGCGGCGGACGCGCGCCCCCGCAGGCTGCGCCGACTCGCGGCGTTCACGGTCGCGGTGGAGCGCCCGGACGCGGCCGGCCCGCTGCTCGACGCGCTGCCCGAACGCGACCGCGCGCGGCTTGGCGCGCTGCTGGCCGCCAAGGACGGACGGCTCCGCGAGGCCGTCGCGAAGTCCGAGCACGCCCCCGCGCGCGTGCGCCGCGACCTCGCGGGACGTCTCGACGCCCTCACCTGGACGCCGCCGCCCGCCGCCAAGCGCACCGATGGGACGCCGGGCCGTGTCCTGCACATCGTCACGAACGCGCTGCCAACGACGAACGCCGGTTATACGGTCCGCACCCATCGCCTGGTGTCGGCGCAACGCGCGCAGGGCCTCGATCCGCATGTGGTGACGCGGCTCGGTTTCCCCGTCGCGCAGGGCGCCCGCGACCCCCGTCCGCTGGTGGACGTGGACGGCATCTCCTACCACCGCCTCATCCCGTGGAAGCTGCCGCCGACGGCCCGCGCCGCGCTCGACGCGAACGTGGACGCCGCGTCCGCGCTGGTCGAACGGCTGCGGCCCGCCGTCCTGCACGCCGCGAGCAACCACGTCAACGCGCAGATCGCACTGGAGCTGCGGGCGCGGCACGGCATCCCGGTCGTCTACGAGGTGCGCGGATTCCTGGAGGAGTCGTGGCTGTCGCGCGACCCGCGCCGCGACACCGGCCGCGACTTCTACCGGCTGAGCCGCGAGCTGGAGACGGCGTGCATGGCCGCCGCCGACCTCGTCGTGACGCTCGGCGCGGCCATGCGCGACGAGATCGTGGCGCGCGGCGTGCCCGCCGAGCAGGTCCTCGTGATCCCGAACGGCGTGGACGACGTGTTCCTGCGGCCGCTGCCGGACGCGTCCGGGCTGCGCGCGTCGCTCGGCATCGCGCCGGACGAGAAGGTCGTCGGCACCACGACCAGCTTCTACGGCTACGAGGGCCTGGACACGCTGCTGGCGGCGGGCGCCCGGCTGCGCGACCGGGGCCGTCCGGTGCGGCTGCTGCTCGTCGGGGACGGCCCGGAACGCGCCGCGCTGGAGCGCCGCGCCGCCGACCTCGGGCTGGACGCGCTGTTCCCGGGCCGCGTCCCGGCCGACGACGTCCGGCTGTACCACGCGGCGCTGGACGCGTTCGTCGTCCCGCGCCGCGACGAGCGCGTGTGCCGCCTGGTCACGCCGCTGAAGCCGCTGGAGGCGATGGCAGGCGGCGTGCCGGTGATCGCGAGCGACCTGCCCGCCCTGCGCGAGATCATCGACCCGGACGTCACCGGGCGGCTAACGTTGGCGGGCGATCCCGACGACCTGGCGGAGAAGATCACTTCGACGCTCTACGGTGCCGGGACGGATCGGATCCGGGACGCCGCGCGCGCCTGGGTCCACGGGGAACGAACCTGGCGCATCGGGACGGAACGCCTGCGCGACGCCTACCGTGCGCTGGACGTCCCGTGCTGAGGCCGGAAGGAACCGGGGTGAACGTCGATCTCGTCGTCGTCGGGCTGGGCTATGTCGGGCTGCCGCTCGCCCGCGAGGCCGTCCGGGCGGGGCTGTCGGTCGCGGGGCTCGACCGCGACGCGGGCCTCGTCGCCGCGCTGCGCGCCGGACGCTCCCATGTGGACGACGTCCCGGCCGCCGACGTCGCGGACATGCTGGCCCGCGGCTTCCACCCGACGGACGACGCCGGGGTCGTCGCGGGCGCCTCGACCGTCGTGATCTGCGTGCCGACCCCGTTGTCCAACGACCAGGGCCCGGACCTGACCGCCGTGATCGGTGCGACGCGGTCCGTAGCGTCGCACCTGCGATCCGGGACGCTCGTCGTGCTGGAATCCACGACGTACCCCGGGACGACCGACGAGGTCGTCAAGCCGCTGTTGGAAGCGACGGGGCTGACTGCGGGCACCGACTTCCATCTCGCGTTCTCGCCGGAGCGCATCGACCCCGGAAACGACGTCTACGGCGTCCGCAACACGCCGAAGGTCGTCGGCGGGCTGACGCCCGCGTGCGCGGAGGCCGCCGCCGCGTTCTACGGGACGTTCGTGGACGAGGTGGTCCGCGCGAAGGGCACGCGCGAGGCCGAGATGGCGAAGCTGCTGGAGAACACGTACCGGCACGTCAACATCGCGCTCGTCAACGAGATGGCGGTGTTCTGCCACGAACTGGGCATCGACCTGTGGGACGCCATCGACGCCGCCACGACGAAGCCGTTCGGTTTCCAGGCGTTCCGTCCCGGACCGGGTGTCGGCGGGCACTGCATCCCGATCGACCCGAACTACCTGTCGTACAAGGTCCGCTCGCTGGGCTACCCGTTCCGGTTCGTGGAGCTGGCGCAGGAGATCAACGACCGGATGCCGCGGTACGTCGCCGACCGTGCGCAGCAAATGCTGAACCGGGAGGGACGCGCGCTGAACGGCGCCCGGATCCTGCTGCTCGGCGTGACGTACAAGGCCGACATCGCCGACCAGCGCGAATCTCCCGCGCTGCCCGTCGCACGGCGGCTGCTGGCGCTCGGGGCCGAGCTGTCGTTCCACGACCCGTATGTCACGGCGTGGTCGGTGGACGGTGCGTCGGTGCCCGCTGCCGAACTGGAGACCGGTCTGGCGGACGCCGACCTGACGATCCTGCTGCAACGCCACCGCGCCTACGACACCGACCTGCTCGCCGACGGGGCGCGGCTCCTGCTCGACACCCGCGGGGCCGTACCGTCGCGTCCCGGCGTGGAGGCGCTCTGACATGGTCGTCCGCGATCGGTTAAGGGTGTGCGTGTGCACGGTCGTCCACCACGCCGAGGACGCCCGCATCCTGCACCGGCAGATCCGCGCCCTGCTCGCCGCCGGGCACGAGGTCACCTACATCGCGCCGTTCTCCGCGTCCGGCGCGGCGCCGTGGCCCGAGCTGACCGGCGTGGACGTCCCGCGCGCCCGGGGCCGGCGCCGGCTGCGCGCCCTGCGGCACGTGCGGCGTGCGCTGTCCCGGCATGCGCGCGACGCGGACGTCCTGCTGCTGCACGATCCCGAACTGTTGCTGCTGCTGCCGTTCATCCGGCGCCGTCCGCCGACGGTGTGGGACGTCCATGAGGACACGGCTGCCGCGCTCTCCGGTAAGGCGTGGCTGCCCGGGTTCCTCGCCGCCCTGCTGCGCCGCCCGGTGCGCTGGGCGGAACGGCTCGCCGAGCGGCGCCTGCGGCTGCTGCTCGCCGAGGAGGGCTACCGGCCCCGGTTCCGCATCGAGCACCCGATCGTCCCGAACACGACGCACGTGCCCGCGCAGAGCCCGCCGCCGCCCGGCGCGGACCGCGTCGTGTACGTCGGGCACCTGTCGACGGCGCGCGGCGCGGACGACCTGCTCGCGCTCGCGGCCGCGCTCGTCCCGCACGGGATCCGGACGGACCTCGTCGGCGGCGCGGACCCCAAGCTCGGCGAGCGGCTGCGCGCCGCCCAGCGCGACGGCGTGCTGCGCTGGCACGGCTACCAGTCCAACGACGCGGCGCTTGCGCTGGTCGAGGGCGCGCTCGCGGGCCTGTCGCTGCTGCACGACGAGCCGAACTACCGCCACTCCGTGCCCACCAAGATCATCGAGTACATGGCGCGCGGCGTCCCGGTCGTGACGACGCCGCTCCCCGCCGCCCGCGCGATCGTCGAACGGGACGAGTGCGGGATCGTCGTGCCGTTCGGCGACCCGTCCGCCGTCCTGGCCGCCGTGCTGCGGCTGCGCGACGACCCGGACCTGCGGCGGACGTTCGGCACCGCCGGCCACCGCGCCGCCCGCCTCCGCTATCACTGGCCTGACCAGGCCAAACTGTTCGTCGCGCAGTTGCAGGAGTGGTCGGGCGTCCCGGCCGAGACGTCGCCCGGCCCTCACCAGTCGTAGCTGCCGCCGGGCTCCCGGAGGAACACGCCCGTCGAGCACCTGCCGGGCGATCCGCGCCCCGCCCTCGTCCGCCGTGGACCAGCCGGAATGGTCGTTCGGATCGGTCACGCAGAGTGTGGCCTCGGCTCGGCGTCCGGTCCCACAGCTCCGGACTTTTCATCCGTAGGTCAGCGATTCGCGTGCGGGCGTGGGACGCGAACTGGCAGACGGGCGGGTTGCGGAGAAATCTGGTGATGGGGGTTGAACTTGGACTGGGGTCCGGGTCTTAGCCTCGCGGTATGAGGGGTCACCAGGTCGATGATGGGTTGTCGGTCGGGCAGTTGGCGGCGCGCATCGGTGTGCGGGCCGACACGGTTCGGTACTACGAGCGGGCCGGGCTGCTGCCCGTTCCGCAGCGCACCAGCGGCGAGCATCGGCGTTATGACCAGCGCGACGTGGACCGGCTGCTGTTCATCCGGGGCGCGCAGCGGCTCGGACTGCGGCTCGCCGAGATCCGCGAGCTGCTGGTCGTGCGGGAGGCGGGCGCGTGCGCCTGTGAACCGGCCGAGAGCCTGCTCCGCCGCCACGTCGCCGAGATCGACGCCGAGATGGCGCGGCTGGCGGCACTGCGCGCCGAACTCACCGGAATGCTGACGCAGATGCCCGGCCCCGACTGCCCGGACCCGGTTCCCGGGACCTGGTGCCCACCGGACATGCCCACCCCGAAGGGAGGTGAATGCGCTGATGGACCCGTGCTGCGAGAACCCGTCGTGTGACAACGCGTGCTGCTCCGACTGCTGCTGAGCTGACGGACGAGCCGAAGGCTCCCGCGTCCCGCCCCGAGGCGCCAGGGCGGGACCCGGCCGGCCCCCCACCACGGCCCGCCGCCGATCTCGTGCCGCTCGGGCAGAAGGAGCAGCGGGTCGATCCGCGGCGTTGGCGGCGGTCGGGGTGGGGCGGCCTCCAGCGCAGGGTTCTGGAGGCCGCCCGCTGAGGGGGTGGTCAGTCGTGGGCGAGAGATTCCACGATCGACGTCTTCGCCGCGCGGCGGGACGGGAGGATCGCCGCAAGGACGCCTGCCAGGCCCGCCAGGGCGACGAACGCGATGATCTGCGCGTAGGGCACGGCGAGGATCGAGTCCTCCGTCATCGCCTCGGTCGCCGCCAAGCCGAACGCCACGCCGAGGACCACTCCGGTGACGGCTCCCATCACCGCCATCACCAGGGCCTCCACCGAGAGCATCCGGCGGAGTTGACGCTTGGTCAGGCCGATCGCGCGGAGCAGCGCCGACTCGCGCGTGCGTTCCACCACCGACAGGGACAGCGTGTTCGCGATGCCGAACAGGGCGATCACGATGGCCAGGCCGAGCAGACCGCCGAAGATCATGAAGACCGTGTCGATGGCCTTGGTGAGCTGGTCCTTGGATTCCGCCGCCGACTGCACGCGGACGGTCGGGTAGGCGCGGGTCGCCGCGTCCAGTGCCGCCCGGCCGGCGTCCGGGCCGACGCCCGCGCGGACCTTCACGTAGGCGTGCTCGGGTGCGACCGTGCCGAAGTAGCGCTGGAAGTCGGGCTCTGGGACGACGAAGCCCGTCAGTGCGCCGCCCTCGGCGAAGACGCCCGCGACGCGGACGGGCGCCGGGCCGTTCCGGGTCGCCACGGTCGTACGCGAGCCCGTCCGCAGGCCGAGGCCCTCGGCGGTGACCTCGTCCACGATCGCGGTGCCGGGGACGAAGGCGTCCAGCGATCCCGAACGGAACTTCGGTTTCATGATCGTGCCCCATGCCGAGGCGGTGAGCGTCGCGACGGACGTCCCGGCGTCCGCGCCGATCCGGGCGTCCTTGGAGCGCGCCTCCAGCACCGCGCTGAACTCGGGCCGCGCCCGCAGGGCCGCCGTCAGCCCGGCGGGAAGCGTCCGGTCGGACGTGCGGTCGAACTGCGCCCTGAGCTGGTAGTCCACCGGGAACTGGTCGTCCACCTGGCGGGCCGCGCTGGCCTTGCCGCCCGCGGCGACGACCGCGAACAGGCTCATCAGGCCGACGCCGACGGTCAGCGCGATCGTCGTCGTCGCCGTGCGGCGCGGTGTCCGGCGCGCGTTGGCGACCGCGAGCCGTCCGGGCACGCCGCCGAACCGGGCCGGCAGTGCGCCGACCGCGCGGCCGAGCGGCCCGACGAGCACGGGCATCAGCGCGATCACCGCCAGGAAGACCAGCGCGCCGCCGCCCGCGACCGCGTACATGGCGGCCTCGCCCTTCTTCATCCCGACCGCCCCGGCGACGGCGGCCAGCAGGCCCGCCCCGCCGAACAGGACGGTCGCCGCGATCCGGAACCCGCCGGGACGGAAGCGTCCGCCGCCCGGCTCGCGTTCGTCGCGCAGCGCCGCGACCGGCGCGACGCGCGTCGCCGCGCGGGCCGGGACGATCGCCGCCAGCACCGTCACGACCATTCCGACGGCGATGGCGACCAGCGCCGTGCGCGGGGCGAGCACGACGTCGGCGGGCGGCAGTTGCCCGCCCGCCGATCTGATCAGCGACAGCGCCCCCGCGCCGAGCCCGACCCCGGCCGCGATCCCGAGCAGCGAGCCGACCAGGCCCACGACGGCCGCCTCCACCAGCACGCCCCGGAAGACCTGGCGGCGGGTCGCGCCGACGCAGCGCAGCGTCGCCATCTCGCGGGTCCGCTGGGCGATGAGGATCGTGAACGTGTTGTAGATGACGAGGGCCGACACCAGCATCGCGACCAGCGCGAACAGCAGCAGCCCCGCCCCGATGAGTTTCGTGTCGGCGCCGTTGGCCTTGGAGATCTCCACGGCGAGCCGGTCCCCGCTCAGCGTCCGGTAGCCGGAGCCGGCGGCCGCCGCGACGCCCGCCGTGCCGCCGCCCACCGCGTCGATCTCCGTGAAGGTGGACGTGCCGGTCATCGCGGACGCGGTGGCGGGCGCGAACCCGACCGCGCCGCGCACGCTGGCCTCGGCGTCGATGCCGACGTCGATGATCCCGCTGACGGTGAAGCGGTGCGGCCGGTCGCGGCTGTCGAGGACGGTCACGGTGTCCCCCACCGCGAAGTGCTGGCGCCGTGACGTCCACGGATCGAGCACGACCTCATGGGGACCGGCCGGCGCCCGGCCCTGCTCCATCCGGTACCGCAGCAGCCGCCCGGCCGGCACCGCGAGCCCGACGGTCGGCGCGTCCCCGACGACGCGGCCGTTCGGGCCGAGCAGCGGCGCGTCGCCGCGCACCAGGCCCTGCGCCTCGGTGACGCCCGGCGCGGCGCGGACCTTCGCCAGCAGCGCGGCGGGAAGCTCCTTGTCGCTGCCCCGGGGCGGCAGGACGGCGACGTCCACCCGGTCCGCCGAGCGCGCGAACGTCTCGGCGATGCCCCGGTTCATCATGTCGGTCAGCACGAAAGTCCCGGCGATGAACCCGACGCCGAGCGTGATCGCCACGACGGTGGACAGCAGCCGGAGCCGGTGGGCCATCAGGCCCGCGAGCGTGGTCCGCAGCATCGGTCAGCCCTCCAGCGCGGCGAGCCGGTCGAGGACGGACGCCGGCGTCGGGTCCGCCAGTTCGGTGACGATCACGCCGTCGCGCAGGAACACCACCCGGTCGGCGTAGGAGGCGGCCACCGGGTCGTGCGTGACCATGACGATCGTCTGCCCCATCTCGCGGACCGACGAGCGCAGGAACGCGAGCACCTCAGCGCCGGACGCCGAGTCGAGGTTGCCGGTCGGCTCGTCGGCGAAGATCACGTCGGGCCGGGAGACCAGCGCCCGCGCGCACGCGACCCGCTGCTGCTGCCCGCCCGACAGCTCGGACGGACGGTGCGCGAGCCGGTCCCGCAGGCCGACGACGTCCACGACCCGGTCGAACCACGCGCGGTCGGCCTTGCGGCCCGCGAGTTGCAGCGGGAGCAGGATGTTCTGCTCGGCGGTGAGCGTCGGCAGCAGGTTGAACGCCTGGAAGACGAACCCGACCCGTTCGCGCCGCAGCAGCGTGAGCCGCCGGTCGTTCAACTGCCCGAGATCGGTGTCGCCGAGGACGATCCGTCCCGCGCCGACGGTGTCGAGACCGGCCAGGCAGTGCAGCAGCGTCGACTTGCCCGACCCGGACGGCCCCATGATCGCGGTGAAGGCCCCGGAGGCGAACGCGACGTCGACGCCGCGCAGCGCGTGGACGGCCGCGTCCCCGTCTCCGTACACCTTGGACACCCGCTCGGCCCGGACGGCGGGGGTGCCGGGCACGGCCGAGGCCGCTCCGGGAGGACTGGCGAACGCGCTGGTCACGATGGCTCCTCGCAGGGGGGATCTGAACGCTCTCCACGCTAGGAACTCACCGCCGCCCTGCCATCGACCGCGCGTCTTCGATTCGGGTCCGCCGATCGTCGCAATTCCCGGCCGGTGTACGACTTATGGCTGACCCCCGGGTCAACCTTCCGGCCGTCCCGCCCGTGCTACTCCGGCGGCTGGAGCTGCCCGGTCTTCACCAGGCCCGTCTCGTACGCCAGCACTACCGCCTGCACGCGGTCGCGGAGCCCGAGCTTGGTGAACAGCCGTCCCAGATGGGTCTTCACCGTCGCCTCGGACAGGTGCAGCCGGGCCGCGACCTCGGCGTTCGACAGCCCCCGCGCGACCAGCAGCAGCACGTCGAGTTCGCGCCCGGTCAGCGCCTTCACCGCGTCCAGCGCCTTGTCCTCCTTGCCCGGGAGGTGCACGGCGAACCGGTCCAGCAGGCGGCGCGTCGTGCTCGGCGCGACCACCGCGTCGCCCGAATGGACGGCCCGGATCGCCGCGATGAGCTGCGCCGGGCCCGCGTCCTTCAGCAGGAACCCCGCGGCACCGGCCTTGATCGCCGCGAAGGCGTACTCGTCCATGTCGAACGTCGTCAGGATGATCACGCGCGGCCCGGCGCCGGTGCCGGTGATCCGGCGGGTGGCCTCGATGCCGTCCATCCGCGGCATCCGGACGTCCATCAGGACGACGTCGGCGGGCGTCGCGGCGAGCAGCCGCAGCGCGGTCTCCCCGTCCCCGGCCTCGCCGACTACCTCGATGTCCTCCTGGGCGTCCAGCACCATGCGGAACCCCGCCCGGACCAGTTCCTGGTCGTCGACCAGCACCACCCGGATCATCGGACGCCCTTCCCGCTCATCACCGCATCCTCGCGCACCGGTATCCGCGCGACCACCTCGAACCCGCCGCCGACGCGGGGCCCGGCGCGCACCTCGCCGCCGTAGACGCCGACGCGCTCGCGCATGCCGGGCAGGCCGTGCCCGCGCCCGTCGTCGGACGCGGCGGCGCCCCGGCCGTCGTCGGAGATCTCCACCCGCACCTCGTCCGGCCCGTAGCCGAGCCGAACCCGGGCCGTCGCCTCCGGCCCGCCGTGTTTCAGCGTGTTGGTGAGCGCCTCCTGGACGACGCGGTAGATCGTGAGCTGCCGTCCCTCCGCCAGCGACGGTGGCTCGCCGGACGCCTGCACGTCCACCGGCAGCCCCGCGTGGCGCACCTGGTCCACCAGGTCGCCGAGCTGCGCGAGCCCCGGCTGCGGCGCGTAGACCGACACGTCGTCGTCGGCCCGCAGCACGCCGAGCAGCCGCCGCATCTCGCCGAGCGCCGTCCGGCCCGTCTCGGAGATCGCCGTGAGCGCCTGCCGGGCGCGGGCCGGATCGGTGTCGAGCGTGTACGACGCGCCGTCGGCCTGCACCACCATCACACTGACGTTGTGCGCGACGACGTCGTGCAGTTCTCGGGCGATCCGGGATCTTTCGCCCGCCCGCGCCATCCGCAGCTCGTTCTCCCGCTCCCGTTCCAGCCGCGCGGCACGGTCCTCCACCGAGCGCAGATACTCGCGACGGGTGCGGATGTGCAGGCCGAGGATCCACACCCCGAAGTTGACGACGGCGAAGAACAGCAAGGGGCCCTCGATGTCCTTCCAGCCCCCCGTCCAGACCTGGAGCACTTCCATGAGCGCGCCGAGCTGGGCCGTGCCGAGCGCCGCCAGCCCCCGCCACGGCGTCGTGTAGGCGGTCACGGTGTAGAGCCCGACGAGCACGACGAAGTTCGCCGGGATCAGCGTCACGTGGAAGCACCACTGCACCAGGCTGACCAGCGCGACGATGCAGAACGTCGGGACCGGCCACCGGCGGCGCCACACCAGCGGCAGCAGCAGCCCGACGGACAGCGCGGCATAGCCCGCGACCGGCACATCATGGGTCAGATCGGACGTCTGGATCGCCGTCAGCAGCACGACCGGCAGGAGGAAGCCGGCGTCGACGAGCGGGGCGTGCCCCCGCCACCACTCCCAGATCCGTCCGACCATGCCCGCCAGCCTATGTTCCGCCAGCTCAGCCCGGGATCGACCGGAAGTCGGAACCGCGTCAACCGTAAGGATTACCCGCCTGACGTTCCCGGTCGCGGTACCGTCCTCGACGTGGCGGTTTGGGAGACGTGGCGGGACGCGATGGATCGGGCGCTGTACGGCCCGGACGGTTTCTACCGGCGCGGCGAGCGTCCCCGGGAGCACTTCCGCACATCGGTCCACGCGTCGCCGCGGTTCGCCGCCGCGCTGGCGCGGCTGCTCGCCGACGTGGACGCGGCCCTCGGCCGTCCCGCCAGGCTCGACCTCGTGGACATCGGCGCGGGCGGCGGCGAACTGCTCGTCAACCTGCTGGAACGCGTCCCGGCCGACCTCGCCCGGCGGGTCGTCCCGATCGCGGTGGAGGTGGCGCCGCGCGCGGCCGGCGTGCCCGCGCGCGTCGAGTGGCGCGACGAGCCCCCCGCGCACGTCACGGGCCTGGTCATCGCGAACGAGTGGCTGGACAACGTCCCGCTGGACGTCGTGGAGCTGACCCCGGCGGGCCCGCGCACGGTCCTGGTCGAGGCGGGCGGCGGCGCCGAGCGCAGCGGTCCGGAGCCGTCCCGCGACGACCTGGACTGGCTGGACCGCTGGTGGCCGCTGCGCGAGAACGGCGACCGCGCCGAGGTCGGAAGCCCGCGCTGCGCGGCGTGGTCGGGCGTGATCGAGCGGATGGACCGGGGCTTGGCGGTCGCGATCGACTACGCGCACCACGCCGGGGAACGACCGGTGTACGGCACGATCACCGGATATCGGGACGGTTCGACCGTCCCGCCCATCCCGGACGGATCATGCGATGTCACCGCACACGTCGCGTTGGACGCCTGCGCGGTCGCGGGCGAGCAGGCGGGCGCCACGGCCGGGGTGCTGACGACCCAGCGCGCGGCCCTGCGCGCCCTCGGGATCACCGGTGCGCGCCCGCCGCTGGACCTCGCCCACCGCGACCCGCGCGGCTACCTCGCGGCGCTGTCGGTGGCCGGAGAGGACGCCGAACTGACCGATCCGGGCGGACTCGGCGGCTTCGGGTGGCTGGCGCAGTCCGTCGGGATCGCGCTGCCGTCCGTCCTCGCCGATCTGGCCTAGGCGCCGAACGACGGGGCGTTGCGCGGATCCACCGAGCGCTTCGCGATCGACTCGACCATCGCGCGGGCCTCGCCCAGCTCGCGGTCGGCGGCCCGGACGCGGATCGGCCCGGACGGCGCGTCCACGTGGACGGTCGCGAGCCCCAGCATCCTCTGCAGCGGATTGACCGTCATCCGTACGCTCTGCGCCCGGACGACCGGGATCACGTCGGTGCGCCGTCCCGGCCAGCCGTGCCGCGACACGAACAGGACGTCGTCGGCGCCCGCGCCCTCGGGGTGGTCCAGCGCGATGGAGAACTGGGCCGGTGGGACGAGCGGGATGGCGTCCACGTCCCGCAGCATGAACAGCAGCCGTACGAGCCCCATGCACACCGATCGCGGCGCGACCGGCAGCAGCACGGACGACAATGCCTGGCGGTCCCCGGCATAACCGGCGACGGTGATCTCCAGCCGTGCCCAGCCGACGCTGCGCCACAACGCGGGCTCAACGATCCCGACCGCTTGGACGCGGCCCGGAGGCAGCGTCTGCATACGGGTCTCCAGCATCCCGTAGCGGAGGCGCAGACCGTCCGGCGACACCGCGACGCGGAACCCCGCGTACATGATCGCCGGGGCGACGACGCCGCGGATCAGGCCGAGCAGCGCCGGGACGGTCACCGCGAGGATCGCGGGCTCGCCGTAGATCACCATGAACATGAGCGAGCCGATGAGCAGCAGGAACGTCCCGAGGACGGGCAGCCGCATCGCGAGCGAGCCGAGGAGCTGCCCGTACCGGACCTTCCAGAAGTGCCGCTCGGGCGCCTCGGGCGTCTGGCCGGGCAGCCCGGCGGCGATGGCCAGCAGCTCCGCGCGCAGCGCCTGGCCGGCGTCGCGGCCGAGGTAGCGCAGGATGATCTCGCTCTGCTCGCCGCCCGCCGCCTCGACGCGGACTTCGCTGAGCCGGAAGAACCGTGTGACCAGCGGACGGACGACGTCGATGGCCTGCACGCGCGACAGCGGAATGCTCCGCGTCCGTTTGCGCAGCACGCCGGTCACGACCACGAGGTCGTCGCCCTCGACGCGGAACCGCACCGACAGCCAGCCCCAGATGCCCGCCGCGACGGCGACGACCACGAACGGCACCGTCACCAGCGTGAACCGGAGGAGGTTCACGGCCGCGCCGCCGTCGCTCCGCGTCAGCAGCAGCGGCATCCCCAGCAGGACGAAGTACACGATGAGGATGGCGAACGCGCGCAACGGCGCGGTGGCCCAGTGCAGCCGATGCGTTCCCTCCGAGAACCGAACGGGCGGACGCGGCGGCGGACCCGGCATGTAGTACTGCGGCGGCGGGCCGTACGCCGGCGGCTGGAACAGCGGCGCGTACGGCCGATACGCGGGCGGTCCCGCGCGGAACGGCCGACCGTCCGGACCGACGGGCGGCGGCACCGGCGGATACGGCAGCCCGGGACGCCCCGCCTGCGGACCGTACGGAGGCCGCCCGTACGACTGCGGCGGCACCGAACGCCCCGCATACGGCGCGGGATACCCCGGCGCCTGGGGAGGCCGTCCCGGAACCCCGTTCCCCGCTCCAGGCGGCGCATAAGCCCCGGACCCACCCTGCCCCGGCGGATACCGACCAGCAGACTGCCCCGACGCACCCGGCACTCCGCCCCCGTGCGCGAGATACCCGGACGCGCCTGGCGCACCCTGGCCCGGAACGGGCGGACCTGGCTGCTGCCAGCCCGGCGAGAGCTGGCCCGGCCCGCTCTGGCCGAGCGCCGACTGGCTCGGAGGCTGCCAGCCCGAAGGAACCTGGCCGGGCGGGACGGGCTCGGCCCGCGGGCCGTCGACCGGTGCGGTCGTGTCGGGCGCGGCGTGGCCGGGGGCCGGGGTGTCTTGGACGGGACGGTCCGGTCGCGGGTCGCCGGGGCGGGGGTCGTGGGTCACGGCGTGCTCCGCTGTTCGCCGCGGTGCGCCAGGCGGTCGCGCAGTTCGCCCGCCTCCCGCACCGGCAGCGACGGGATGCGGGCGTCGGTCGCGGCGGCGGCGGTGTGCAGCCGGACGGTCGCGAGCCCCAGCCAGCGATCGACGAGCCCGGACGTCACGTCCACGAACTCCATCCGCGCGTACGGCACGACGACGAGCCGCCGGACGAACACCCCGGAGGTCAGGATCAGGTCGTCGTCGCGCTCGGCGTAGCCGTAGGACCGGCTGGTGAGTTCCGCCACGATCCACGTCACGGCCAGCGCCACGACCACGAGGGAGACGACCACCACCGCGCCGGGCACGCCGCCGTTGCGCCAGCCGACCAGCCCGCCGCCGAGGGCGCACGGAAGCGCCCAGAGGGTCGCCGCCAGCCCCCGCGCCAGCGTGTGCCGCCGGGAGACGCGCGCCCAGGTCCGTCCGTCGCCGGGCGCGAAGGCCGAGTCGGCGGCGGACGGCGGCGGGGCGTGCGGTACCGTCCCCTGCGCGGCCGTCGCCGGGACTTGTGGTGGTTCGCCGTGGGTTGCGTTCATTGCCCCCTAGTCAACCGGAAAACCGGCTCGGCTCGCCATGCGACGATGGGCGCTGATCCGGAAAGCCCAGGCGGTGAGGTGTGCGATGAGGTCTCGACCATGACGACGGAACGCATCGTTGGTATCGGCGCGGGCGCCCGCGAGCTGCCGTCGGACGGGACGCCCGGCGGGCTGGCGACCGAGGACATGGTCCTCAACATCGGTCCGCAGCACCCGTCCACGCACGGGGTTCTGCGGCTCAAGCTCACGCTCGACGGCGAACGGATCAGCGGCGCCGAGCCGATCGTCGGCTACATGCACCGGGGCGCGGAGAAGCTGTTCGAGGCCCGCGACTTCCGCCAGATCATCGTGCTGGCCAACCGGCACGACTGGCTGTCGGCGTTCTCCAGCGAACTCGGCGTCGTGCTCGCGGTGGAGCGGATGCTCGGGATGGAGGTGCCCGAGCGGGCGACGTGGGTCCGGACGCTGCTGGCCGAGCTGAACCGCGTCCTCAACCATCTGATGTTCCTCGGGTCCTATCCCCTGGAGGTCGGTGCGATCACCCCGATCTTCTACGCGTTCCGGGAGCGGGAGGCGCTCCAGGCGGTCATGGAGGAGGTCTCCGGCGGCCGGATGCACTACATGTTCAACCGCGTCGGCGGCCTCAAGGAGGAACTGCCCGCGGGCTGGACGGGACGGGCACGCCAGGCGGTCACCGACGTTCGCGCCCGGATGAGCGACATCGGCGACCTCATCATGGGCAACGAAATCTTCCGCGCCCGCACCCGGGGGGTCGGCGTCCTCACCCGCGACCAGATCCTCCAGTACGGGGTGTCGGGGCCGATCGCCCGCGCGTCCGGCGTGGACTTCGACCTGCGCCGCGACGAGCCCTACCTCGCCTACGGCGAACTCGACGTCCCCGTCGTGACCCGCACGGAAGGCGACTGCCTGGCCCGGTTCGAGTGCCTGCTCGACCAGGTCTACGCCTCGCTGGACCTGGCCGACGCCTGCCTCGACCGCCTCGCCGAACTGCCGCCCGGACCGATCAACCAGCGCCTCCCGAAGGTGCTCAAGGTGCCCGAGGGGCACACCTACGCCTGGACCGAGAACCCGCTCGGCCTGAACGGCTACTACCTCGTCTCGCGCGGGGAGAAGACGCCGTGGCGCCTGAAGCTGCGCTCGGCGTCCTACAACAACATCCAGGTGCTCGCCGAGATGCTGCCGGGCACGCTCGTCGCCGACATGGTCGCGATCCTCGGGTCGATGTTCTTCGTCGTCGGCGACATCGACAAGTAAGGATCAGGCCGTCAGCAGCGGCGCCAGCCGTTCGAGCCGGTCCACCAGGGACGTCAGGTCGGGCGCGCGCGGCGTCAGCAACACGTGGTCGGCCCCGGCGTCCAGATGGGCGCGCAGCCGCTCGGCGACCGCGGCCTCGTCGCCCCAGGCGAGCGTGGCGTCCAGGATCCGGTCGCTGCGCGCCTCGCCGAGGTCCTCGTCGCCGAAGCCGAGCCGCCGGTAGTTGCGCTCGTACGGCCCCTCCGGCATGCCCTTCATGAGACGGCGCAGCGGATCGCGGGCCTTGTCCGGGTCGGTCTCCAGCGCCACCATCTGCTGCGGGATCAGCAGCGGCTCGGGGCCGAGCAGGTCCCGGGCGACCTCGGTGTGCCGGACGGGCTGCAGGAACGGATGGGCGCCCTGCGCGCGTTCGGCCGCGAGCCGGTTCGCCTTCGGCCCGAGCGCCGCGAGGACGCGCGGGTACTCGACGTTCGGCAGCGCGGTCTCGGCCACCTCGTCCAGCGCGTCGAGGTATTCGGCGAGCCGGGTCAGCGGACGGTCCGGCCCTGCCCCGCCGAGCCCCAGGATGAACCGCCCCGGATGCATTTCGGCAAGCGTCGCCGCCGCCGTGTGCATGGCAACGGGCACGCGGGACGTGATGTTGGCGATGCCCGTCCCGACGACGATCCGTTCGGTAGACGCGAGCATCAGCCCGTGCTGCGCGAACGCCTCGCGGCCCGGCGGCGCTCCGGCCGGCGGCTCCCCGCTCCACAGCGAGCCGTAGCCGAGCTTCTCGATCCGCGCGAACTGCTCGCGCTGCACGCCGACCGGTGTGGCCAGGAGCGCCTGCGGAGTGATCCACACGCCGTACGAACCGAGTCTGCGCCGGTAGTCCTCGATGGACATCACGCCTCCTTCCGGACATTCGGAGGCAGCCTCCGAATCTGTCCGCTACAGTAAAGGAGGCAGGCTCCGCTTCGCAACCTCGGGAGGAAGGCTGAACGGCTCCCCGGCGCCCCGCTTCCGGCGCGCCGACGCACGGCGCAACTACGAACGGCTGCTCAAGGAGGCCCGCGCCGCCTTCGACGAGCACGGCATCGACACGTCCCTGGAGGACGTCGCACGCCGCGCCGGAGTCGGCATCGGCACGCTCTACCGGCACTTCCCCGCGCGCGACTCGCTCCTGGAGGCCGTCCTGCGGGACCGGTTCGACGCGCTCACCGAGCACGGCCGCGAACTGCTGCGCGAACCGCCGGAACGGCCCGTCCTGCTCGACTGGTCGCGGTCGCTCGCCGAGATGACGACCACCTACCGCGGGCTCACCGGCGCGCTGATGGGGACGCTCCAGGACGAGACGTCCGATCTGCACGCGTCGTGCACGGCCATGCGCCGCACCGGCGCGGCGCTGCTGGAGCGCGAGCAGGAGGCGGGCCGGGTGCGCGCCGACGTCGACACCGCCGAGTTCCTCGCGCTCCTGCACGGCGCCGCGTGGGCCGGGGAGCAGGCGTTCGACGGCGCGTCCGACCGCCGCGACAAGCTCGTCGCGCTCGTCCTGGACGGCCTGTCCCCCGCCCGGTCCGGCGCCGCCGCGGGCTGAGCCGTCAGGCCCGGGACGCCCCGTGGCCGCGGCGTTCCTCGTCGGGGTCCTTCGGCACGCGGCACGCGTACTCCAGGAAGTACGCGGCGCCGGCCAGCACGAGCGCGGCCAGGCCCGTCCCGGCGCCGACGGAGAAGTCGTGCCGGGGCGTCGGCTTGTCCAGGGAGTCGGCGAGGACGATCGCGAACCCGCCGAAGATCCCCGCGAGCACGGCCGCGGCGTGCGCGCTGGCCTTGGCGAGCGCCGCCATCCGCGCCACGACCAGCGGTTCCACCGGCCGCGTGCCCTTCTTGCGGCGGATCCGGCGCAGGATGTTCCAGCCCGTGAAGCCCTCGCCGAGCGCGAGCAGCAGCAGTGTCGGGACGGCCGTCCACGGCAGCGGCGGGAGCGTCGTGTAGGAACTGCTCACCAGCGCCCAGGTGATCACTCCGACGACGAGGACCAGGCCGGCGAGGAAGAGCGGACGTGTCGGCTTCATGCAGGCGTCTGGAGGGTCAGGTCGTCGCGGCGGGCGACCCCGCCCCCGGCGGACGCGGCGAGGTCCGCGACGCGGCCGTGCCCGGCGAGCCGTCCGTCCGGGTCCACGTCGGCCCACGGCACCAGCACGAACGCGCGCTCGTGGGCGCGCGGATGCGGCAGCGTCAGCCGGGGGTCGCCGGACGTGACGTCGCCGAACGCCACGATGTCGATGTCCAGGGTGCGCGGCCCCCACCGCACCTCCCGGACGCGGCGCAGCGAGGTCTCGATGCTCTGCGCCCGCTCCAGCAGCGTCTCGGGCGTCAGCCGGGTGTCGGCGAGGACGACGAGGTTCAGGTAGTCGCCCTGCTCGGGCAGCGCCGCGCCGGGCGGGGCGAACGGGGCGGTCTCGTACACCGGGGAGAGCGCGGCGAGTTCCAGCCCCGGGGCGTCGAACAGCGCGTCCAGGGCTTCCTGGAGGTTGTCCAGGCGGTCGCCGAGGTTGCTGCCGAGGGACAGGACGACGCGCTGCCGGGCGGGCGCGGTCATGGGCGGCTCCTGGTGATCCTCACGGCGACGTCCGTGAAGGGATGCGGCACGGGGGCGCTCGGCTTGTGGACGGTGACCTCCGCCTCCGTCACCACCGGGTCCGCCAGGCAGATCCCCGCGAGCCGTTCCGCCAGCGTCTCCAGAAGGTCGACCGGGTCCTCCTGGACGGCCGCGACGAGCCGTCCCGCGAGGGTCCCGTAGTCGACAGTGCGCGACAGGTCGTCGGTGGCGGCGGCGGGACGGGTGTCGAGCGCCAGCGACACGTCCACCACGAACTCCTGGCCCAGCTCGCGCTCGGCGGGCAGCACGCCGTGCCGTCCGCGCACGCGGAGCCCGCGCAGCTCGATGCGGTCGCTCACTCGTCCTCCGGGGTGCCGAGAATCGGGGATCCGTGGTGGACGAGCAGGCGCCATCGTCCGTCCGTCCGTACGAACACGTTCGTCGCGACGATGCTTCCGCCGGCGAGGAACCCGGTGCCGCCCGAGTCCTCCTCGTCGGCGGTCAGCGTGTTCTCCTTGCAGGTCACGACCGCGTGGTCGCCGTAGACGTCGCAGGTCGCATCGGTCAGGACGAACTGGATGTACGTCGTGTTCGCCATGATCAGCGCCCAGGACCGCAGCACCTCGTCGCGGCCCCGCAGCATCGGCCAGCCGGGGTGCACGCAGCTCACGCCGTCGGCGAACGCGCCGTCGGCCCACACGTCGCCCATCCGGTCGAGGTCGCCCGCCTCGAACGCCGCGTAGTACTCGGCGTTGGCCTCCTGCGGACCGTCAGCCACGCGCGTCCCCCTCCTCGCGGGCCGCCGCGGCCCGGACGGCCGCCGCGATCCGCACCGCGTCGGCGTTGGGCGCGACCCGGTGGACGCGCACGCACCAGGCGCCCGCCGCCGCCGCGAGCGCGGTGACGGCCGTGGTCGCGTCGTCGCTGCCCGCGAACGGGCGCGGGGTGCCGTCCGGACCGGCCAGCAGCTTGCCGAGGAACCGCTTGCGGGACGCCCCGACCAGCACCGGGTGCCCGGTCGCGGTCAGCTCGTCCAGCCGGGCGACCAGCGCCCAGTTGTCGAGCGTCGTGGGCTGCTTGGCGAACCCGAGCCCGGGGTCCAGCACGATCATCGACGGGTCCACGCCCTCGGCGAGCAGCGCGTCCACACGCTCCAGCAGTTCGTCGCGCACCTCGCGGACGACGTCGCCGTAGACGGCGCGCGTGTACATGTCGTGGCTGTGGCCGCGCCAGTGCATCACCACGTAGGGGACGCGCGCCGCCGCCACCACGCGGGCCATCGCGGGATCGGCGAGCCCGCCGCTGACGTCGTTGACGAGCCGCGCCCCGGCCGTCACCGCCGCCTCCGCGACCTCGGCCCGCATCGTGTCCACGCTGACCGGGACGCCCTCGCCGGACAGCGCCGCCACGACCGGGACGACCCGCCGCAGCTCCTCCTCCAGCGACACGCGCTGCGCGCCGGGCCGGGTGGACTCGCCGCCGACGTCCACGATGTCCGCGCCCTCGGCGACGAGGTCGAGCCCGTGCCCGACCGCCTTGTCGTGGTCGAACCAGGCCCCGCCGTCGGAGAACGAATCGGGCGTCACGTTGACCACGCCCATCACGAGACATCGCCCCGGCTCGGGCATCCCGGGAACAACGGCACTGGTCATGTCATCCAGCCTATTGCCTCACCGCGCGACCACCGGACCGGTCATCGCCCGAGGATCAGGCTCATCGCCTCGGCACGCGTCTCGGCGTGGTCGCGGAAATCGCCCCGGACGGCCGAGGTGACGGTCCGCGCCCCGGGTTTGCGCACGCCCCGCATCGTCATGCACAAATGCTCGGCCTCGATGACGACGATGACGCCGCGCGGTTCCAGGATGCGCATGACGGCGTCCGCGACCTGGCTGGTCAGGCGCTCCTGCACCTGCGGGCGCCGGGCGTAGACGTCCACCAGCCGCGCCAGTTTGGAAAGACCGGTGACCTGGCCGCTCTTGTTCGGCGTGTAACCCACGTGCGCCATTCCGTGGAACGGCACCAGGTGGTGTTCGCAGACGGAATAAAGCTCGATGTCCTTGACCAGGACCATTTCGTCGTGGTCGGCCTCGAAGACCTTGTTCAGCACGTCCTCGGGCGCCTGGCGCAGGCCCGCGAACTGCTCGGCGTAGGCGCGGGCGACGCGGGCGGGGGTGTCGCGCAGGCCGTCGCGCTCGGGGTCCTCGCCGATCGCCAGCAGGATCTCGCGGACGGCGCGCTCGATGCGGGCGTGGTCGACCGCCGGGGGGCGAACGCCGTCCGCGGCGGAGGCGTCGAGCCCCTCCGCCGCGGACGGTGCGTCGTACTCGTTCGTCAACAGGATCAGCTCTCGCCGGAGGACGGCTCGCCCGCGGGCTCCCCGTCGCCCGCGGCCTGCCCGTTGTTCTTGCTGAGACCGGGGACGTCCTGCGGGCCGAGGAGCGCCATCTCCTTGGCCGTCAGCACGGGGGGACGGTCGGACGGGAGCCGCTTGCCGTAGCCGGTGTAGGAGTTCTGGTGCGGCCGCTTGTTGATCGGCGCGAAGATCTCCAGCACCATCTCCTTGGAGAGGGTCTCCTTCTCCATCAGGTTGACGACCAGGTCGTCCAGGACGTCCCGGTACTCGACCAGGATCTCCCAGGCGGTGTCGTGCGCCGACTCGATGAGGCGGCGGACCTCGTCGTCGATCGCGGACGCGATGTCCTCGGAGTAGTCGCGTTCGTGACCCATCTCACGGCCGAGGAACACCTCGCCCTGCCCGGTGCCGAACTTGCGGGCGCCGAGCCGCTCGCTCATGCCGTACTCGGTGACCATGTTCCGGGCGATCGACGTGGCCTTCTCGATGTCGTTGGCCGCGCCGGTCGTCGGCTCGTGGAACACCAGTTCCTCGGCGGTGCGCCCGCCGAGCAGCATGGCGAGCTGGTCGGCCATCTCCGACCGCGTGGTGAGGAACTTGTCCTCCATCGGGAGGGTCATCGTGTACCCGAGGGCACGTCCGCGCGGCAGGATCGTCACCTTGTGCACCGGGTCGGAGTTCGGCAGCGCGTGCGCCACGAGCGCGTGTCCGCCCTCGTGGTAGGCGATGATCTTCTTTTCCTTCTCCGACATGACGCGGGTCTTGCGCTCCGGCCCGGCCATGACGCGGTCGATCGACTCTTCCAGCGTCTCCATGTCGATCAGCTTGCGATCGAACCGGGCGGTGAGCAGCGCCGCCTCGTTGATGACGTTGGCGAGGTCCGCGCCGGTGAAGCCGGGGGTGCGGCGCGCGATGACGTCAAGGTCGACGTCGGGGCCGAACGGCTTGCCGCGGCCGTGGACGCGCAGGATGCCCTTGCGTCCCTCCAGGTCGGGGCGGTCCACCGTGACCTGCCGGTCGAACCGGCCGGGCCGCAGCAGCGCCGGGTCGAGGATGTCGGGACGGTTGGTCGCCGCGATGAGGATCACGCCGCCCTTGACGTCGAACCCGTCCATCTCGACCAGGAGCTGGTTCAGCGTCTGCTCGCGCTCGTCGTGCCCGCCGCCGAGGCCCGCGCCGCGGTGCCGGCCGACGGCGTCGATCTCGTCGATGAAGATGATCGAGGGCGCGTTGGCCTTGGCCTGCTCGAACAGGTCGCGGACGCGGGACGCGCCGACGCCGACGAACATCTCCACGAAGTCCGAGCCGGAGATCGAGTAGAACGGCACGCCCGCCTCGCCCGCGACCGCGCGGGCGAGCAGCGTCTTGCCGGTTCCGGGCGGGCCGAACAGCAGCACGCCCTTCGGGATCTTGGCGCCGATCGCCTGGAACTTGGCCGGGTTCTGCAGGAAGTCCTTGATCTCCTCCAGTTCCTCCAGCGCCTCGTCCGCGCCCGCGACGTCCGCGAACGTGGTCTTCGGGGTGTCCTTGGTGATCAGTTTCGCCTTGGACTTCCCGAAGTTCATCACCCGCGAGCCGCCGCCCTGCATCTGATTCATGATGAACAGGAAGATCAGCACGATGACGACGATCGGAAGGAGGCTGAACAGCAGGCTCATGAAGACGCTCTGCTTGGGGACCTCGACGTTGTAACCGCCGGGGAGCTTGCCCTGGTTGTACTGCTGCTGGAGCTGCTGCTGGAGCTGGACGCCCTGCCCGTCGACCCACGACGCCTGCTGACGCGTCTTGTCGGCGTTGTTGAGCGTCACCTCGATCTTCTGGTCCTTGTCCACGACCTTGGCGGAGTGCACCTGACCCGCGTTGATCTCCTGGACGACCTTGGAGGTGTCGGTCTGGCTGTACGAACGACCCGGATTGACGCTCCACATGACGAGGGCGACCATGAGGCCGAACAGCAGGATCCACAGCAGCGGCCCGCGAAAATAGCGCTTCACGTCCATGTATCCGGTCACCCCTGACGGGGTCCGTCCCTCCTGACCAACGTGTGTGTCGCGTCCCTCACCCGTCGAGCGGGGTCGGGAACGCCGCGAACCCGGTCCGGCTCCCTGCCGGTTCCGGCGTGGCTTCCGGGCCGTCCCGGGATATCGACGGTACACCGCCTTCTACAGAGGACGCAGCCAGCGCCCGTCCGCTGATCCGTTGGATATACCCATCGGCCACCTTTGCAACGATCCGTGGTGACCTGTTGTTCCCTGTGCCCGGTTCGCGCGCCGACGGGACGGGTTCGCGCTGGGCGAACGCGGCGGTTCAGCCGGCCGTCCCGCCGTAGACGTGCGGCGCGAGCGTCCCGACGAACGGGAGGTTGCGGTACTTCTCGTCGTAGTCGAGCCCGTAGCCGACGACGAACTCGTTGGGGATGTCGAACCCGAGGTAGCGGCAGTCGATCTCCGTGCGGACCGCCTCGGGCTTGCGCAGCAGCGCGCAGATCTCCAGCGACGCCGGGCCGCGCGACCGCAGGTTGCTGGCCAGCCAGGACAGCGTGAGGCCGGAGTCGATGATGTCCTCCACGATGAGGACGTTCCGGCCGCTGATGTCGGTGTCGAGGTCCTTGAGGATCCGGACGACGCCGGACGACTTGGTGCCCGACCCGTACGACGACACCGCCATCCAGTCCATGCGCGCCGGGCTGTGCAGCGCCCGCGCCAGGTCCGCCATGACCATCGCCGCGCCCTTGAGCACGCCGACGAGCAGGAGGTCCTTGCCCGCGTAGTCGGCGTCGATCTGCGCCGCCAGCTCGCGGACCTTGGCCTGGAGCCGGTCCTCGGGGATCAGCACCTTCGCCAGGTCGGAACCCAGGTCCTTCTCGTCCACTACCCCACCTTCCCGGGAGACGGGCGCGCCAGGGGAACGCGCCCGGGGAGGACGGGATCATCCCGTCCGGAATTCCAGCACACCGTGGCGCCGCAGCGCCCGGACCCCGCCGGGCAGGTCCACGCGGTCCTGCCCGTGCCAGGCCGTGACCAGGCGTTCCACGGCGTCGACATGGACCGCCGCGAGCGTACCCGGTGGGCAGCCGGCGCGGATCATCGCGTCCCGCAGGACGCGGGTGCGGACGGCGCGGGGCAGCCGGGCCAGGGCGTCGACGGACGTCCCGTGCTCGCGCAGCGCGGCGGCGGCGAGGGCGTCGAGGTGGTCGGCGTCGTCGCGGAGCTGGCGCGCGGTGCGGGCGAGAGCTTCGGCGATGCCCGGTCCGAGGGCGCTTTCCAGCGCGGGGAGCGCGTCGTGCCGGACGCGGACGCGCGTGTACGAACGGTCGTCGTTGTGAGGGTCGTCCCACGGATCGAGGTCCATCGCCACGCACGCACGCCGGGTGGTGGGACGGTCGATGTCCAACAGTGGCCGCAGGTACCGCACGGTGCCGCGTGCGAACGCGGGCGGCATCCCGGCGAGGGAGCGGGCCCCCGAACCGCGTGCGAGCCCCAGCAGGACGGTCTCGGCCTGGTCGTCTCGGGTGTGGCCGAGCAGGACGACGGCGCCGTGCCGTCCGGCGACCGTGTCGATCCCGGCATAGCGGGCGTTGCGGGCGGCGTTCTCCGGGCCGCCCTCGGCCCCGACGGCCACGGAGACGCTCTCGGCGGGCGCCAGCCCGAGCCCGGCGAGGACCTTGACGACGCCCGCCGCGCGGTCCGCCGAGCCGTCCTGGAGGCCGTGGTCGACCGTCACGCCGCCCGCCGGGCGCCCCGCGCGCCGCGCCTCGAACGCCAGCGCCCCGGCGAGCGCGAGGGAGTCGGCGCCGCCGCTGCACGCGGCGAGCACCGGGACGTCCGCGGGCAGGCCGGCGAGCGCCGCGCGCACCGCCCTGCGGACGGCCGCGACCGCCGGGTCAGGACCCATCCGGGACGTCCGTCGGCTCCGGCGCGGGCTCGATCGCGCGCGGGCCGAGGACGCGTTCGATCCACCGGTCGGGCGCGGCGATCTCGGCGTGCGTCGGGAGCGTCTCGGGCGAGCGCCAGACGGCGTTGAACCCGTCCATGCCGACCTTGCCGACGACCGCGCGCACGAACGCGGCGCCCTCGGCGTACTGCTTCATCTTGAGGTCGAGGCCGAGCAGGCGGCGGATCGTCCGGTCCAGCCGGGAGCCGCCGTCGCGGCGGCCCTGGAAGCGGGCGCGGATCTGCTGGACGGTCGGGACGACCTCGGGCCCGACGGCGTCCATCACGTAGTCGCCGTGCCCTTCGGCGAGCGTCATGACGGCGGTGAGCCGGTCGAGGATCGCGCGCTGCTCGGGCGACTGGATGGCGTCGATGAGGTTGCCCTCACCGCCCCGGATGGCGTCGGCCACGACGTCGGCGGCGTCGCGGATGCGGTCGAGCATGGCGCCGGGGTCGAGGTCGGACGCGAGCAGGAACTCGGTCATCTGGTCCTGCACGTATTCGCGCAGCCACGGGACGCCGGTGAACTGTGCGCGGTGCGTCTCTTCGTGCAGGCACACCCACAGGCGGAAGTCGTGCGGATCGACTTCGAGGTCCCGTTCCACGTGGACGATGTTCGGTGCGACGAGCGTTAGTCGTCCCGTCGGCGCCCTGCCGGACGGGTCCGGCGGTAGGAACAGCTCGTACTGTCCGAGTACGCGGGAGGCCATGTACGCGAGCAGCCCGCCGACCTGGAGGCCGGTGACGCGCGACCCGACCGCCTGCACCATGACGCCGCCGGGGCCGCCGCTGAGGATCCCGGAGCCGCGCCGCTCCTGCATGCGCTCCATGAGCGGTTCGAGCACCACACGGAACCCGTCGACGTTCGCGCGGATCCAGCCGGGACGGTCCACGACGGTCGCGGGCGCCGGATCGGGGTCGCTCGCCATCCCGGTGAACTCGCGGACGTGGCCGTGCGCGACGGCCGACAGGTCGCGCAGTTCCGCCACCACTTCGCGGGCCTCGGCATTGCTGACCTGCGGACCCGGGCGGACGAGCCGGGTGCCCGCCTGGACCGCCGTGTTCCAGTCGATCATTGAGGCGCTCATGAACACCACCGTACGTCTCGGCCGCGGCGCCACTGCGCCCCTGTTCGGTCGCTCAACGAACAACCGCCTGAGTTATCTCCCGTGGGAGGGGCGCCACACCCGGCGAGCGGTCCCCGGTCAGCAGCCGCAGGCCGCGACGGTCGCGGCGAGACGGTCCAGCACGCTCGGATCGACCGGCGCCGTACCGTCCCCCGCCATGAACGCGAACGCCAGCAGCCGCCCGTCGGCGTCGGCGGTTATTCCGGCGAGGGTGCTGACGCCCGCGAGCGTGCCCGTCTTCGCGTGGACGTATCCCGCACCGGCCAGGCTCTGCCCGGTCGTGTAGCGGGGCGGACTGAGCGTGCCCGAGAACCCGGCGACGGGCATCCCCGTAATGACGGAGCGCAGTTCGGGATGCTCCGGTGAGGACGCGAGCGCCGCGATACGGGCCAGGGCGTGCGGGGTGATGCGGTTCGCCGCCGACAGGCCGCTGCCGTCGTTGACCTCGACGCCGTCCGCGACGCCGAGCCCCGCGAGGACCTGCCGGACGGCCGCGGCGGCGCCGGTGAACGACCCGGGCGCCCCGCGGCTGATCGCGACCTGGCGGGCGACGGCCTCGGCCACGTCGTTGTCGCTCTCGGTCAGCAGGTGCTCGATCAGCGCCGACAGCGGCGGGGACTGCACCGCCCCGAGCTTCGGCGCGGTCGCGGCGGCCCGCGCCGGACGGCCCGCGACCGCAGCGATCCCGGCGCGCTTGAGCAGCGTCGCGAACTGGGCGGCAGCGGCGGCGGGCGGGTCCTGGACGCGGGCGCGCTCACCGGGCGCGACGCGGCCTTCGTCCACGGTCAGGGCGCTGACGGGGGCGACTTCGCCGTCCGGCAGGTAGTTCGGCTTCCACCCGTACGCGGTGCGCGGACCCTGGTAGGCGGTGGCGTCGTAATCAACGCGGACGCGTGTGAGGCCCTGCGCCTTCAGCGCGGTGGCCGTCTGCGCGGCGAGATCGGTGAGCGACGCGTAGGGCGGGTGCCCGGCGTCAGGCGCGGGGGGCCGGACGGTCAGTGTGGGGTCGCCGCCACCTACCAGGACGACACTGTCACCGTCGCCGCGCACGGCACGCGTGGTGATGCGGTGGGACGGGCCTGCGGACGCAAGGGCGGCGGTCGTTGTCACGATCTTCGTTGTGGACGCGGGAGTCGCGGGACTGTCGGCGTCCTTGGCGAACAGCTCCCGTCCCGTGGCGGCGTCGATGACAACGGCCTTGATCGGTGTCTTCGTCGTGCCGAGCACCCCGTTGAGGCGGCCGGTGAGCGTCGCGCCGTCCGGCATCCGCGCGGCGGCGGTGTCGGCGGCCCCGATCGTCCCGGACGTCGCCGCGACGAGCCGCTCCGCGACGGCGGGCGGACGCGGTGCGAGCTTGCGTCCGGGTGTGAAATCGGCCACTGCGACCCCCGCGCCCACACTGAAGAGATTCAGCAGGGACAATGTGGCCAACGCAAGGGTGCGGGTCCGCATCGACGCCTGCACCCCCCTCTCCTGCTCGGCACCCGCCAACGTGCGACATCCTTGTATCAGGAGCGGCGGCGTTCGGCCGCGATGCCCGCCGTGTCACCGGGGACCCCCGTCCAGGTGACCGGCCCCGCGCGCACAGACTCCTGGAAGACTATTCACTGCGAGCCAGCAGGGAGCGGAGGACACCGTGGATTTCGACGTCACCATTGAGATTCCGAAGGGCCAGCGGAACAAGTACGAGGTGGACCACGAGACCGGTCGCATCCGCCTCGACCGGATGCTCTTCACCTCGACCCAGTACCCGGCCGACTACGGCTTCATCGAGGACACCCTCGGCGAGGACGGCGACCCGCTCGACGCCCTGGTCATCCTCCAGGAGCCGACCTTCCCCGGCTGCCTCATCCGCTGCCGCACCGTCGGCATGTTCCGGATGACCGACGAGGCGGGCGGCGACGACAAGGTCCTGTGCGTCCCGGCGACCGACCCGCGCATGGAGCACCTGCGCGACATCCACCACGTCGCCGAGTTCGACCGGCTGGAGATCCAGCACTTCTTCGAGGTCTACAAGGACCTGGAGCCCGGCAAGTCCGTCGAGGGCGCGAGCTGGACCGGACGGGTCGAGGCCGAGCAGGAGATCGAGAAGTCCCGCAAGCGCTGGGCGGACCAGGGCGGGCACTGAGCCGTCCGACCGCTCCCGGGCAGCCGTGGGTCCCGCAGCGCCCCGGCGCGGCGGGACCCGCCGCCGTTTCAGCCCGCCGAGCGCTGCGGCGCCGTCGACGCCGGCGGGGACTCTGACGCGCTCGGCTCGGCGCTCGCCGGCGGCGTCGGCAGCGGCGGGTCCTCGGGAGGCGGTTCCGGCCGGTTCCCCACCGGGCCGCCGGACGGCGTGGAGCGGCGCGGCGGACGCGAACGGGTCGGCGCGGGCTCGGACCGTCCGGGCGGCATGCTCAGCGTCGTCTGCGCCCCCTGGCCGACCGTCGCGGAGACCGGCAGCGCGCTCGGCGCGGCGGACGTCCGCGGGCTCCGCACCGGTTCCCCGACCTTGACGCGCGGGCTCGCCGGCGGAAACTCGGTGCGCTCGTCCGCCGCCGGGCTGCGCGCCACCCCGGACGTCGCGCCGCTTCCGCCGCCCCACAGCAGCGACGCCCCGCCCGCGACCGCCGTCAGGGCCGTCGCGGCGGCCACGAGGGCGAACGCGCGCCGGCCGCCGCGTCCGGACGGGCGCCGGGACGGGCCGGGGAAGCCGTCTTGGCCGAACTCGGCGACGCGGCCCGCGACGAACAGCCTGCGGCCGACCATCTCGGGGTCGCGGAAGCAGGCGATGACCTCCGGGCGCAGGGTGCGCGGCACCTGCTGCCTCGGCAGCGCCGCGAACACCTTCGCGGCGGCGACCGTCCGCGGGGCGCGCGGCGAGCAGACCGCGCAGTCGCGGACGTGCTGGAGATACTTGCCCGGCCTCTCCGGCGTGACACTGTCACGGTCGGGACAGGGCGTCTCGGCGAGGATCTCGGCCGTCAGCACGGCCTCCAGCGCCCGGTGGGCACGCTCCAAACCGCCGTCGGCGCCGCCGGTGACCGCCGCGAGGTCGGCGGGCTCGATGCCGTGGACGTACCGGAGCGCCAGCACGTCGCGCGCCTCGGCCGACAGCGCGGCCACCGCCCGGCGCGCGGCGCGGCGCGGCCCCGGCTCGCCGTCGTCGCGCGGCTCGGGCGGGACGGGGGTCGCGCGGGCGCACTCGACGGCGGCCAGCGCGTACAGCCAGGGACGGAACCGCGCGGGCTCCCGCAACCGCCACACATGGGTGTCGGCGACGATCAGCGCGTCGCGGACCGCGACCGCCGCGGCCCCGTCGTCTCCCAGCCGCGACCGGCAGTACGAGTAGAGCGCTTCGCCGTACGCCTCGTACACCGCCGCGGGCGCGTCGGGCTCGTGCGTGCGCAGGGCCTCGACCAGGAGATGGTCGTCCATGAGGGGAAAGGTAAAGCCTGGTCCGCGGGATGCAGGGCGCTTTACGGGAATCGGCGTTAACCATTACGCGCGCCCCGCCGGGACCAAGATCAATTTGACAGTGTCATCGTGACAGTGTCATCGTTGGGGCCATGGACGAGACCTGGACGATCCGCGAGCTGGCGGACCACGCGGCGGCGAAACTCGCCGCGAGCGCGTCCGAGCAGGTCAACGGCCGGGTGCGCGACCTGCCGAACGAGCGGCTCATCCGCTGGTACACGACGATCGGGCTGCTCGACCCCCCGCTCGGGCGCCGGGGGCGCGTCGCGCTCTACGGGCGCCGCCATCTCCTGCAGTTGCTGGCGGTCAAGCGCCGCCAGGCCCAGGGCCGCACGATCGCCGAGATCCAGCTCGAACTCGCCGGCGCGACCGACGCGACGCTGGAACGCGTCGCGGGTGCCGCCGCCGACGCGGAACCGGACGCGCCGCCGGCCGAACGGGAACGGTTCTGGGCCGCGCGGCCCGACATCTCCTTCGGCGTCCCGGCGACGCTCGACACCTCGCCCGCGCTGGTGCGCGGCGTCCGGCTCGTCCCCGGCCTCACCGTCCTGCTGGAGGTCGAGGACCTCGACGCCGAGGACCTCGACGCCCTGCGCGCAGCGGCCGGTCCCCTCCTCCAGGAGCTGCGCCGGCGCGGCCTGCTCCCCGAACCCAGCACGTCCGACCATCCCGCCGGGAGTACCCAGTGACCGTGCGCATCGTCCCGCTGCCCGCCGCCGAGTCGTCCCCCGACGGCGGCCTCGGCGCCCTGTCCACCGAACGGGGCAACCTGCCGCTCGACCGGGTGGACGTCCACGCCTCGATCACCGGGCTCACCGCGGGCGTGGAGGTCGTCCAGGGATTCCGCAACCCGTTCGACGTCCCGCTGGAGGCGACGTACATCTTCCCGCTGCCCGACCGAGCGGCCGTGACGGCGCTGCGGATGGAGGTCGCGGACCGGGTCGTCGACGGCGTCCTCGCCGAACGCGGCCAGGCCCGGCAGCAGTACGACGCGGCGATCGCCGCCGGGAAGCGGGCCGCCATCGCCGAGGAGGACCGGCCCGACGTCTTCACGCTGCGGGTCGGGAACATCCCGCCGGGCGAACGGGTGACCGTCCGGCTCACGCTGGACCAGCCGCTCCCCTACGAGACGAGCGGAACCGAGAGCGTCGCCACCTTCCGCTTCCCGCTCGTGGTCGCGCAACGCTACGTCCCCGGAACGCCCCTGCCCGGCGACCCGGCCGGCCAAGGCGTCGCCCCCGACACCGGCGCGGCACCGGACGCGTCCCGGATCAGCCCGCCCGTCCTGCTGCCCGGCTTCCCGAACCCGGTGCGGCTCGCCGTCACGGTCGACGTGGACACGACTGCGCTACCGCTCACCGAAATCCACTCGGCCCTGCACGTCGTCACCGAAGAGACCACGGACGGCCGGACCACGCTGCGCCTGGACCCGGGCGAACACCTCGACCGCGACTTCGTCCTGCGCCTCGGCTACGGCACCCGCGAGGTCACCGCGCTCACGGTCAGCCCGAACGGCGCGAACGGCGCGAACGGCGCGAACGGCGCGAACGGCGCGAACGGCGGCACGTTCACCCTGACCCTCCTACCGTCCGGCGAGCACCGCCTCCGCCCGCGGGACGTCGTCCTGGCGATCGACCGGTCCGGCAGCATGACGGGCTGGAAGATGGTCTGCGCCCGCCGCGCCGCCGCCCGCATCGTGGACACCCTGACGTCCGACGACCGGTTCGCCGTCCTGTCCTTCGACACCGTGGTCGAACGCCCCGACCTGCCGCACGGCCTGTCCCCCGCGACCGACCGCAACCGCTTCCGCGCCGTGGAGCACCTGGCGACCCTGGACGCACGCGGCGGAACCGAGATGCTCACCCCGCTGAACGAGGCGGCCGGCCTGCTCACTGACACCGCGCGCGACCGGGTGCTGGTCCTCATCACCGACGGCCAGATAGCCAATGAGGACCAGCTCCTCGCCCACCTGCTGCCACGCCTGGCGGGCGTACGCGTCCACACGGTCGGGATCGACCACGCCGTGAACGCCGGCTTCCTCAACCGCCTCGCGATCGGCGGACGCTGCGAACTGGTCGAATCCGAAGACCGGCTCGACCAGGCGATGGAGTCCGTCCACCACCGGATCGGCGCCCCACTCGTCACCGACCTGACCCTGCAACCGGCGGGCCTGGAAATCGATCCGACCACGGTGACACCACGCCGCCTCGGCGCCCTCTACCCGGGCGCGGCGCTGGTCATCGCGGGCCGCTACACGGGCGACCCTTCCGGCACCCTGACCCTGCGCGGAACCGCCGCCGACGGCTCGCCCTGGGAACGTCGCCTGACCCCGGCCGTCGTCCCGTCCCGGGCCGCCACGTCGATCTGGGCCCGCGCGCGCCTGCGCGACCTGGAAGACCGCTACGTCATCGAGGGCACCACCGACCTGGAACAGCAGATCGTCCGCGTCTCGCTGCGCTTCAACGTGCTGTGCCGCTTCACGGCATTCGTCGCCACCGACTCGGTCACCGCGAACGAATCCGGAACACGACCGCACCAGGTGATCCAACCCGTAGAGAACCCCCACGCGGCCGACCTGCACCGCCGAGCGCGATCGATCCCCGCCCACCCCATGGCAGCACCCCGAGTCGCACCGCCGTCCCCCGCGACCGCCCCACCGCCCGCACCAGGCCGCCCCGTCCCCTACGGCGCACCCCCCGCCCCGCCCGGCTCCGCACCCCGCCCGTCGGCCCCCTACGGCCAGCCCGCATCCGCCCCATCGCCCTACGCGCACCCCACGTCCGCGCCATCCCCTTCCCCGGCGCCCCCGTCCGGACCACCCATCAGCGCACCGCACCCGCCCACAGCACCCGCATCCCACCCGTACCCGCACCCGCCGACCACGCCTGCACCGACCCCGGCCCCACGAGACGTCCCGCCAACATCACGACCGAAACGCAGCTCTGACCCCACAAGGCAGAACTCCACACCCGACCCGCGCCCCGCAAGACCGAACGCCACACCCGGCCAGGATCACCACGCAGACCGCCGACGCACCCAGGTACCAGCCCCACGTCCAGGCGACGCCGACCAGAACACCACCCGCACGCTGCTGAACGCGGAACTGGAGACGCTGAAGACCTTCACCGGCGATGAGTCACAACGCCGCGACCACCTCCTTCACCACCTGCTGCCCTTCCTAGAGATGACACTTCAGCGTCTGGGCAACGAGGCTCCCAAGCCACTGACCGACCTCACAGCAGCCCTTCGCGCCTACCGCGCCGGCCCCTCGACCGCAGCCACGGACGACCTGTGGACGAAGGCCGTCACGAACCTCGACACGACCATCAACCCGCCCAAGCGCCCGTTCTGGAAACGCTCGAAGTAACACCCGGGTGGGCGGCCCAACCCGCCGCCCGCCCACCCCCACTCCGCAAAGACGCCCACAAACGAACCCGCCAAAGCAGCAACACACTGCGAAGCACCCTCAAGCGCCCCGGTTATGCCAACGGCCATGACGTCGCCCAGCTCATGCCTCTGCTGGGGACCGTCCCATCCGTTCGAGGGGCATGGGGCCGCCTGGCCGCAGGCCGCCGTGCTGCTCGTCGGCCGAGGCTGGGAGCACGACTAGTACCTGCGGTGGATTCTCACCAAAGGCATCGAGCGACGCGGGGGTGTCGGCGAGTGGCGTCGGCTCGTCTTGCCGCAGGTGGCGCGGACGGTTGCCGACGCGGCGGGCGGGTAGTCGGGGCTGAGCCGAGCGAGGATGGGGGCCTCATGACGAAGGACGATCAGGAGTTCTCGGCCGGGGACGCCGTCGAGTGGAACAGCCACGGTGTTCGCGTGCCGGGGCGGGTCGAGCAGAAGATCACTGAGCGCACCACCGCTGCGGGGCGGGACGTGGCCGCGTCCAAGGACGATCCGCAGTACCTGGTTCGCAGTGAGAAGTCCGGCAAGTGCGCGGTGCACAAGCCGTCCGCGCTTCGCAAGCTGAGCCGGGGCCGCTGACCGTTGACCGCTTTGCCCTGCCTCAGCGGGTGTTGGCTGCCGTCCGGCGTCGTGTTGCCGGCCGTTCGGCTATGGTCCAGCAGTTCTGGTGCGGCAGGTTGGACAGCGGTCCAGGCACCGATTTCTTCATCCGGCGCCTCGGTTCGACCCGGGCGAACCGACCCGTAACCCGGCCATGAGGCTTGCGAACGCCTCCTGCCATCGGGCGGGGTCTTCCGTTGGGTTTGGCGGTCAACACCCGGCCGTCGGACGCAGAAGGTTCTTTTAGAGGCCCAACTGGTGGCGTATCGCGTCCTCGTCACGCAGGACCCAGTGCTCGAAGATGCGGCCGTTGCGGACGCGGACCATGTCCATGACGAGGACCTCGTAGCGTCGGCCGGAGTCGGTGTGGGTGCCCCGGAGGGTGTACCGGTTGACCGAGGTGTCGCCGGAGACGACGTTCTGCTCGATCGTCAGCGAGACGTCGTGGTAGGCGCTGTCCGCGCTCATCGACTCCCACTTCTGTCGCCAGGCGTCGCGGCCGCGGTGGTCGCCCTGAGTGCCTCCCCGGTGGTCGACGACCTCGGGGTCGATCAGCTTCAGCGCGTCTTCGAGCCGGCCTTCCAGGACTTGTGCGTAGCTCTCGACGGAGCGCCGGTGAATCTCTCCCGGCCCCAGGCCCGTGGTGTCCGCTGCTTCCTGTGGCATGCGAAATCTCCTTCGGTGGGGACACGCAAGCAAGAAAGTGGGGAGTTCCCCGCTTGGTGTGTTCGGCTACCGTAACCGGGGAGGTCCCCGATTAACAAGGAGGGTCATGCCACCGCAGAGCGCCGAGCCTGTGCCGGGTCCGGCCCCCCAGCGTCCTCGTCGCGCGGACGCTCAGCGCAACTACGACCTGCTCGTGGCCGCGGCCAGGGACGTCTTCCACGACCACGGCGTCGACGCCCCCCTTGACGACATCGCCCGCCGGGCCGGTGTCGGCAACGCCACGATGTATCGGCACTTTCCGACGCGCCGCGAACTCATCATCGCCGTCTACTCCGGGGAAGTGGCCGAACTCTGGGCTCGGAGCCAGTCTCTGCTGGCCGAGGATCCTCCTGGCGACGCCCTCTTCGACTGGCTTCACGATTTCATCGCGCACGTGGCAGCCAAGCGGGAACTGGCGTTGTCGATCACCGATGACCCCGCCGGCCGGCGCTCCGCCCTGTTCGACCGCTGGCACCACTCGATGCGTACGGCCGCGTCCGCACTGTTGACCCGGGCGCAGAACGCCGGTGCCGTCCGCGCCGACCTCAATGTCTCGGAACTACTCGCCTTGGCCAACGGGATCGCCCTGACCACCACCGATGCCGCTCAAGCAAGGCGGCTCGTCCTTCTCCTCAGACAGGGCACGGACGTTCCCCCGGAATCGGCCGACAGCGTCCGCTGAAAGCGGGGAGCACACAGCCGACTTCCGCCGTGTCCTCGAAACACGCGCTATGAACCGGTGCCGCGAGCCGCTCAAGTATGAAGATCACGATCTACGGCTGGAGTATCAGGAAGCGGGCGTCGCGATGTGAGGTCGGCGCATCCATGGCCAGGTGATCAGTGCCCAGCCGGACAGGATGATCGCGACTTCGGCCAGCACGTACCAGGGCCAGGGGCCGAGCAGGTTCAGTGCCGATCCGGTGTGGGGTTTGTGGTTGAGGTATCCGTAATTCGTTTGTGCCAGCAGGTTGAAGCAGTAGGTCGCCAGGCCCCAGGCTGCGGTGATCAGGACGGCGAATCTGTAGCTGCGCCAATCCGGGCGGATGCCGAGGCCCCACGTCATGTAGACCGCCGCCCAGACGACCAGGAGGTGCATGCCGAAGAAGTCGAGGAAGTTGATTCCGGGATAGTCCGGGCCGTTCAGCGCCGGAGTCACCAGGGCCTGTATCGAGAGGGTCAGCCCCCAGTAGTACGTCAGGGCGAACCAATGCCGGCCCAGCGTCCACAGGGCGATGATCGCCACCGGCCAGGCCAGGTCGGAGAGGCCCAGCGGGAGCGTTGAGCCCAAGTTCCACCGGGACGGAAGGTAGAAGTACGTTTTGGTGCCGAGCGCGACAAAGGCCATTGCCAGGGCGAACGCTTGGCTGAAGCCCTTTGTGTAGCCGCTGAACCTTTCGCCCGGTGCGTGCGGCGTTCGGTGGGTGCGGCCGATGAGCACCAAGCCCGCGCAGCCGAGAGCGAACAATGCGAGCACGGCCCAGTGCGATGGTCCATATGCGACGAATCGCCCGCCGACGCTCAGGGTCCGCCCATGCTGCCATCCGTACTCGAAGGTACTCATAGCGATAACGGAACCTGCCCTGGGCGCTCGGTGCGTTCTAGCATGCGCACCGCCGGACATAAAACGGAAGCTCTGCCGCCAGCGTATGCGGTGGCGGTCTCGCGGCGAGCGGGCGGGTGCCTTTCGGCATGACGTCGAACGGGGCTGAACCCAACGCATCGCGGCGGACGGGCACGGCACCGTCTTGCCGACGGGGGCTCAGCGTTGCGCCTGAGGCCGCGGCTCGCCTTCAACGCGTCGCGTCGCGCGCTCGTGCGGGCTGTTCCGTCTGGGTGGCGTGCTGCATGACAGGACGATCCGCTGCCTCGGCCTGGCGGCGGGCATCCAGGCCGCGGGGTGCGCCGGACAGAGTGGACCCGGTCCGGGACGTCGACCTAGCCGGGGTCCGGCGTGCTGTCCGGAGGGTGCCGGACGCATGGACGTGGCGTCGGGTCAGGGGACCAGGTCGTTGAGGATCTTGGTGCGCGCTTCCGGGTAGCGCGCGAGGTATTCGGACCAGTCGGAGCTTGCGGCCGTGTACCCGGTCAGGACGGCCTCCAAGGTCGCGGGCACGTCGGTGGGCGCCCGGTGCAGGAGTTCGTTCAGGATGATCGTGGCTTCGTTCGCGTCGAGGCGGTCGGTCAGGGCCATGCGGCGAAGCACGGCTTCCGTGCCTTCCGACGCGAGGACGGGCGTGTATTCAGCGACTCGCGGGGACAGGAGTTCGGCGCGGCGGGCGTAGTCGGCGGTCGGGAGGCCGTCGTCGGCGGTGAACGTCGGGGTCAGCGCGTGGATTAGGCGCTGGTGGGCGTCCGTTTCGGTGCCGGGGAGTTCGGGATGCTCTTTCTGGAATTCGGGCCAGTCGACCCGCAGGCGTTTCACGTCGTCCAGCGTCGGGAGACGGCGGACGTGCGTCGGATCGGCCGCCACCAGAACGTCCGCCAGAAGGCGGAAGTCAAGGGGTGTGTCCCCGGCGAGCAGGAGGGCGTCGTACAAGTCCTTTCCCTGCGGGTACATGTCGTCCAGCAGCCACATCACTTTCCAGGCGAGCGACAATTCCGGTGTCGCCGCTTGAACGCGCAGCGTGGCGCCGGTGCCGGAGAGGGGCGGTAGGGGCGTCCATGTCGGTGCGACGGGCAAGGGCTCGTTGAAGACGAAGTCGAGTTGGACGGTGCCTTCCGGAAGGCCGTCCGTCCCCCACGGCAGGACCAGGCGACGGCCCGGCACGCGGTCGTAGGTCCAAATGTCGTCGCGAACCGCATCGTCCGCGCTGAGCCGCACGTCGCCGGAGCGGTGAGAGACGTCCTCGGCGCGGCGGGCCAGGTCGGCGAGCATCGGTTCGGCGCGGTCATCGGCGATTCCGAAGGACGCCGGCACGACGACGAAGTCTAGGTCGTGGGGTTCCCGCGCCGCTTCGCCGTACCAGGCGCGCAGCAGCAGGCTCCCGCGCAGGACGAGATGGTCCGCCCAGGGAGATGAGGCCACGGCGGTCAGCACGTGGTCGAGTGCCTGGCGGCGCGCTACCGACCAGCGGTGTTTCTTCGTCGCCGATGCGAAGCGTGGCGGTCCGGCGCGCATCGCGCGGCTGTGGTGCTTCAGCGAAGGGTCGAACAGCAGCGGCTGCCGTCCGTCGCGGACGAGACGCAAGGTGGCGGGGAGGCCGAGGCGGCGGCGCTGTTCGGCGTCCGGATCGGTGGGCGGAGGTTCGGTTCCCTCGGGCCACGGACCCCACGGAATGTCGTCCCAGTTCATGGTGTCCCCTCGGTGATCCAGCCGTCGTCCAGCGACGGGTCGCCGTCGTAGACGACGTACTCGCGTTCGACCGCCGCGATGTCGTAGCCGTGTGCGAGCAGCGCGGTGGTGAGCGCGTCCAGGCGGCGGCCCGCCGTCACCGCGCCGACGTGGTGGCAGCGCTGGGTGACGAAGCGTTCCGCGCGTCCGTCCGGCCGGGTCCGGCGGGCGTTGCGGGACACGTGGGCGCCGTGCGGGACGACCAGGGACACGAGCGCCGCCTGGTCCGCGGCCGGGGCGAGGACGAGCTTCACATGGTGCTCGAAATACCCCGGAACACAGCCGTCCGCCAAAGGGATGCCGCTGGTGGACGGGGACGCCTCGATCTTCGTCCGCAGCACCCGGAACCCGTCCGCGCGCAGCGAGGCGACCGTCCGGGCGGCCGACGCGCGGGCCTCGGCCAACGTTCCGGCGGTGCGGACGGTCAGCATGGGCTGCGAGACGGAGCGTCCGCGCGCCAGCATGATGTGGGTGAACTTCACGCCGCGCGCGGACGCCCATCGCTCCAGCTCGGCGCCGTCATCCGGAGCAACGGTCACGTGTGCCTCGAATGCGCCGATCATTCCGGAAGCGTCCCAGATCGACCGGGGTCAGCAGTACGTGGACGACCCGCCCGAGCCCCACGAGCACGTGTCGAGCGTGCTGCCGTTGTAGCGCAGGTACGCCTTGTCCCCCGTGTTGTTCCAGACGTAGGAGCGGCGTCCCCAGTAGCGCTGGGTGGCGGTGTTCGTCCCGCTCCCCGTGTGGACGTAGACCGACTTGCGGCCCTTCAGGGTGAACGTCCCGAACGTGTAGGTGTAGCCGGTCCGGTCGCGGAGCGAGTAGCCGCGGAGCTGCCGGGACGTCCGGCTCGTGTTGAAGAGCTGCACCCACTCGCCGTTCAGTGACGTGTTCGACCGGGTGTCCTTGCCCGGCGAGTCGTAGTAGACCCGGTAGATCTGCACGGCCGACGCCGCCTCCGCCGGTACCGCCCACACACCGACCGTCGCCACCGCCGCGACGGCCGCCCCGAGAAGCTTCTTCACACATGGTCCTTTCGTTGTGACAAGGCCCTATATGTAGCGCTGCGCCGGGACGGCCGTGGCCACTGGCCGGGAGCGGACCGAACGTCAACCGCCCGAACGCCCCACGCGTCAATCGAGCCCGTAGTGCCCGCGCAGCGTCGTGGATTCGTACTCGTGCCGGAACAACCCGCGCTTCTGGAGCAGGGGCACGACGTGGTCCACGAAGTCCTCCAGCCCGGTGGGCAGGACGGGCGGCATGATGTTGAACCCGTCCGCCGCGCCGAGCCGGTGCCACTCTTCGAGTTCGTCGGCGACCTGCTCGGGCGTCCCGGCGAACACGCGGTGGCCGCGTCCGCCGCCGAGCCGCGCGATGATCTGCCGGATCGTCAGCTTCTCGCGCCGCGCGAGGCGGGCGACGAGCGTGAACCGGCTCTTGTTGCCGTTGATCTCGTCCTCGGACGGCAGGACGTCCGGCAGCGGCCCGTCCAGCGGATATCCGGACAGATCGACGTTCAGCATCCCGGAGAGCTGTTCGAGCCCGTAGTCGAGCACCTGCAGCTCGGTCAGGGACTCCGACAGCCGGTGCGCCTCCTCCTCCGTCGACCCGAGGACCGGGCAGATCCCCGGCAGGATCCGCGGATCGCGGCCGTGACGGGCGGCACGCGCCTTGACGTCCCGGTAGAACGCCTGCCCGTCGGCGAGCGTCTGCTGCGCGGTGAAGATCGCCTCGGCGTGGCGCGCGGCGAACGCACGGCCGTCCTCCGACGACCCGGCCTGGACGAGCAGCGGCCGTCCCTGCGGCGAGCGCGGCACGTTCAGCGGCCCGCGCACGCGAAAGTGCTCTCCCGTGTGGCCGACGTCGTGGATCTTCGAGGGATCGGCGTACACGCCGGCGTCCCGGTCGAACACGATCGCGTCCGGTTCCCAGCTCTCCCACAGGGCGTTCGCGACGTCCACGAACTCCGCCGCCCGCTGGTACCGGACGGCGTGGTCGAGATGGGTGTCGCGGTTGAAGTTGCGGGCCTCGGCCTCCGTCCCGGACGTGACGATGTTCCACCCGGCCCGTCCGCCCGAGATGTGGTCGAGTGAGGCGAACGCCCGCGCCAGCGTGTACGGCTCGTAGAACGTGGTGGACGCCGTGGCGATCAGCCCGACCCGCGAGGTCACGACGGCGAGAGCGGCGAGGAGCGTCAGCGGTTCCAGTCCCCCGGCGACGTTCGCGGCGGGCGCCGGGCGGATCGCGACGCCGTCGGCGAAGAACACCGAGTCCAGGCGACCGCGTTCGGCCGTCCGGGCGAGGTCCTGGTAGTAGGCGACGTCGGTGGCGCGGTCCGCGCCGCTGGACGGGTGACGCCACGCCGCGTCGTGGTGCCCGGCGGGCATGAGAAAGGCGTTCAGATGCATGGTGGAGCCCCGATCAGCGGTCCGCGCGCCACCGGGTGAACCGGCGTTCGAGCGCGACCAGGAGGTGGTTGAAGACGAGCCCGATCACCGAGATCGCGACGATGCCCGCGTACATCTGGGTGATGGCGAAGTTCTGCTGGGACGCGTTGACGAGGTAGCCGAGCCCGGACTTCGCGCCGACCATCTCGGCGGCGATCAGCACGATGATCGAGTTCGAGCCCGCCATCCGCACCCCGGTGAAGATCGACGGGACGGACGCGGGCAGCACGACCTTCTGGAAGATCCGCGGCGCCGACAGCCCGAGCGACCGGGCCGCCCGGACGAACGTCGGGTCCACGCCGCGCACCGCGCTGACGGTGTTGAGCAGGACGGGCCACACGCACGCGTACACGACGATCGACACTTTGGATGTCTCGCCGATGCCGAGGATCAGCACGAACACCGGCAGCAGCGCGAGCGCGGCGGTGTTGCGGAACAGTTCCAGCAGCGGGTTGAGCAGTTCCGCGAGCGTCCGGTACCAGCCGATGAGCAGGCCGAGCGGGACGGCGACGGCGATCGCGATCGCGAACCCGCTGAGCGCCCGCGCGAGGCTGGTCTGGGTGTTGCTCCAGAGCTGCCCGTCCCGGGCGAGGTCCCACAGTGTGGGCAGGACCTCGGAGAACGGGACGAGGAACGTCCGGTCCACGAGTCCGGCGCGCGGCGCGATCTCCCACAGCGCGAGGAACGCGAGGATCGCGACGCTGCGCCGGCTGAGCGACAGGCCCACGCGGAGGACGCGGCGGGGCGCGCGGGCCGGCGGCGCGGCGGGACGCGCGGCCGGGGGCGCTTCGAGCACGCTAGCCAACGGAGACGGCCTCCTTCCGGGACGCGGCGACCTCGTCGCGCAGCAGCGACCACACCTCGTGCCGGTGCCGGGCGAACTCGGGGCTGGAGCGCGGGTCGGCGGCCTCGTCGTGGACGGGCAGGTCGATGTCCACGACGCGCTTGATCCGTCCGGGCCGCGCGGTCATGACGGCGACGCGTCGGCCCAGGTAGACGGCCTCGTCGATGTCGTGCGTGATGAACACGACGGTCTTGCCGGTGCGCTCCCAGATCCGCAGCAGCTCCTGTTGCAGGGACTCGCGGGTCTGGGCGTCGAGCGCGCCGAACGGCTCGTCCATGAGCAGGACGCCGGGGTCGTAGGCGAGGCTGCGCGCGATGGCGACGCGCTGGCGCATCCCGCCCGACAGCTCGTGCGGGTAGCGGTCCTCGAACCCCGACAGGCCGACGAGCTGGAGATACTCGCGGGCCGTCGCGGCACGCGCCCGGCGCGGCACGCCGCTGGCCTCCAGGCCGAGTTCGACGTTGCGTTGCGCGGTGCGCCACGGCAGCAGCGCGTACTGCTGGAAGACGATGCCGCGGTCGAGGGCCGGGCCGGTGATCTCGGCGCCGTCCAGCAGGACGCGGCCGGACGTCGGACGCGTCAGCCCGCCGAGCAGGTCCAGCAGCGTGCTCTTCCCGCAGCCGGACGGCCCGACGACCACCAGGAAATCGCCCTCGGGCAGCGCGAACGAGATGTCCCGGAGGGCGTCGAACGTCCCTCCGCCCCGGACCGAGAACGTTTTCCCGAGCCCTTGGACCTCGATTTTCGGTGCCATTCCCGTCACCCCCCGTTGAACCGGTTGGTATAGATGTCGGCGGCCTTGACCTTGCCCTTCGGGATCTGCCCGGCCTGTTCGAGCCAGGTGATCCAGGTGGTGATCTCGCGGTCCTGGATCGCGCCGTGCGGATTGCCGACGCCGTAGGACTTCCAGTACTTCAGCGCGGCCGTGTCCTCGTTGCGCCCGCGCTTGCGGATGATCTGCTCGAACCGCTGGACGACCTGGTCGCGCGGGGTCGTCCGGGCCCAGTCGATGGCCTTGCCGACCCCGGTCGTGAACGCCCGGACGGTCGCCGGGTTGCGCTTGATGAAGTCCTTGCGGAAGACGTAGCTGCCCGCCGTGAAATCGCCGAGGAACTGGTGGTCGTCGAACAGTTCCCGCAGGCCGCCCGCCGCCTTCGCCTTCTCCTGGAAGACGCCGCTGAGCACCCCGACGTCGATGCGGTGCGCCCGCAGCGCCTGCTCCGCGCTCACCGGCGGGACGACGATCGGCTCGACCTTCTTGATGTCGGCGGGCGAGAACCCGTTGCGCTGGAGATAAATGTCCAGGACGGCCTCGGAATGCGCGCCGAGCGTGTTCATCCCGATCTTCTTGCCGACGAGGTCGCGGACCGTCCGGATCGGGCTGTCGGCCGGGACGAAGAACCCGTTGTACGTCAGCCGGTCCACGCCGTAGTACCCGATGACGGCGGTGATCGGCGCGCCCGCCTGGACGAGCTTGATCACCGCGCCGTTGAACGCGCCGCCGAAGTCGGTCTGGCCGGTCGCGGCGGACTGGATGTCCTGCGGCCCGCTGATCGTGTTGCCCACCCACTTCAGCTTCACCGGGCCGAGAAAGCCCAGGTCGGCGGCCAGTTCGGCGGGCGTGACCTGCCCGGCCGAGCCCTGGTAGCGGAGGGTCGAGGTCGTCTCCCCGGACGCGCTCGTCCCGCACGCGGCGGCCGTCGTCGCGGCGGCGGAGAGGGCGAGCGCGGCGAGGACGTCGCGTCTGGCGATCTTCACCGGTCAGCCCGCCGGCGTGTAGTGGGCGGCGTCGTCGCCCTCGATGAGGTAGCTCGCGGCGCCGTCCACGCCCGCCGGGACGTCGCCCGCGACTGTGACGCGGTGCAGCAGGCGCGGCAGGTCGCCGTAGTCGTCAGCGGCGTAGTGCTGGGTGGTCCGGTTGTCGAAGACGATCACGTCGCCCGGCGCCCAGTGCCAGCGGAAGACGTTCTCCGGACGGGTCACGTACGCCTGGAGGAGGTCCAGGATCGTCCGGCCGTCGTGGCTCGGCAACCCGACGATGCTCTGCGCGAACCCGCCGATGAACAGGTTCGGCTGCCCGGTCTCGGGGTGCACGCGCACGACCGGGTGCGCCGTTTTCCACACGCTGGAGACGAACTTGCGCCGGTGCTCGGCGGCCTTCTCCGGGTCCACGCCGTCGGTGCGCGGACGCACGTAGTCGTAGGCGTTCGTGTGGACGGCCCAGAGCCGGTCCGCGAACGCGCGCAGCTCGTCCGGCAGGTCGCGGTAGGCGCCGGCGGTGTCGGCGATGAGCGTGTCGCCGCCGTACGGGGTGACGACGAGGCTGCGCAGCGTGCTGATCTTCGGGGGCGTCCGGACGAACGTGACGTCGGTGTGCCAGCGGTTCGCGCGGCCGGACTCGCTGTCCACCGGCAGCACCTCGGCGTGCCCGTCCACCGACGGGACGGTCGGGTGCGCGCCGGTCAGCGGGCCGAACCGGGACGCGAACGCGATCTGGTCGGCGTCGGTGAGGTCCTGGCCGCGGAAGGCGAGCGCCTTGTGCTCCAGGAGGGCGGCGTGGATCTCGGCGAAGACGGTGTCGGACAGGTCGCGCAGGTCGACGCCGACGACCTCGGCGCCGATCCGTCCGCCGATCTTGCGCACGTCGAACAGGGTTTCGGGCATGACTCGACTCCTCGGGGAGGGCAGGGGGGAACACGGCCGCGGGCACGTCGTCGTGCCGGGGGCCGGAAGGAAAGAGGGGGCGTCGGTCAGCGCCGACAGATGGAGGCCGCGAGGCGACCGTGGTCCACGTGCCGCCTGCGGACGAGGAGGAGCGGCTTGGGCATGACCTCAGCGAACCACGACACCGCCGAACAAGTCAACCATCCCTACCAAGATGGTCGGCTTTGGGAGCCCATCGCCCGGGCGGGCCGTTAGACCTATCATCCAGGTATGAATAAAAGGGAAGCTGCGGTGTCCGCCCTCACGCCCCGTCCGGAGCGGTCCGCGCTGGTGGTCGCGCCGCCCGGCGCCGGGGACGGCCACTGGGCGGGCGCGCCGAGCGCCGTCGCCCACGACGGAACCGTCCACCTCGCCTACCGGCTGCGCCGCCCGCTCGGCCAGGGGCGCGGCCACGCGGTCGTGGTCGCGCGGTCGTCCGACGGCGAGCACTTCACGCCGCTCCTCACGATCGAGAAGGACGAACTGGACTGCGAGTCGCTGGAGCGGCCCGCGCTCGTCCGGACGCCCGACGGCACCTGGCGCCTCTACCTCAGCGCCGCGACGCCCGGCACCAAGCACTGGCGGGTCGAGGTCGTGGAGGCCGCCGATCCGGCCGCGTTCGATGTCCGGAACCGTCGTGTGACGCTGCCCGGCGACGACAAGACGGGCGTCAAGGACCCGGTGATCGTCCGACATGACGGGCTGTGGCATCTGTGGGCGTCCTGCCATCCGCTCGCCGACCCCGCCGAGGCCGACCAGATGGTCACCGACTACGCCACCAGCCGGGACGGCCTGGAGTGGACCTGGCACGGCACCGCGCTCGGGCGCCGTCCGGGCGCGTGGGACGCGCGGGGCGTCCGCGTCAGCGCGGTCCGGTTCACGCCCGACGGCGTCCTCGCCGCCTACGACGGACGCGCCGCCGCCGCGCAGAACTACGAGGAGCGGACGGGGTTCGCCGCCGGCGCCGACCCCGGCGCGCTCACCGCGCTCGACGGTCCCCCGGTCGCGTCGCCGCACCACGGCGGCGGGCTGCGCTACCTCGACGTCGTGCCGGTCGCGGGCGGCCACCGCCTCTACTACGAGTGGACGCGTCCGGACGGCGCCCACGAACTCCGCACCGAACTGCGCTAGCCGCCCGCACGGCCGTTGCGCGCCTGGAACTGGCCCGGCGGGCGCTCCCCGACCCGTCCGCCGGACGCGTCGCGCGGTGCGAGCCAGTCGCCGAAGTCCTCCCCTGTCACCTTCTCCAGCACCCGGACGTCGGCCTCGAAGTAGGGGATGAGCGCCTGCCGCTGCTCCCAGGTGAGCGGGCGGCGGGGCCGTCCGCCGCGCTGGAGCGCCCGTTCCAGCGGGACGGTCACCCGGGCGCGCAGCGGATGGCCGGGCAGCGCCGCGTCCACCGCCGCGCTGACCCGCAGCGCGCGCGACAGCAGCCTGTGCCGCGCGGACGCGTCCGGATGCGCGGTGACGTTCTCGCGCGGCACCTCGGTGACGACGCCCTCCTCGACGCCGAGGAATGCGAAGATCCGGTCCAGCGTCGCGACGGGCCGCTCCAGCAGCTCCCGGTAGCGGAACACGAGCACCTGCTCGCGGGGGAACAGCGTGTAGAGGTGGTCGAGCTGCTCGCCGTAGCGGCCGAGCCCGATGTAGTGCCAGAACGCCGACCAGCCCGCCGCGATTCGCTCCGGCTCCAGCGCGCACGCCTCGACCACGTCGCCGACGGGTTCCAGCCCTGCCGACCACAGGTGCGTCCAGTTGGAGTGGGCACGTTCCACGGGGTCGCGCAGGATCGCGATGATCCGCACATCCGGAACGAGGTTCCGGATCCGCTTCTGCGCCTCCAGGTCGTACAGATAGAACGGCGTGGCCTCGCCCCGCCCGATCCCGTCCGGCGCCTGCGCGAACAGCGCCTCATAATCCGCCCGCCGCCACACGTGCTCCCGGTACGTCTGCACGTCACCGGGCCCGCCGCGCTCCGGCGGCGGCCCGTCCGTGAGAAAGAACTTCGGCTCTTTGACCGGCGACAGATACAGCCCGGGGTGACGGCTGAGCGCGGCGTGCAGCGCGGTCGTCCCGGCCTTCGGCGCCCCCACCACGAGAAAGGTCGGCAACGACATCCCGGCCTCCTGCGACTCGACAATATGCCGACTATACCCACCAATTAACCATGAATACAGGCACCGTCCTCCCCCGGCCACCCCGCAAGCCTTGCGCAGTCACCGTCCGGCGACGCGGGGCATCCACGACGAAGCGCGGCACGCGCAGACGCGCGGTACGCGGAGACGCGCACGGCATCGCCCGCGCCCGCCAGGAGGACGGCGATCTCGACGCCGCCCTGGTCTCCTTTCGAGGCCGCGCGCGCCGGGGCGGCAACTCCGGGGCGTGCTTCCGGATCGGGCTGATCCGCGCCGAGCGCGAAGGGGCCCCGGGGCAGTCACCTGGTTCCGCCGCGCGGCCCGGCTGAGCCACGGCGAAGCCTTTCGGCGTTACGTGGCGTTATGCGGGAAGGCGTCCGCGACGGTGGCGCGGCGGTGTCCGCGGCGCGCGTGAGCCGGGTTCAGGGGGCGGGTGCGGGTCTCCTCGGCGATGGTCGCCGCCGGGAGGAGGCACACGCGGTCATCGGTCGTCCTTCGCCGTCGGGGCGGCCTGTGGTGAGAGAGCGATGATCGGGATGGGGCGGGAGGTCATGCGCTGGTACGCGCTGTAGCGGTCACGGTTCGCGGCGTCGCACAGGGCGAGGAGCCTGTCGTAGGCGTCGTCGTCCGGTCGGACGATTCTGGCGGTCGCCCGGTACTGACGACGCCCCACTCGTATGTTCACCGTCGGTGCGGCGCTGAGGTTCAGCAGCCAGGCCGGTGGCTTGTCGTTGCCGCCGTTGGAGGCCACGACGAGCAGGTCGTCGCCGTCGCGGGCGTAGACGAGCGCGACCGTGCGGAGTTTCCCCGTCCGGCGCCCTCGCGCGGTGAGCAGGAGGGTGGGGACGCCGAGGAGGCGGTGGCCGACCCGGCCGCCGGATGCCTGGTAAAGCCACTGGTGGGTGGCGAGAAGGCGTGTGTAGGCACTCATCAGGATCGCTTTCAGTCGGGGATGGTCGCCTGTTCGACCGCCGCGCCGGCGCGGACGATCGTCCGGGCTCCGGGCCGGCGCTGCGGGGCGCGACCAGTGGCGATCTTGTGCGGCCGGTCGTTGGGCCAGGCGAGTTCGAGGTAGCCGTGGAGCGGCCGGCAGCCCTGGTGCAGCGGGCTTTTCGGCGGGTGTGCGCGGCGCGTGTGAGCCGGGCTTAGAGGTCGGGTGGGAGGGTGCGGAGGCGGTCGAGTTCGCGGCGGTCGCGTTTGGTGGGGCGGCCGGTGCCGCGGTCGCGGCGGGCGACCGGGACGAGGGCCTCGCGCGGGGGCGGCGGGGGGCTCTGGTCGGTGTAGGACTCCTGGGCGGCGGCCGGGCTGACGCGTTTGCGCAGGAGTTGGCGGACGATCACGACGCGTTCGCGTCCTTCCAGGCGGACGCGCACTTCGTCGCCCGTGCGGAGCTGCGCGGCGGGCTTGACCCGGTCGCCGTTCACCCGGACGTGGCCGCCCCGGCACGCCGACGTCGCCAGGGAGCGCGTCTTCACGAGCCGGACCGACCAGATCCACGCGTCGACCCGGACGCTGCCTTCGTCCGCCATGTGCCCGACTGTACCGCCCGGCCTTTTCAGAGTGCGCTGGGAAATCAGGGGCGGCGGCCGATGCCGGTGGCGAATTCGCGGATCCGCATCGGGCCGCTCGTCGCCCGTGCGAGCGGCGGTGTGTCGAGGGACGCGTTGGAGCGCAGGCCGTCCAGGAATTCGGCGATGGCGTCCAGGCTGGAATGGCGCGGACGCCATCCCAGTTCCTCGTGCGCGCGTCCGGTGTCGAGGAGCGGGACGTGGAGCGCCAGGTCGAACAGGTCGGGCGACGCCGGGACGATCCCGAGCCGCCACGCCGCCGCGACGAACGTCCGGAGCGCGCCCACCGGCACCCGCGCGGTGCGGGCGCTGAGCAGGTCGGCGAGCCGCTGCATGTCGATGACCGGTTCGGCGGCGAGGTTGAACGGGCCGCGCACGTCGCGGACGGCGGCGAGCCGGTAGGCCTCGCCCGCGTCGTCGGCGTGCAGCGCCTGGACGGCCAGTCCCGGGATGTCCGGCAGGACGGGCACGACGCCCGCCCGCGCGAGCCGGTTCGGGACGAACGGCCCGCCGAAGATCCGCCGCTGCGCCGTGGCCGCGCCGCGCTGGAAGATGAAGCCGGGCCGCATCCGCACGACGCGACGTCCGGGGTTCTCCAGCTCGAACGCGTCGAGCACCCGTTCCAGGTAGCACTTCTCGCGGCTGTAGGCGGCGGTCGGCCAGCCGTCGGTGGGCCAGGACTCGTCCACCGGACGGCCGTCGGCGGGCTTCGGCGAGTACGCGCCGACCGAGGAGGCGTGGACGAGCGCCGGGACGTCCGCGTCGGCGACGGCGCGCAGCACGCGCATCCCGCCGAGCACGTTGTTGCGCCACGTGACGCGCGGCCGGTGCGTCGGCTGGAACATCCAGGCCAGGTTGATCACGGCGTCGGCGTCCCGGAACAGCGGGACGAGGTCGTCGCGCGCGGTGTCGGCGGCGGCCCACTCGGTCTTGTCGAACGACAGTCCGGGACGGCGCCGGGCGATCCCGAGGACCGAGGTGACGTCCGCATCCGCCGCGAGCGCCCGCAGCGTGCCGACGCCGACGTTGCCGGTGGCCCCGACCACGACGATCCGCATGATGTCTCCCCCTGGTTGCGTATCGGTCGCCGCCCCCTACCCCGGCGGCCCCCGGCTACGCGGAACGGGCCGGCGCCGCGGTCTCCCGCGACGCCGGCCCGCAGCCGGCGGAGCCGTCAGGCGTGCGCCCCCTGGCGGCGGCGCGTCAGCAGCGGCACCACGTTGAGCGCCAGGCCGACGAGCCCGACCGCGGTCACGAGGTTCACGCCGGGGTGGAACGGGGCGAAGCCCCCGCCGTCGCCCGTCCCGTCCGTCGCGACCAGCGCCGTGACGACGGCCAGCACGAGCGCCGCGCCGACCTGCCCGGACGTCTGGACGAGCCCGGACGCGAGCCCCTGCTCGCTGTCCTCGATCCCGTCGGTGGCCTGCGCCATGATCGAGCTGAACCCGAAGCCGAACCCGCCGCCGAGCAGGATCATCGTCGGGAAGATGGTCGTCAGGTAGTCCGGGTGGTCGCCCGCCGTCAGCAGGAACCAGCCGTAGCCGAGGCTGAGCGAGACCATCGAGCTGGTGATCAGCTTCGGCGTGCCGAACCGTCCGATGAGGTTGCCCATGAACGGGGACACGGCCGCGACGATCAGGCCGACGGGCAGCAGCGCCATCGCCATCCGCAGCGGCGACCAGTGCAGGACGTCCTGGAGGTACAGGGTCATCATGAACTGGAAGCTGAGGTAGGAGCCGAACAGCGCGATGATGCTGAGGTTCGCGCGGACGATCGTCGCGACCCGCAGGATGCCGAGCCGGACGAGCGGGTGCCGCACCTTGGTCTCGGCGAACACGAACCCCGCGAGCAGCGCGACCGCCACGACGACCGACAGCAGCGTCAGCGGATCGGTCCAGCCCCGGTCGGGAGCGGACACGACGGTGTAGACGGCGAGCAGCATCCCGGCGGTCAGCGTGACGGCGCCGATGATGTCGTGGCCGCCCTCTTCCGCCTTGCGGTCCTTCGGGATCAGGAGGAGGCCGACGACCAGGGCGGCCAGCGCCAGCGGGACGGGCGTCAGGAACGTCCAGCGCCAGCCCGCACTGGTCAGCAGGCCGCCGAGGATCAGTCCGGACGAGTAGCCGCTGGCTCCGAAGATGGAGAACACCGACAGCGCCCGGATGCGCGCCGGTCCGTGGAAGGTGGTGGTCAGGATGGACAGGGCGGTCGGCGCGGTGAAGGCCGCGGCGAGGCCCTTGACGAAACGGGTGATGATCAGCAGCGTGCCGTTGTCCACGAGCCCGCCGACGAGCGAGGCCGCGGCGAAGACGCCGAGCGCGATCAGGAAGACGCGGCGGCGGCCCAGCAGGTCGGCGGTGCGCCCGCCGAGCAGCAGCAGTCCGCCGTAGCCGAGGACATAGCCGTTCACGATCCACTGGAGTGAGGTCGTGCCCATGTCCAGTTCGGTTCCGATGGACGGGAGCGCCACGCCCACCATCGACACGTCCAAAGCGTCGAGGAACAGCACGGCGCACAGCACCGCGAGGATGCCCCACAGCCTGGGGGTCCAGCTCTGGTTGACCGGCTCCGCCGGCGCGTGGGCAGCGGTGACACGGGAAGTTTCGGTGGTGGTCACGTCAAAGGACGATACATGCACATGCATTGATTGTCTACGCATAAGATCCTTAAGCAACTAATGTAGCTGCATAAGATGCGCGGAGATGGTAGGATGCGCGGCATGGAGCCGGAAGAGCATGGCTTGGTCGAGCGGTGGAGGTCCCTGCTGACCTGCTACAACACGGTCGCGTGCCATCTCGACCGCCTGTTGCAGGAGAAGCACGGCCTCACGATGAGCGAGTACGAGACGCTGGACCGTCTCGCCGAGTGCCGCCGCGACTCCCAGCGCATGCAGGATCTGGCGGGTGAGATGTATCTCAGCCAGAGCGCTCTTTCCCGCACCGTGGGACGGCTGGAGAAGCACGGGCTCGTCGCCCGGTCGCTGTGCTCGTCGGACCGCCGGGGCGTGTTCGTCTGCATCACCCCGGAGGGCCGCGCCCGGCACGAGAAGGCCCGCGCGACCCATCGCGCCGTCCTCGCCGAGCACCTGGTCGCCGAGGACCTGCTTCCCACGAGGTGAACGGACGGGCGTCCGCCCGAGTTTCAGCGCGCCGGGAAATGGTGCTCGTAGAGCCGTTCCAGCAGGTTCTTCAACTGGGCGCGCTCGGCCGCGTCCAGGGGGGCTAGCAGTTCGTCCTGGACGCCGTCGATCAGCGCGTCGAGCCGCCGCACGCGGTCCCAGCCCGCGGGCGTGATCGTGATGACGTTGCGCCGCCGGTCGGACGGATCGGGCGCCCGCTCCACGTACCCCTGCACGGACAGCTCGTTGAGCACCGCCACGAGATCGCTCCGGTAGATCCCCGACACGCGGCTCAGCTCCGCCTGGCTCACCGGGCCCGTCTCGCGTAGCGCGGTCAGTACCGCGTAGTGCCAGCGGCGGGCGTCGGCGGTGGCGAAACCGTCGGTGACCAGGCGGTCCGCGACGGCCGAGACGTGTCCGACGAGACGGGTCGGCAGTGCGCGCAGCCGCGCGGACCCCGAGCGCGCGGGCATGTCGTCCGGCATGGTCGGCTCCTTGCGTTAGTCGGACTAACGGTTTACGTTCGTTAGTGACATAAACGTTAGAGCAACGAACGAAGGACCGCCATGCCTGCGATCGACGTACTCGACTCGACCGTCCACTACCGCGAGTCCGGAAACGGAACACCATTCGTCTTCCTGCACGGCAACCCGGCGTCGTCGCACATCTGGCGGAACGTCCTGCCCGGCGTCGGCGGCGCGCGGCTGCTCGCGCCCGACCTGATCGGCATGGGCCGGTCCGGCAAGCCCGACATCCCCTACCTTTTCGCCGACCACGCGCGGTACCTGGACGCCTGGTTCGACGCCCTCGGCCTGGACGGCGTCGTGCTCGTCGGCCACGACTGGGGCGGCGCGCTCGCGTTCGACTGGGCGTCCCGGCACCCGGACCGGGTGAAGGGCGTCGCGTTCCTGGAGAGCGTCGTCCGTCCGCTCCCGTGGGACGGCCTGTCGGCGGCGGCGCGGGAGCGCACCGAACTCGTCCGCACGCCGGGCGCGGGCGAACAGATGGTGCTGGAGGAGAACCGGTTCCTGCTGACGGCGTTCAAGGGGGCCGTCCTCACTCCCGTCGGCGACGCGGACTACGCCGAATACCTCGCGCCGTTCCCGACGCCCGAGAGCCGCCGCCCGATCCTCGCCTGGGCGCGGCAGTTCCCGCTCGGCGGCGAGCCGGCCGAGGTCGCCGCACGGCTGGACGCGTTCCGGCCCTGGCTCAAGGACAGCGCGGACGTCCCCAAGCTGCTCCTCACCTTCGACGGCGCGGGCACCCTGCTCATCGGGCCGGACACGGTCGCGTGGTGCGCGGAGAACATGGCCGCGCTGGAGACCGTCGCGTGCGGGCCGGCCGGGCACCACGCGCCCGAGGACCGTCCGGACGAGATCGCCGCCGCGCTGTCCGCCTGGGCCGGACGCCACGGGTTTACCTCGCGCTGACATCTCCGGCGGCAGAATCGACGCCGTGTTCGGTCCGCAGGGCGTCGTCGTCCTGGTGCTCCTGGTGCTGGCGTTCGCCGGCCTGGCCTGGGTGCTCGCGCGGCGGGGGCCGCTGGCGCTGCGGGTCCCGGCCGGTGCGCTGGCGTTCGTCGTCGCGGCGGTGTTCGGTATGGCCACCGTCAATCGCTACTACGACTACTACGAGACGTGGGGCGATCTCTTCGGGGATCTGTCGGGCGCGTCCGACGGCGTCCAGGCGCTCCCGCCCGCGGCGGGCCGCGCCCTCGCGACCGGCGGACGCCGCGCCGACCGGGGCATGCTCGCCGACATCGCGCTCCCCGGCGCGCGCAGCCGCATCGCGCGGGACGGTCTCGTCTACCTGCCGCCGCAGTACTTCCAGCCCGCGTACGCACGCGCCCGTTTCCCGGTGCTGGAACTGCTGCACGGCTCGCCGGGGCAGCCGTCGGACTGGCTGACGGGGCTGCGGGTCGAGAACGCGTTCCGCCGCGTCCTGCACGACCGCGCGGCGCGGCCCGCGATCCTCGTCATGCCGGACATCAACGGCGCGCAGGCCGGACGGACCGGATCGCAGTGCCTCGACCAGCCCGGCGGCCCCCGCGACGACACGTATCTGTCCGCCGACGTGCCCGCCGACGTCGCCGCGCGGTTCCGCGTCCGGCCCGGACGGTCGTTCGGCGTCGCGGGCTTCTCCGAGGGCGGGTTCTGCGCGGCGGACCTCGCGCTGCGCCATCCCGGCCTGTTCGCGGCGGCCGGGTCGATGAGCGGCTACTTCCAGCCGCTGCCCGAGCACGGGGCGGACCCGTTCCGCGGGAACGCCGCCGCCCGGCTCGCGAACGACCCGCTGTGGCTGGCGTCCCGTCCGGCGCGGCACCTGCCGGCGTTCTGGCTGATGGCCGGGGGCGCCGACCGGGGCGACGTGGAGAGCGCGGGGATCTTCCGGTCCGTCCTCGCCGCGCACGGCGCGCACGTGCCGCTGGTGACGATCCCGCACGCGCGGCACACGTTCGCGGCGTGGAAACCGGCCCTGCCGCGCCTGCTGACGTGGATCACCGGTCGGCTGCCGCCGGTCGCGCCGTGCCCGGGAACGGGTGTCCCCGGGCACGGCGCGGCGGTCACTTGCCGGGGGACATGACGGGCGCCGAGCCCGTCGCCTTGTTGATGATGTCGCTGCCGGGGCTGCCGTCGCCCTTGGCGAGGTTGCCCGAGCGGTCGATCTCCAGGAGGCTGTCGTTCCCCGCGTCCGACCCGGTGTTGGCGGTGTTGAACGTGTTGACGCCGACGTTCGCGAGGGACGGCCCCGTCGAGGCGGTCGCCGTCCCGGCCGTCCCGAGGGCGAGCAGGCCCGTGACCAGTGCGGTCGCGAGCGTCCTGATGAGCATGGGGGTTCCTTTCGGGAGCGCGGCGGTCAGGCCGCCGCGGGAACGGGTTCGGGGACGCCCCGGCGCGTCGCGAACCGCTGCGCGAGCCAGGAGCACACCAGCAACTGGAGCTGGTGGTAGAGCATGAGCGGGAGCACGGCCGTGCCGACGCCGGCGCCCGCGAACAGCACGGTCGCCATCGGCAGCCCGCTGGCGAGGCTCTTCTGCGAGCCGCAGAACAGCGCCGCGATGTGGTCCTCGCGGGAGAACCCGGCCGCGCGGGAGATGAGCGCCGCGACGGCCATCGCGACGGCCAGCAGCACCGCGATGACGAGCCCGAGCAGGCCCAGCTCGCGCACCGCCAGCCCGTGCCAGATGCCCTGGACGACGCCCAGGCTGAACGCCGTGTAGACGACGAGCAGGATCACGCCCCGGTCGTACAGCGAGAGCTGCTTGCGGTACGCCCGGACGCGGTCGCCGATCCACCGCTGCGCGACCTGCCCCGCGAGGAACGGCAGCAGCAGCCGCACGACGATGTCGCCGACCGACCCGAGCGAGAACCCGCCGCCGCCCGCCGACATCAGCGCGGCGGCCAGCACCGGCGTCAGCACGACGCCGAGGACGCTCGACAGCGACGCGCTGCAGATCGCCCCCGCCTCGTTGCCCCGCGCGATCGACGTCAGCGTGATCGACGACTGGACGGTGGACGGCAGCACGCACAGGAACACCACGCCCGCGTACAGCGGTTCGCGCAGCACCGTCGGCACCAGCAGCGAGCACGCCAGCGCGAGCAGCGGGAACACCACGAACGTCACCGACGTGATCGCCGCGTGCAGCCGCCAGTGCCGCAACCCGCGCAGCGCCTCGGACGTGGACAGCCGCGCACCGTAGAAGAAGAACAGCAGCGTGATCGCGACGTTGCCCGTCCAGTCGAGGACCTCGGCGGCGGTGCCGCGCGCGGGGAGCACCGCGGCGATTCCCACGGAGCAGAGAATCGCCGCGATGTAGGGATCGACGCGCAGCCGCGTCAGCGTCGCGGAGACAACGCGCATGTCCGTCCTTCGCTCCTCGCCGTGCCGATCCCGGTCCGCGTCACACCCCGGCCCTCGCCGGCTTCGCGTGGTGGCGGCTCATGTTGCGCTCCAGCAGCGCCAGCGACTCCTTCACGCCGACGCTGGACGGCGTGATCTCGGGGAGCCGGCCGTCCTCCTCCTTGAGCCGGGCGATGGCCTCGTCCATCGCCGACTGCGCCGCGAACAGGCACGGCGTGCTGTAGATCGCGACGTCGACGCCGAGATCGGTCAGCTCCGACAGCGACAGCCGGGGCGACTTGCCGCCCGCGATCTGGTTGAACAGCAGCGGCTTGTCGCCGATGACCTCGCGGACGCGGTGGATCCAGTCCACGCTGCGCACGCCGTCCACAAGGATCACGTCGGCGTCGGTGCGCGCGAGGGCCTTGGCGCGGAGCAGGATCTCCTCCTCGTCCGTGGCGTCGGTGCGCGCCACGACGACCAGGTCGCGGCGGGTCGCGAGCACCAGTTCGAGCTTCTCCAGGTACTCCTCCAGGGGGAGGATCCGCTTGCCGTCGACGTGCCCGCAGCGCCGGGGACGCGCCTGGTCCTCCAGGATCACGCCGGACGCGCCGGTCATCTCGAGCTGCTCGATGACGTGGCAGGCGACCTCGGGGTCGACATAGCCGTCGTCGATGTCGACCAGGAGGTGCTGCGCCGGGAACGCGAGCCGCAGCCGCTGGACGAACGCCACGATGTCGGGCCAGGCGATGAAACCGATGTCGGGCAGCCCGTAGTGCGAGGCCGCGAATCCGAACCCGGACACGAACAGGCCGTTGTAGTGTTTGGCGGCGACGGAGGCGGAGAACATGTCGAAGACTCCGATGAGCGGGGTCACGCCCTCGGACAGGATCGCGCGGCGCAGCGCGTCTCCGTAATTCACTGAACTCACTCCTTGGGGCTCGGGGTGGTGTGCGGGCGGGGGCCGCCGGGCGGCGGGATCGCCCGCCCCGGGAAGCACGGATCATTGCCATTCCGTGTGACCCAAGTTACTCATGAAAGTTTTAAAGCTTGAGTAATCAGTGCGCCTCTACGCTTCAAAAACAGGGACGTTTCCCTTCGGCTTTATCGACCGATGCGCCGAGTTCCTCCCATGATCTCCGGGAAAGGAACGCCCATGTTCGTGAGATTTTCCGATCATCGCCCGGTCATGCCCGCCCCAGCTCGGCGAACCGCCGCGTGCGCCATAAGGCGAAAAGCCGCACAGTGGGGGGTTCGCGTAATTACCAGCGGCGGGGGCGAAGGGTGAAGGCGGCGACGGTGTAGGCGATCGTCGTCAGGACGGGGAGCACGATCAGGGACGAACGCCAGACGTCCAGCAGGGAGAAGAGGATCCAGCCGCCGATGAACGTCATCCAGCCGGCGAAAAGGGGGACGCGGCCGAAGGTCGCCGCCGACAGGAAGATGAGCAGCCCAGCCCAGAGGATCGTCCAGGAACCGGTGAGCCAGTCGCCGGGCGGGTATTCCTGGGTGTGTTCTCCCAAAGCCGCGCGAACCACGTGGTGTTTCCAGTAGGAGACTGCGACGTGGTCGTTCTTCTTCGCGGCTTCGTAGAAGGACTTGGAGACGTCCAGTTCTTCCGTGCGGGCCTCGGTGGTGCGGACCTTCACCAGGTAGCTCGTCGTCGTGGTGTCGGCGCGGAGCGGGAGGTGGACGGCCAGCGGGGGCGCGACGTGGAAGGGACCCATCGGGGGTGCGGGCGGGGCGGGCGGGGGCTGGTAGGGCGTCGGCGGGTCCTGGTGCGTCGTCACGACGATCCGCTTGCTCAGGACCACGGCGTCCACCGTGCGGACGCAGTCGGGCGCGGGCGTGCCGACGCACGGCGACGCGTGGCGGTAGGCGGAGATCTCGGCGTACGGGCCGACGGCCTGCCGGACGCCGAAGACGACGCCGGCGAGGCCGAGGGCGGCGACGGCGAGTTGGAGCGCGCGGGCCGCCGGGGTCATCGGGCCGACGGACGGACGGGGAGCACATCCATGCGGCAAGGATGACGTCCGCCGCACCCGCCGGGAAGCCCCTTTTCCCGGCCGCGCCGATCATGAACAATGGGCGAACGTCGAGTGAACACCCGTCCACAGGCCCAGCGTTTGGGCACTTTCGCCCAGGTTGGGACGGTTCACTGGTCGCCGGCCGACGCCGGCCGGTCGAGGCAGAAGGGCAATCCCGCGTGAGCGCAATCAGTGTCTGGCAGTCCGTCGTGCTCGGGGTCGTGGAAGGGCTCACCGAGTTCCTGCCGGTCTCGTCCACCGGGCATCTGAAGATCACCGAGGGGCTGCTCAACATCGACGTCGGCGACAAGTCCGTCGTCGGGTTCACCGCCGTCATCCAGGTCGGCGCGATCGCGGCCGTCCTGCTGTTCTTCCGCAAGGACATCACCCGGCTCGTCGTCGCCTGGTTCCGCGGGATCGCGAACAAGGAGAAGCGCGGCCACGATTACCGGCTGACCTGGTGGATCATCTACGCGACGATCCCGATCGTCGTCGTCGGCCTGCTCGCCAAACCGCTCATCGACGGGCCGCTCGCCTCGCTCTGGGTCGTCGCGGGGTCGCTGATCGTCGGCAGCGGGATCATGGCGCTCGCCGAGAAGTACGGACGGCTGGCCAAGAGCGAGGACAAGGCGACGCTCACCGACACGATGGTCGTCGGGTCCTCGCAGATCCTCGCGCTGCTGTTCCCGGGCTTCTCCCGGTCCGGCGCGACGATGTCGGCGGGGCTGCTGCGCGGCCTGGACCGTCCGGCCGCGACCCGGCTGTCCTTCTTCCTGTCGCTGCCCGCGCTGACCGGCGCGGGGCTGTACGAGCTGAAGGACGCGGCGGGCGGCGACACTTCGATCGCCGCGCTCGCCGTCGGGACGGCCGTGTCGTTCGTCGTCGCCTACGCGTCGATCGCGTGGCTGCTGCGCTACGTCGCGAGCCACTCGTTCGCGGCGTTCATCATCTACCGGCTCTGCGTCGCGGCGCTGCTGATCGGGCTGCTGGCGGGCGGCGGCCTCACCGCCTGACCCCGAAGGAGATTCGGTCCCGGGCGTCGCTAATGTCCGAGTCATGAAGCGGGCCGGACGGGAGATCATCGAGGCGTGCCGGACGAGCTTCGGCCCCGCCCCGCGTCCGCTGCCGGGCGACCTGCGCGCCCGCGCGCCGCTGTGGCTGCGCAGCCGCCCGCGCGACGAGCTGTGGGACGTCGTCCGCGACCACGACGCGCTCCTCACCCACGGGACGGTCGTGTGGGGCAGCGTCGTCCAGGCGCACCGGGCGCTGCTGCGGCCCGGCCGGGGCGACCGCCCGGCCGTCGTCGTCTACTCCCCCGACCCCGCGTTCGACGACATGCCCGACGAGCTGCAGGACATCGCGTCCGCGCTGTTCGCCGTCAAGGGCACCGCGCCCGGCGACCCGGGGCTGGCGGCGTTCGCGGCCGTCCTCGCCGACGAGCGCCGCCGGGTCGCGCGCCTGGCCGTCCCGCGCGGGCTCGTCGGGAGCCTGCCCGCGTTCGCGACGTCGCTGCTCGTCCGGCGGCGGCACCTGCCCGGCGGCTACCTCGGCGCGGGCACGTTCCCGCTCGTCGTCCGGGCGGAGCGGCCGGGAGCGCTCGTCCTGCCGGGCCGGTTCTGGCCGGACCGGCTGCTCGGCCTGTGGCGCTCGGCGGCCCGCTCCGGCTAGGTCGTGGGGACGGTCTTGTGGTCGCGGCGGCGCCGTCCGACGTAGGAGCCGTCCCGGCGCTGCTCCTCGGCCGCGGGCGGCTCGGGGGCGGGCTCGGGGGCGGGCCCGGGCGTCGGCGCGGCGAGCGGCATGACCGGGTAGGTCCCGGTGCGCCGCGTCGGGCGCCGCGCCGGCTCGGGGTCGGGCGCGGGCTCCCGCGTCGGCCGGGGCGGGTCGGCGCGGCGCAGTTCGTGGCGCGGGAACGTCAGCACCGCGAGCCCGGCCAGCAGGACGCTCCCGCCGCGCAGCATCGCCATCGTCCGGTCGTGCGGCCAGGGTTCACCGAACAGCAGCGTGGCCGAAACCAGAATGTGCGCCTTCGCTGTGACAGTGAGGACGGTGACGAGGATCGTCAGGCGGCAGCGCTGGAGCCCGATGGACAGCAGCCCGATGCCGAGGAGGCCCGCCAGGACGAACAGGTAGACGTGCGGCGTGGTGAACGGGTTGTGGTGCCCCTGCTTGTAGAGCAGCTCCATGCCGAGCCCGAACGTCTCCGCCACGCCGAGCATCGCCCCCGCGCCGATGCCGTAGGCGATGCCGGTGATCGCGCGCGCGTGCCGCCCGGTCGTGACGCGGTCGCGGAGCATGAACATCCACAGCGGCAGGAACAGCGACGGGACGACCACGAGCGCGATCGCCCACAGCGGCGGCACCGTGGCGAGGCGCGGACGCTCGACGGTCTCCGTCCACGGCCCGGGCGCCCCCGCGACCGAGAGCGCGGCGGTGGCCATCGCGGCGACGACGATCGCCATCGCGAACCACTCGCGGCGGGTGAGCCGCTCCCCGAACCGGACCGCTCCGATGACGAGCAGCACGACCAGGCTCCCCGCGTAGGCGGGCAGGGCGCTCGCGATCGGCAGGGTCAGCAGGGCGAGGTCGGCCATCGTGAAGCCCGACAGCAGGATGATCAGGCCGAGGACCCAGCCGGGGCTGCGCGCGACGCGGCCGGTGGTCTGGAGCGGACGGCGGGCCGAGAGCGTGGGGAGGGAGCGGGCGGCGGACTTGAACAGGACGAAGGCGACGACGAAGAGCACTTGCGCGGCGCAGGCCAGCAGCGGCGCTGTCATGAACACCCCCGGGGTGAGGCCCGCTGAACGGGCCAGAGGTGACCCGGCCCGTCCGGCCGGGCGAACTGCCTATAGTCCGGATAGTGACATAAGACACTCACGGAATATTCAGCCCAGATGACGGAGAATGCCGTCCCGCCTCGTGCTGCGGTGAGTAATCCGGGTACCGAGGTTTGTTCTTTTCGCGCGGCGGCGGGAACGGGCAGGGTAGTAACGTTGCGGAAGGTCCCCCCGCGCCCGGCCCGCGGCCGGTCGGCGTCCGTCCGCAAAAGTCAAGATCAAGTGACGCAGCGCATTGCCGATGACTCAGCGTAGGTGAATGATTGCGTTGCGTTCCCGTCCTCTCAGTGTGGTGATCCCGTGACACTCGGCCCGCCAGCCAGCACCGCTCCGCCGCGTACCGCCGTCCGGCGCGCCGCGTCGTGCGCCCCCGCGCCGGAGCCGCTGCCGTGACCGCCGACATGGAGCCGGTGGGCGACCCGTTCACCTGTACCGGGGAACGCGCCGCCGGGCAGGCCGCGCGGCGGATCGTCCGGGAGCGGGCCGCCAAGGTCGTCGGGGACGCCGAACGGCTGGACGACATCGAGCTGATGACCGCCGAGGCCGTCGCCAACGCGGTGCTGCACGGGTCGGGACTGATCACCGTGGACGTCCGGACGGACCGGCGGCTGCTGCGCGTCGAGGTCCACGACGAGGGGCCTGGCTCCCGCGACGACCGGGGCACGCTGCGGCTCGACCACGGCCGGGGGCTGGTCGTCATCGACGCGCTCGCCGCCGAGTGGGGGCTGGAGCAGAGCGCGCACGGCACCTACCTCTGGTTCACCGTGGACGTCCCCCGGATGTGACCGCGGCCGGGACGGACCCGGCCGCGGCGGGGCGTCATTCCGGTGCGGGCACCTGGACGAGCACGCGGCGCAGGACCTTCCCGGTCGCGTTGCGCGGCAGCTCGGCCGGGAAGTGGACGTCGCGCGGGACGGCGAACCGCGCCAGGTGCTGGCGGACGTGCGCCTTCACGGCCTCGGCGTCCAGCGGCTCTCCCGCCGGGTCCAGGACGAGGTGCGCCGCGAGCCGCTGCCCGAACTCGGCGTCCGGCACGCCGACCACGACCGCCTCGCGGACCTGCGGCAGTTGCAGCAGGACCTCCTCGACGGCGCTCGGGAAGATGTTCTCGCCGCCGGAGACGACCATGTCGTCGTCGCGGCCGTCCACGGTCAGCCGGCCCGCCTCGTCCATGTGGCCGAGGTCGCCGAGGCTGATCATCCCGTCCTGCATCTCCTTGGTGGCGCCGTTGGTGTACCCGGCGAACATCAGCTCGTTCGCGGCGAAGATGCGGCCGGTGACGCCGGTCGGGACGGGCTTGCCGTCGGCGTCCAGGATCGCCACGCGCGTCCCGGGCGGCGCGGTGCCCGCGCAGCCGGGCTTGGCGCGCAGGTCGGCGGGCGTCGCGATCGTCACCCACGACGCCTCGGTCGAGCCGTACAGGTTGTAGACGACCTCGCCGAACAGGTCCATGAACGCGGTGGACACCTGGCCGGGCAGGGCCGAGCCGCTGACGGCGCAGATCCGCAGCTTGCTCGTGTCGTACTTGGGGAACGTCTCGCCGGGGAGGTCGAGGATGCGGCGCAGCATGACCGGGATCGCGATGAGCGTGGTGGCGCGGCTCTCGGCGAGCCGGGCGAGCGACCGCTCCGGGTCGAAGCGGCGCTGCAGGACCATCGTGGCGCGCAGCGAGATCGCCGCCTGGAGCATCGCGTAGCCCCAGGTGTGGAACAGCGGCGCCTCGATGAACATCGTCTCGTGGACGCGCAGCGGGATCCGGGACAGGATCGACGCGAGCGGCTGGAGGCCGGGGTTGGAGTGCCGGTTGGCGCCCTTGGGCGTGCCGGTCGTCCCGGAGCTGAGCATGATCGTCCGGCCGGAGCGGCGCGGCGGCTCGATCTCGACCTGCGGGGTCGAGGCGATCAGCTCGTCCAGGCCCGAGTCGCCGCCGCCCGCCGTGATGGCGTGGACGCCGTCGGGGACGGCCGCGAGGAACTCGCCGAACTCGTGGTCGGCGATCACGACGTCGACGTTCTGCTCCTTGATCACCGTGACGAGCTGGTCGACGCTCATCCCGGTGTTGAGCAGGACGGTGTCGGCGCCGCGCTTGCTGGCCCCGACGAGCGCTTCGAGCATGCCCCGGTGGTTGCGGCACAGCACCGCGACCGTCGGCGGCTCGCCGAAGCGGCCGAGCGCGGCGGCCAGCCGGTCCGTGCGGGCGTCGATCTCGCCGTAGGTGATCGCGCCCTCGTCGTCGAGCACGGCCACCCGCTCGGGGTCGCGGGCCGCGGCGGACACGAAGGTGCCGCCGAGGTTCGTCCCCCAGCGCCGCAGCGCCGAGAGCTGCCGCGCGACGCGCTGCGGCGGACCGGGCTTCCACAGCCCGCTGCGCGCGAACATGCCGCCGACCCGTGCCGCCGACCGTGTCCGTTCGCCGATGTTCGAGGATCCGCTCATCTGACCTGTCACCCGCCGACCGTCATCACCGGCCGGCGTGCCCGGCCTCGGAGATGACCGTAAAGCCGCGGGGGCGGCCGGTCTCCTGCATGGAGTCAGGTGTTCTGGCGGGACCTTGTCATTCCGGTGACAACATCGGAGGATCCGTCTTTACTGGCCTGTCCTGGAACGATCGGTTTCTCCACCGGGTTTATGAGCGCCGCACATAATTGCGCGAATACCGTGCGTATACGGGCCGGGTGCGAGGTTAGGCTGACGGCCATGACCAGTACCGGCACCGGACGGGAGCGTCCGGCGTTCCGGCGGCTGACCTCCGACCGGCGGCGCGAGGAGATCATCTCGGCCGCGATCGCGACGTTCGGGAACCGGCCCGAGCCGGACGTCTCGATCGACGACGTCGCCGCGGCGGCGGGCACGTCCCGCTCGTCGGTCTACCGGTACTTCGACGGCAAGGGCGAGCTGTACGAGGTCGTCGCCGAGCGCGTCGGGACGATGCTCACCGACCGGCTCGCGGCCGTCACGGGCACGTCGCCGTCGGACGCGCTGACGCGGCGCCTCGCGCTCTACTTCGACTTCCTGGAGGAGTACGAGGGCGGGTACGCCGGGATCCTCGGCATCGGGGCGGGCCGGGCGCCGGAGGCCGCGCTGGACGTCGCCGAGCGCGTCCGGCAGCGCATCTGCGACCTGACGTTCCGGACGCTGGAGCTGGACGAGCCGGGCGAGCCGCTGCGCGTGGCCGTCCAGTCGTGGATCGCGGGCGTCGAGTGGGCGGGCGCGGAGTGGCTGCGGACGCGCAGCCCGTCCCGGCCCGAGCTGGAGATCATCCTCGGCGCGCAGTTCACGACGCAGCTCCTCGCCGTCGCGCCGCTCGACCCGGTCGTGGCCGAGCGGATCACGTGGCTGCTGCGCGTCGAGCCGCCGGGCTCGGCGTTCGGCGAGCTGATCCGGTCCGTCGCGGACGCGTTCGACCGGCGTGCGCTCGCCGCCCTCGCCGCGTTCCTCCCCGAGCCCGAACGCTGACCCACGACGCCGCCGCGTCACGTACGCCCGCTCCGGGCTCGGACGGCCGCCGCCGCGTGCTCGCTCTAGGGCGCGACGCGTACGTCCGCTACGGGCTCGGACGGCCGCCGCCGCGTGCTCGCTCTAGGGCGTCGGCGCGTACGTCCGCTATGGGCTCGACAGAAGCCATCGGGGCTCGCACGCGGGCGCGGCACCGGGGACCGCTAGGGCGTCGGCGCGTACGGCCGGTACGGGCTCGACAGGAGCCGGCGGGTGCTGGCGCGCGGACGCGTCACCGGGCCGCCGTGTCCAGGCGGGCCGCTGTGGCGGGCGTGCAGGATCATCTCCAGCTCCAGGCAGCGCTTCGGGTCGTGCAGGTCCGCGCCGAACAGCTCCTCCAGGTGCCGCAGGCGGTACCGGACGGTCTGCGGATGGACGTGCAGCCGGTTGCCCGCCTCGGTCGCGTTGAAGTTGCTCTCCAGCAGGGACAGCAGCGTCTCCGACAGCCGCGCCGTCTGGACCGGCGACAGGCCCGCGAGCGGGGCGAGCCGGGTGCCGGCCGCGTGCTCGATGAGGTCCTCCGCCATGAAGATCACGAGCGTGGGGACGTGATCCATGCAGCGCACCAGGCCGTCCGCCGCGATCCGGCCGCGCCGCGCGAGCGTCATCGCGCGGCGCGCCCAGCGCAGCGACTCGGCGGCGCGGGCGGGCGGCAGCACCGGGCCGAGGACGACGATCCAGTCGGCGAGCAGCGCCTCCAGCAGCCGCATCCGGCCCGGACCCTCGGGGTCGGGCAGGAGGAGGCACGGTTCGCCGCGCGCGAGGTCGACCAGGACGTCCGGCGGGAGCGCGGGCGGGCGGGCGCCGGTGTCGGCGCGCGGGTGCAGCACCACGGCCGCCGCCGAGCGCGGGATCCGCCACCGGGCGGCGCGGGCCGCGTCGGCGACGGCGCCGGGGTCGCCGTCGTCGAACAGGAGCGCGAGCAGCCGGGCGCGGCGGCGGCGGACCGCGTCGTCGCTGCCCGCCCGTTCGGCCTCGTACCCGGCGGCGGCCTCGGCGGTGACGGCGTCGAGGTAGGTGAACTGCGCCTCGGCGAGCAGGCCGAGCGTCGCGCGGTCGATGTCGAGGGACTCGGCGGACGCGGTGAGCGTCCGCCAGACGGCGCGGGCGCAGCGGTGCAGCGCGACGTGCAGTTCGTCCAGGTCCCGGCCGCGCAGCGCGACGCCGCGGCCGAGTTCGCGGAAGCGCTCGGCGACGCGGGGCCAGGCGGCGCGCGGGTCGTCCACCAGGGCGTAGAAGAGGCGCAGGCTCTCGCCCACCCAGGCGCGCACGTCCGCGTGGGCGGGGTCGGTCGCGTCGTCGGCCAGTTCGGCGGCGGCGACGGCGACGGCGGGGCGCATGCGCCGGACGAGGTCCGGCGGGATCGCCTCGAACGGACGGACATCGAGTTCAGGCCGCGTCATGGCAACACTCCTTGTGGAACCCCGAGTTCCACAAGAGTGCCCCAGGACACGCCGCCACCGATTGTCACGCGAGTGCGTTGTTTTCCGGACGGACTCCACGCCGGAATGCCAAGAAACGACGAACGTGCAGGTCAGAAAGGGGTGCCTAAAACGCCGAACCCGGCCGTCCGGAAGAACCGGACGGCCGGGTCGCCACGCTTACGGAACGGCGTGTTCCACTGCGGCGGGCGTGTTGTCGGACGTCGCGTACCGCGCGTGCAGGATCAGCTCCATCTCCAGGCACCGCCTGGGGTCGCGCAGGTCGTCGCCGAACAGGTCTTCGAGCTGCCGCAGGCGGTACCGGACGGTCTGGGGGTGCACGCGCAACCGGCGGCTCGCCTGCGCCGCGTTGAAGTTGTGCTCCAGCAGCGCCTGCAACGTCTCGGTGAGCCGGTCGCGCTGCGCGGGCGCGAGGCCCGACAGCGGCGCCAGCCGGGTCGTCGCCGCGTCGTCGATCAGCTCGCCCGCGCGGAACACCACCAGCGACGGCAGGTGGTCGGCGCTGCGCACCGGCCGGTCGACCGGGAACGCGCCGCGCCGCGCGAGCACCAGCGTGTCCCGGGCCCAGCGCAGCGACTCGCGGGCGCGCGGCAGCGGGACCGTCGGGCCGACCGCGACGATCCAGTCCTGCGTCAGCGGGTCCAGCAGCGCGGCGCGTCCGGGGGCCTCCGGGTCGGGCAGCAGCAGCGACGGCTCGGGCATGCCCTGGTCGGCGAGCAGTTCGTCGGGCACGGGCAGCGGCGGACGGAACGTGCCGGTGGTGTCGTCGCGTCCGACCTGGCCGGGCCGGGGCGCGACGGCCACCGCCGCGACCGTGGACGGCAGCGGCCAGCGGGCCTGCGCGGCGAGGGTCTCGATCGTCGCCTGGTCGCCGACCGGGTCGGCGAGCAGCAGCGCGAGCAGCCGCGCGCGGCGCAGCCGCTCGTCGCGCGCCGCGTCGCCGCACTCGGCCCGGTAGCCCTCGGCGACCACCGCCGACACCGCGTCCAGGTAGCTGAACTGGGCCTCCACGACGCGCAGCAGCGTGTCGTGGTCGAGGTCCAGCTCGTCGGCCAGCGAGGTGATGCCGCGCCAGGCCGCGAGCGCCGACCGGCGCAGCGTCTGGTGCGACTCGATGGGGTCGCGGCCGTCGCGGGCGAGTTGCCGGCCCGCCGCGCGGTAGAAGGACGCGACGCGCCCCCAGCCGGTGCCGGGGTTCTCCAGCAGGTCGCAGAAGTGGGCGAGTCCGGCGACGATGCCGTCGCGGAGGCGTTCGGCGTGCGGGCTGCCCGGCCGGGGCGGCGCGTCGCCCGGCGGGCCGTCGGTCCGGCCGAGCAGCTCGCAGAGCAGCTCGTCGGCCGCGCCCTCCACGGCGGGCCGCAGCCGGGTGCCGACCCAGGTCGGGATCGCCTCGAACGGACGATGGTCGAGTGTTGTCGCGGTCACGTGATCACTCCCCCGAGGAATGTTGATGGACCACCACCAAGCATCACGTATTACGCGCCGACCCGATTGTGTGACGCGGAAGACTTTTGACCCTTCCACCTCCCGCCGATTTACAAACGGGGTGGATGGCCGACAAACGCCTGAACGCGCTACGTTCCATGGCTTTTCATCTGTCCCATGACGTGGGACGCTGTCGTATTTTCACTGGATCAGGCCGGCGCGCCGCCACAACGCGGCACCGGGGCCGCTGATGAGTCCCAGCTCGTCGAGAAAGGGAACGATCTTCGCACCGAGCCAGTGGCGAGTGGCAAGGTGATGCGGATTGGCGAGCGCCATCGCCCGTCCTTCGGCGGGCTCCAGCCCGACGCACCGGTACACCTCGGGGTCGATCATGAATTCGAGCGTGGCGGTCGCGCCGACCGCCGCGACGAGCCGGTGCCGGGCGAGCGCCGTCCGGCCGAGCCCCCGCACGCTCCGCTCGATCTCGGCCCGCGCGTACCGGACGTGCCGCGCCTCCTCCACCACGTGGATGCGGCTGATCTCCCGGATGAGCGGCTGCACGAGCGTGTCCGCCATCGCCGCGCGCTGCATCCGGTCGAAGATCTCCTCGCCGACGAGGAACACCGCCCACATCGACGGCCCGGAGCCGAGCGCCTTGAACAGCCGGCCGATGTTGCGGACCGGCGCGGGCGGGCCGTAGACGGGCGTGCCGAGCCGTTCCATCAGCTTGGCGAACATCACGACGTGGCGCGTCTCGTCTCCGACCTCGGTCAGCCCGAACTGAGCGTGCGCGGTGCGCGGATCCACGTCGTAGAGGAACCGCAGGAAGAGCTGCATCAGGCACATCTCCAGCCAGATGCCCGCGGCGGAGACGCTCGCCAGCTCGTGCCGCGACAGCTCGACGCGCCGGGCGTGGGTGAGGCCGTCCCAGAACGGCGTCCCGTACAGCGAGACGCGTTCGAGCGGCAGGAACGGCTTCTCCTTGTCGAACGGGGCGTCCCAGTCGAGTTCGGCGTCGGGGTCGAACGAGGCGCGGGCCGCCGAGCGGAGCAGCCGCAGCGCGACGGTCTCCCGGTCGCGGGCCGTTCGGCGCGGACGCGGGCCGTTATCCGGGGTCACGCCGCGCGGCGCGGGGGCATTCAGGGAGGTCATGGCGGGTCCTTCGCGGGAACGATCGGCCATCGGGCAGAACGACTCTCCCGCGCCGCGAAAGTTGAAGAAATACGGCTTTCGCGCAGGTCCGCGCGTTACGTTGGCAATTCCCGCACAACAGCCGGAACGGCCGGTTCCATGGGGAAAGACGAGAGCACCCGCCCGTCCCCCTGGGAGATAGGGAGACGAACGGGTGCCGATGCCCTGGCGCGGCGGACGAACCGCGTCAGGACTTCTTGACCCGGCAGGCGGGAATCGTGTCGAACGCCGTCGTCAGCGCCGGATTCGCCCGCAGGTCGTCGCGGGGGCCGGTGTAGCTCACCGAGGCCAGCACCTGCTGGGACAGGCCGGCCAGCGCCGCCCGGAGCGACTTCGTGTCCGTGACCTTCGTGTCGTCCAGCTTGGTCCGGACCTGGTTCAGGACGGTCTTCGCGCCCGCCAGCTTGGTGAGCGCCGCGTCGTACGTCGCCTGGCCGTCGCTGACCGGAGGAACGCCCGCCTTCTTCAGGCCCGCCTCCATCGTGTCCATCCGCCGGGCGAGCTGGGTGAGGAAGGCCGCGATGTTGGCCTTGTAGGCCTTCGGGTCCTCGGTGACCGCCGGCAGCCGGACCGCCTCGTTCAGCCCGATCGACGAGCAGACCTTCGCGGCCCACACGGCCTGCGGCGTCGTGTGCGGCTTGTCGCCGGAGGAACCGCAGCCGGCGGCGGCCGTGCCGAGGGCGACGGCCAGGGCCGCGCCGGTGACCAGACGCCGCATGGTGTTCTCCTTACGAGCGGGGCTTGCCGGGCCCGGCCGCACGCGCGGTGCGGCCGGGCCGTCGCGTCAGCGGCCGGTGAGGTTCAGGTCGATCGTGTTGCCGTCACCGGCCGTGAACGCCGACAGCAGCGGCGCCAGGCCCTCGCAGCCCTCCAGCTCGTCCAGCTTGTACTTGCCGCTGATCTTGCTGCCCTTGACCGGGTCGAACGCGCCCGCCGACTCCAGGTGGAGCGCCGACGGCGTCCGGGTGGTGCACTGCTCGCCGCCGGCCAGCGGGATCCCGAAGAAGCTGAGGCTCGGCAGGCCGACCTTGACGTTGACGTCGGCGACGAGCTTGCCGTCGAGGGTGCCGGTCACCTTGCCCTGCGGCGTCATGACGATGCCGGCCCGCACCGGGAGGAAGCCGAAGATCTTGAAGTCGCCCGTGGTCGGGTTGAGCGTCAGGTCCCCGGTGTACTTCTTGGTGGCTCCGTCGATGGAGGCGACGAGCCCGCCCGTCAGCGGCGCGGTGCCGTTCGGGGCCTTGAGGAAGGTGGAGCCGTTGACGTTGAAGGCGTACTCGCCGCCCTCGCCGCCGGTGCTCTCCTTGCCGGTGTGGAACTTGAGCGGCGCGCTGGCGGCCGACAGGTTGCCGGCCTTGTCCTTGGCCTTCACCGTGACGGTGTAGTCGGTGTCCGGCGCGAGGCCGTTCAGCGTCGCGCTGGTGGCGGTGACGTCGGCGACCTTCTTGCCCGACGAGTCGTACACCTCATAGCCGGTGACGGCCACGTTGTCCGTCGACTTGTCCCAGGTCAGCGACACGCTCGTGGGCGCGGGCGTGGCCACCACGTTCGCCGGGGCGCTCGGCGCCACCGTGTCCGCGGCGGGGCCCGTCGTGACCTGCACCGCCGAGCTGGCGGCGGAGACGTTGCCGGCCTTGTCCTTGGCCTTCACGGTGAACGCGTACTCGGTTCCCGGGGTCAGGCCGGTGACCGTCGCCTTGGCGTCGGTGACGTCCGCGACCTTCTTGCCCGCCTTGTCGTAGACCTCATAACCCGCGACGCCGGAGCCCGCCGAGCCGTCGGCGTTCTTCGGGTCAGCCGACGGGTCCCAGCTCAGGTCGACCGACTTGCCGTCCGCCGAGCCGACCGCCTTCACGTTCACCGGGACGCCCGGCGCCGTGGTGTCACCGGCTCCGGCCGTGGTGATCTTGACCGCGGCGCTGGCGGCGGAGACGTTGCCCGCCTTGTCCTTGGCCTTCACCGAGAACGCGTAGCTGCCGCCCGGCGTCAGGCCGGTGACGGTCGCCTTGGCGTCGGTGACGTCCGCGACCTTCTTGCCGGCCTGGTCGTAGACCTCGTAGCCCGCGACGCCCGTGCCCGCGGAACCGTCGGAGTCCTTCGGGTCCGTTGACGGGTCCCAGCTCAGCTCGACCGACTTGCCGTCCGCCGAACCGGCCGCCTTCACGTTCGCCGGGACCGACGGCGCCGTCGTGTCGTTCCCGCCGGCTCCGCCCGTGGTGACCTTGACCGCCGCGCTGGCGGCGGAGACGTTGCCGAGCTTGTCCTTGGCCTTCACGGTGAACGCGTATTCGGTTCCCGGGGTCAGGCCGGTGATGGTGGCCTTGGGGTCGGTGACGTCGGCGACCTTCTTGCCCGCCTTGTCATAGACCTCGTAGCCCGCGACGCCCGAGCCCGCAGAACCGTCGGAGTCCTTCGGGTCCGTCGACGGGTCCCAGCTCAGGCCGACCGACTTGCCGTCCGCCGAACCGACCGCCTTCACGTTCGCCGGAACCGTCGGAGCCGTCGTGTCGGGCACGCCGCCGTCCGGGGAACCCGCCGTGATCGTGGCGAGCAGGTTGTTCTGGCCCGTGTCCTGGGTGCAGACGACGTGGTCGAGGTTGGTCCCGTCCGGCTGCGTGCCGAGGTCGATCGTGTAGCCGTCACCGTCGATGGCGACGACCTTCAGCCACAGGTCGTTGACGAAGACCTGGGACTTGTCGCCTTCCTTGCCCTTGATGGTGACCGACGGCGTCATCCCGTGCGCCTTGACGTCGAACGCCTGCTGCTTCTCGGGAATCGCGGTCTTGTCGAACGTCAGCTCGGGGTGGATGACCGTGTCGGCCTGTCCGGGCGACTTGATCGTCGCCGTCGCCGTCGCGCTGCCCTCGATGGACACCGCGCCGATCAGGTCGAGGCCCGACATCGTCTTGGCGTCGAGGTGCGCCACCGCCTTCACCGGGAAGGAGCCGGACGGCTTGTTCGGCGTCTGCACCTCGGGAATGGACGCGGTGATGTCGATCGTGAGCGCCTGCTTGTGGATGATCGGGTAGGCGCAGGTGTACTTCAGGCTCAGCGGCCAGTCCTTGGCCGACGCCGAACCTGCCGTGCCGGTGGTCAGCGCGGCGACCACGGCGCCGACGGCGGTCGCCGCCACGGCGGGCCTGGTCCACCGGGACTTCTTCTTGGCGTTCACTCGCTACCTCTTGCGTTCCACTGAAAGGGCTGGGGGTCTCGGCTGCCGCAGGGACGCGTCACAGAAAAGGGGCCTCCCCGGCCGGAGCGGAGGCCGGCCGCGTCCGGGCCGCCCGCCGTACCGGGGCGATCAGGGGCTTCGACGGGCGCAAACTATCCGGCGGCGGGACGCGCCGTCCATACGTTGTTCCGAGACTCGCGAAAGTTGATAAGTGGCGGGTGACGTGCGCCACTCGGTCAGCAGGGTAACGAACCGGCACCGTCGCGAATACCCCTGCGACCCCCGCGCGAGCTGATTTGAAGGCAACTCAGTGTTCTTCTCCGGAATCTCGTCACCAGGTGAGTACTCGGCCGCTACACGCGGCGCCCCGACGCTTTCTTGTCACCAGACGCGCGTTCGGACCCCGGGATTGTTCATCTGACATAAGGACCGTCGGGCTGCGCGCGGGTTAGCTTCGACGTGTCCTGGATCACGGCAGGCACGGCGCGCAGGGGTACCCGCTCGGTGCGTTCCCACCCCCCGCCGTGATCCCTGCACAACGGCCGGCAGTTCCGTCAGGCCCGAGTACGGTGCGACCCCGCACCGGCTGACCTCGGCCGACACGGCGAGCACCGGCTCTGGAGGTGTGTCCCTCATGACCCGAACCCTCGACCCGGGGGCCATCGCGACGCCCGGCGCCGCCGCGGCGCCGCCGGTGTCGCCGCTGCCCCGGCGGCTCGCGCAGCTCATGCGTCCCGAACTGCCGAGCCTGTGCGAGGAGATCGTCGCGGAGATCCGCAAGGCGATCCCCGAGTACGCGCGCGCCGGCGACGGCCCGTACGACCGCGCGTACGACCAGGTACTGCACGCCAGCGTCCGGCAGAGCCTCACGGCGTTCGCCGACCGCATCGGCGGGACGGCCGGTGGATCGTCCCACCGGGAGGCCGCGCGGCAGCTCGGCGAGTACGAGGCGATGGAGGGCCGGAGCCTGGACTCGCTCCAGGCGGCCTACCGCATCGGCGGGCAGGTGGCGTGGCGGCGCGTCATGAAGGTGGCGCCGCGCTACGACATCTCGTCGGCGGTCATGTCGCGGCTGGCCGACGCGCTGTTCTCGTTCATGGACGAGCTGGCCGCGCTGTCGCTGGAGGGCTACCTCGCGGCGCGGGCGCACCCGGTCGCCGCGCTGGACGAGCGCCGCCGCCGTCTGCTGCGCGTGCTGCTGGACGGCGCCGCCGGTCCGGGTCCCGCGCTGATGGAGATGGCCGAGTCGGCGGGGTGGACCGTACCGGAGCAGGTCACGCTGGTGGCGCTGCGTCCGGGGCCGGGCCAGGTCCGGAGCGTGCTGGACGACGACCTGCTCGTCGACCTGGACGACGCCGAGCCGCACCTGCTGATCCCGGGCCCGCCCACGCCCGAGCGCGCCGCGATGCTGGCGGCGGCGTTCCCCGGCCGGGGCATCGCGATCGGCACGGCGGTGCCGATGGCGCGTGCGGCGGACTCGCTGCGCTGGGCGCGGCAGGCGCTGCACCTGGCCGAGGAGGGCGTGCTGACGGTGGACGGCCCGGTCATCCGCTGCGACGACCACCTGGTCACGCTGTGGCTGATGGCGGACCCGGCGCTGCTGGAGCAGCTCGCCCACCAGGTTCTCGGGGTGCTGCCCGCGATGACGCCGGGCCAGCAGGACCGGCTCACCGAGACGCTGCGGACGTGGCTCGTCACGCGCGGCACGGCCGCCGAGATCGCGTCGCAGTTGCACATTCACCCGCAGACCGTCCGGTACCGCATGCGCAAGATCGAGCAGACGCTCGGCCCGGAGCTGGCCGACCCGGACGCCCGGTTCGGGATCGAGGCGGTGCTGCGGGCGATGGAGCTGCGCGAGCGGGCGCGCAAGACGCCGGCGCGCGGCGGTGCGCCGGGCGCGTCGCGGGGCACCGGCCGGGCGGTTCCGCCGGCGGCGCTGCCGACGGCGCGGGCGCGGCGGGGCGGGCCGACCGTTCCGCACGCCGTGTCGACGCCGCGCGTGCCACGCCGACGGGGATGAGTTCCCCGGCCCGTCGACCGGGCCGGGGACGGACCGCGGAGCCGCGGCGCTCGGGGGCGCCGCGTCGGGAGCGTTAGGCTGGAATGGCGATGGAGACCACGACGGCTGCGCCTCCCGGACTGCGGGAACGGAAGAAGGCGGCGACGCGGCGGGCACTGCACGAGGCAGCCGTCCGCCTGACGGCCGAGCACGGGCTCGACCAGGTGACGGTCGAGGCCATCGCGGACGCCGCCGGGGTCTCGCGCCGCACCTTCTCGAACTACTTCGAGAACAAAGAGGACGCCCTGCTCTACGGGCACATCGAGTGGCGCTGCCGGCTGAGCGATCAGTTCGCGGCCCGTCCTGACGGGGAACCCGCCTGGATCGCGCTGCGCACGGCCGCGCGCGAGGTCTTCGCCGACTTCTCGCTGCATCCGGGGCTGCTGCGGCAGATCCAGCTCGCGCACTGCAACCCGTCCCTGAGCCAGGGGCAGGTGGCCCGGTTCGCGGAACTGGAGCTGGAGCTGGCGGCGCTGATCGCGGCGCGCGACGGCCTGCCCGCCGACGGGATCCGTGCGCGGGTGCTGGCGGCGGCGTTCCTGACGGCCGTGCGGGTGGGCGCGCAGCGCTGGGCCGACGAGCATCCGGGACGGTCGCTGATCGCGCTGGTGAACGAGGCACTGGACGAGGTCGGGCGTTCGTTCGTCTGAGCGCGTCCGTTTTTGTGGTGGAATCGGGGTCTCGGCGTTCCCAAGGATGGCCTGTGACCTCTCTTCCCCCCGGCAAGGGACGGCCGGAGCCGCCGCCCGTCGCGGCGTGGATCCGCGTGCCCGCGCTCGTCATCGTGCTGCCGTTCCGGCTGCTCTGGGAGCTGGTCGTCCTGGTGGGGCGGGGCGTCGGGTGGGCGGTGGACGCGCTGGTCGTCCGTCCGCTCGCCTGGCTCGGCCGGACGCTGTGGCGTTATCTCCTGGTACCGCTCGCCCGCGCCCTGTGGTGGCCCGTCGCGATGTTCGGGCGGTACGTACTGCGGCCGATCGGCCTGGGGTTGGCGCTGCTGTTGCAGTACGTCCTCGTCCTGCCGTTGGTGCTGCTCTATAAGTACGTGCTGCGACCGATCGGGCTCGCGTTCGGCTGGGTGTGGTTCGCCGCCGGACGCGCGCTGCTGTTCCTCCTGCGCGTGCTGATCGTCGTGCCGTGCGCGTGGATATATAGGTACGGGCTTCGTCCGCTGGGCCTCGCGCTCCTGTGGACGCTCCGGATCCTCGTCGTCGTGCCGCTCGCCTGGGCCTACCGGTGGATCCTGACGCCGCTCGGCCACGCGCTCCGCTGGTCGTGGTTCGCAACGGGCCGCGTCCTCTTCTACCTGGTGGTCGTGCCGTGCCGCGCGGTGTACCGGTACGTCATGACGCCGCTCGGGCACGCCGTCCGCGCGACGTGGCGGACGTGCGTCGCCGCGCCCGCCCGCTGGATCCGCGCGACGTTCGTCGACCCGATCCGCGCGGCCGGACGCGATGTCCGGGAGCTGATTCGCCGGGCGTTCCGTCCGGGCTGAGATAATCGGACACGATGTATCGACTTCTGTATGCACTGGTCATCAGCCGTGTCCCCGCCGAGACGGCCCATCACTGGACGATGTCGGGGCTCCGGGCCGTCCAGGCCGTCCCGGGCGGGACGGCGCTGCTGCGCCGCCTGCTCGCGCCGCGCGATCCCGCGCTGCGCGTGCGCGCCCTCGGCCTGGACTTCCCCGGCCCGCTCGGGCTCGCCGCCGGATTCGACAAGGACGCCGTCGCCTACGACGCGCTCGGCGCGTTCGGGTTCGCGCACGTCGAGGTCGGGACGCTCACCGGCGCCGCCCAGCCCGGCAACCCCAAACCCCGGCTGTTCCGGCTCACCGCCGACCGCGCGGTGATCAACCGGATGGGGTTCAACAACCGGGGCTCGATCGACGCGGCGCGGCGGCTGCTGCGGCGCCGTCCGCCGACGATCGTGGGCGTCAACATCGGGAAGACCAAGGTCGTCCCGGAGGAGCGGGCCGCGGCGGACTACGTCGCGAGCGCCGGGCGGCTCGCCCCGCACGCCGACTACCTCGTCGTGAACGTCAGCTCGCCGAACACGCCGGGGCTGCGGAACCTCCAGGCGGTGGAGCATCTGCGTCCGCTGCTGGCCGCCGTCCGCGCCGCCGCCGACCAGGTCACCGACCGGCACGTCCCGCTGCTGGTGAAGATCGCGCCCGACCTCGCCGACGCGGACGTGGACGCCGTCGCCGACCTCGCGCTCGACCTCGGCCTGGACGGGATCATCGCCACCAACACGACGATCTCCCGGGACGGGCTGCGCTCGTCCGCCGATCTCGTCAAGGAGACCGGCGGCCTGTCGGGGGCGCCGCTGAAGGAACGGTCGGTCGAGGTGCTGCGGCGGCTGCGCGACCGGACGGGCGGACGCCTCACGCTCGTCTCCGTCGGCGGCGTCGAGACGGCCGACGACGTGTGGGAGCGGATCCGGGCGGGCGCGACGCTCGTCCAGGGCTACACCGGGATGATCTACGGCGGCCCGTTCTGGGCGCACCGCGTCCACCGCGACCTGTCGCGGCGGCTGCGGGCGAGCGCGTTCTCGTCGCTGGCGGCGGCCCGGCGCTGATCTTTGCCGCGCGGGGAGTGTGCGCGGAGGCGCGCGGCGGCATCGCCTGTGTATGGAGAAGCGCACGGCGGTCACGCGCGTCGGCCTGGTGGTGGCCGCCGCGCTGCCCGCGCTCGTCCTGCGGCTGACCGGGACGCATCCGCCGCCGGGCGTCGCGACGCTCGTGTACGGGCTGGGGGTGCTCGCGGCGGCGGTCGTCCTGATGTGGGCGTCGGAGACCGCGCGGGCGGACATCTCGGGCGCGCTGGCGCTGGCGCTCCTCGCGCTGATCGCGGTGCTGCCCGAATACGCCGTCGACCTCTACTACGCGTACGCGGCGGGGCATCGTCCGGAGTACACGGCGTTCGCGGCGGCGAACATGACGGGGGCGAACCGGCTGCTCATCGGCGTCGGCTGGGCGGTCGTCGTGCTGGCGTTCGCCCTCGCCACCCGCCGCCGGGGCCGGGGCCGGCACGGCCGCTCGTCCGCCCGCCGCGACGTCACGCTGCGCCCGGCGCACCGGATCGAGCTGGGCTATCTGGCGCTCGCGGCCGTGGTGGCGTTCGTGCCGCCGCTCGCCGACGAGATCGGCTGGTACGTGTCGATCCCGCTGCTGGCGATCTACGTGGCGTACATCCTGCGGATCGCGCGCGGCGGCCCGGACACCGCCGAGGAGGCGATGGGCGTCGCCGCCTACTTCACCGCCCTACCGGCGCTCCCCCGCCGCATGGCGACGTGCGGCGGGTTCGTGTTCGGCGCGGTGATCGTGTTCGCGTCCGCCGAGCCGTTCGCGGAGGCGCTGGTGCATCTCGGCTCGTCGGCGGGGATCGACAAGTTCCTGCTCGTCCAGTGGCTGGCGCCGCTGGCGTCCGAGGCGCCCGAACTGATCGTGGCGACCGTCTACGCGTGGCGGCTGCGCGACGCGGACGGCATCGGCGCCCTGCTCTCCAGCAAGGTCAACCAGTGGACGCTGCTCATCGGCACCCTGCCCTTCGCCTACCGCGCGGGCGGCGGCGCCTGGTCGCTGCCGCTGGACTCACGTCAGGCCGAAGAAGTCCTGCTCACGGCCGCCCAAACGGTCCTCGGCCTCGGCTTCCTCATCGACCTGGTCTTCCGCCGCTGGGAGGCGGCGGTCCTGTTCGCGCTGTTCGCGATCCAGTTCGCCGTCCCGTCCCAGCAGGCCCGTCTCGTGCTCGCGGGCATCTACCTGGCGGCGGGCTTCACCGTCCTCATCACGAAGCACCGCGCGCTGGCCGCCGCGATGTCCACCGCCCTGCGGCGCCCCCCGGCCGGCCGGTGACGACCGGCCGGGGGCCCTGCGCTCAGCCCGGACGTCAGCAGTTCGACGTCGCGGGCTTGCCGTCGAGCCTGTCCTGCAAGAAGGCCAGCGCGGCCTCGTTGCCCCGGTAGACCAGCGTGATGTGGCTGAGGTCGTCGTAGGTCTTCCACGTCTCCTGCACGCCGAGCGCGCAGTACTTGTCGTGGAGCCGGGACGCCTGGGAGAACGCGACGATCTCGTCCGCCTTCGAGTGGTACTGGAAGACCGGCACCTTGATCGCGGTGCCGCCCAGCCGGTTCTCGACGGCCCGGCCGCTCCAGCTCGGGTCGCCGAGCGGGCTGCTGGTGAAGATGTCGTCGACGGTCAGCTTCTGGTAGTTCGTGATGAGTTCCAGCGTGCAGTCGTCCTGCGGCATGTTCTGGATGAGCTTGCGCCCGTTGTCGGTCAGCAGTTCGTCGAACGGCAGCTCGGGGTACGCGTTGTGCAGCCCGATCAGGGCGTACAGCATGAACCCGAACATCGGGGAGCCGTCCAGGTTGAGCGCCACCGCGACGATGTCGCCGGGCACGCCGCCGCCGCTGACGCCGATCAGCTTCAGCTCGGGCGCGTACTCGGGCTGCTGCTGCGCCGCCCACATGACCGCGCCGCCGCCCTGCGAGTAGCCCTGGAAGAGCACCTTGGCGTCCTTGGACAGCCCGGCCTCGGGCAGCCGCTGCGCCGCGCGGACGGCGTCGAGCACGGCGTGGCCGAGCGCCTTCCCGGTCATGTAGCTGGTCGTCGGGTCCTTGTGGTAGCCCTCGTAGTCGGGGACGGCCACGGCCCACTTGCGCTTCAGCAGTTCGTTGAGCATGGCCTGCTCGTAGAAGCTGCCGGAGTCGATCATCTTGGACGGGGCGCAACGGAACGCGGGACCCGACGTGCCGGGGGCGAACGCGACGACCGGCACCGTGGCGGGGTCGACGCCCTTCGGCACGAGGACCGTCCCGGTCACGGCGTTGGGCTTGCCCGTGGCGGTCGTCGACAGGAACATGACCTCCCACGCGTTCGCCAGGGAACGCGCGGTCGGCGGACCGGCCTTGGACGGACGCGCCCGCAGGACGTCGCCCGGCGAGCCCGCGGGCAGCGGCGACGGCGGGGTGTAGAAGTCGTCGCCGGGCGGGCCGGTGTCGGCGGCCCCGAGCAGCGTGCGGGCCGGCGCCATCGGTGCGGACTTCGTCTGGGCGGACGCCGTGGCGCCCGGCACCGCGAACAGCGCGGCCACCACCAGGAGCGCGACGGCGAGCGCCGTGCGCCGCGTCCCCGCGGGCGCGGACCGCGCGCGGGAGTTCTCGAAGATCTTCGTCATGACTCTGCCGAATCCTTTGAGCGGGCCACTACGGCGCGGCGGTCAGGGAGATGGTGTTGCCCGGCCCGGCCGTGACGGCGCTGAGGACGGACGTCAGCACCCCGCAGTTCTGGAGCTTGGGCAGCGTGTACTTGCCGGTGAGCTTTCCGCCGGACGCCTTGTCGAACGGGTCCGCGACCAGCCCGATCTGCGCCGGGGCCGCCGTGCGGCAGTCCGGCCCGCCGCCGATCTCCAGGCCGAACACCTTCACCGACGGCACGCCGACCGGCACCGCGGACGTCGTCGTCAGCTTCGCGGCCGACAGCGTCCCGGTCGCCGCGACGGCCGGGCCGAACGCCACGTCGAAGCTCGCCGGCAGGAAGCCGAACAGCTTGAACGGCACCGCGCTCTTGTCCAGCGCCAGGTTCCCCGTCAGCTTTCCGGCGGCGTCGAAGCCCGTCGTGAGGGAGCCGGTGAGCGGGACGGTCACGCCCGCCGCCTTGACGCGCGTGGAGCCCTTGAGCTTGAACACGGCGGCGGGTTCTTCCTTGCCGACGACGTCGAACTCGGTGAGCACGTTGTTCTGCCCGGGGTCCTGCGTGCACTCGGACTCGAAGGGGCCGAGACCGCTCTCGCCGCCGTCCTTGAGCTTGGCGCTCATCGACAGCACGAGGTCCCCGACCGCGATCTTTCCGTGCCCGGCCTTGGTGAAGGTGAGCGACGGCGCGTTGCCGTGCACGTTCACCGTGAACTCGCCGGACTCGGGGATCGCGCTCTTGTCGAGCGTCATGTTCACGTCGAGCGGGGAACCGTCCGGGTGGTCCGGGGACGTCACCGTCGCGGTGGCAAGCGCCGCGCCCTCCAGCGTCTCGCCGTAGACGGCGCGCAGGCCCTTGGTCGCGCCCGCGTTCACCGTCGCGACCGCCTGGACCGCGAACTTCGGCGTCCCCTCACCGGCCGGGAACGTCTTCGGGATCTCAGCGTCGATCTTCACGCTCAACGGCTGCCGGCCGATGAGCGGATACGCGCACTGGTACTTCAGGGTCAGCGACACCGCCTGCCCCGCGTCGGCCGGGGCCGCGGCCGCCAGCGCGAGCCCGGCGCCGCCGCCGGGCGGTGCGCCGACGCCCGCGAAGGCACCGCCGATCGCCAGGGCCGTGCCCACTGCCAGGGCAAATCCCGTCCTGGTCCGTCTCATGGCATCCTCGCCTCTTCGTCTCACCCGGTGGGAGACACCGATCGCCCGGTCACGGCGTCCGCCGCGCTGGACCCGCCGGGGCGCCGAACCGGCGAGTTCCTCCCGAGGCCGCCGCTACGCCGCCGTCCGGAAGTTTCGTGGAGGCAAAGGTACTTGTCAGCCACGCAAAACTTCATCGCGTCGCCGTGACAACTTGCCCCGCGAACTCGCGCACACGCCACGGGTTGCGCGCCGACCGATCAAAGGGGCGAACCCCGACGGCACGGCCCACTTCGTCACTCCGGAGCAATCAGCCCGCAAGGGCTGTCGTCCGTCGACAAGTTCACCGCCCCGCCGGGGCACCATCAGAAGAGGACGAGACCCAACATCAACCCACGCGCTGCACGTAAGTCGGCAAGCGGCGCTCGACGTAGTCCCCAGTGCCGAGTTCGCCGCCGTCGTTGTCACCCCAAGTACGGGGCACCGCACCGGACTGCACGCTGATCGCGTGCCACGGGCCCGCATGGATGACCGTGTTGTTGAAGTTCTCGCCTGCGAGCGGCGTGGGGCTTGTAGTCCAACCGCCACCCGTCCCGAGAGGGCCGGCACCCCACGCGAAGCGGTTGTTGGCGGGCGCGGCGGCACTGGTGACCGCTGTGGTGTACCGGGCTCCGGCGGAGATCCCGACCACATTCGTCAGGCCGGGAACGGTGATCGGCGAGAGGCGCTGGGTGGTTGTGCCGTCGCCGAGTTCGCCGGAGTCGTTATGGCCCCATGCCTTGACGGTCCCGCTGGATGTCAACGCCACGGAGTGGAAGAAGCCCACGCCGACCTCCGTGACGCCGGACAGACCCTGCACGGTCACCGGGGAGCATGAAGCGGTGGTGTCACCGGTCCCAAGCTGCCCGGCAGAGTTGGATCCCCATGCCTTGACGGTGCCGTCGGCTTTAAGCGCCAACACATGGGCTCTGCCGACGGCGATGGCGCGTGGCGTGGTCGCCAGGCCGGTAAGCCCGGCCACCGTGACCGGAGTCTTGCTGGCTGCGCAGTTCCCCGTGCTGGAGCCCCAAGCTTTGGCGGTGCCGTCCGCCAGCACCACCACGACCGTTCTGTCGTAGGAATCCATGCCGACGGATACGGCGTTGGTGATGCCGGGAACCTGAGTGGGGACATTGACGCTGGCTGAGGGGTCGAGGCCGAGGACATCAGTTGAGTTATTGCCCCAGACCCAGACCGTGCCGTCCTGCTTGACCGCCGCCGCGCTACTCGCGCCGGCGGCCACCATCTTGACCCGGGTAAGGTTCTTCACCTTGACGAACACGTTCGAGTCCGCGTTGACGCCGTTCCCCAGCTCGCCTTCGGTGCCTTCGCCCGACGCGTAGACCTCATTGAACCCAGTGGCGTCCGGGGCTGTCATCACCAGGCTGAACTGATAGCCCGACGCAGCGCCGCCCGGTACCGGGTTGCCCCACGGGGTCTGCGCTAAGGCAGACGTGGGGGCGGCGATGCCGCTGGCCGTCGCAGCCGTCGCCACGATCGCGGCCAGGCCCGCCCGCCACGCGGTCCTGCGCTTGCCCTTCACGACCTGTTCCACCATGTCAATACTTCCTTCCGAGAGAGCGGGAGAGCGGGAGAGCGAGCCACTCCGACTCGCTTCCGTACGTAAGGCCCATTGACAATCCTCAGCGCGGTATCAACCCACGCGCTGCACGTACGTCGGCGTGGGGTGGTCGATGTCGTCTCCCGTGCCGAGTGCGCCCCACTCGTTCCGCCCCCACGCACGGGGCACCGCACCTGGCTGCACGCTCAGCGCGTGGTCCGGCCCGGCCGTGATGACCGTGTTGTTGAAGTTCTCGCCGGCGAGCGGCGTTGGGCTGGACGGATTCGTATTAGTGCCCGTCCCGAGCGCGCCAGCACCCCACGCGAAGCGGTTGTTGGCGGGAGCGGCGGCACTGGTGACGGCTGTGGTGTAGCGGAGTGCCGCGGAGATTCCGACGACATTCGTCAGGCCGGGAACGGTGATCGGCGACAAGCGGCCCGTGGTCGTCCCGTCACCGAGCTGGCCGCTGCCATTGGCGCCCCATGCCTTGACGCTCCCGCTGGAAGTCAGCGCCACGGATTGCATCTCTCCCGCGCTGACCTGAGTGACACCGGACAGGCCCGGCACGGTCACTGGGGAACATGAAGCGGTCGTGTTGCCGGTCCCAAGCTGCCCGGACCCGTTGCTCCCCCATGCCTTGACGGTGCCGTCGGCCTTGAGCGCCAGAACGTGGTACGAGCCGACCGCGACAGCGCCTGGCGTGGTCGCCAGGCCGGTCAGTCCGGCCACCGTGACCGGAGTGCTGCTGGCTGCGCAGTTCCCCGTCTTGGCGCCCCAGGCTTTGGCGGTGCCGTCCGCCAGCACGACCACGACGGTCCCCCCGATGCCCATGCTGGCGGACACGGCGTTGGTGATGCCGGGAACCTGGGTGGGAACGTTGACGGTGGCCTCGGGGTCGAGGCCGAGACCGAGGTCGTCGTTTAAGTTCGTGCCCCACGTCCAGACCGTGCCGTCCTGCTTGACCGCCACGGAGCTAGTCCATCCGGAATCCACCATCTTGACCCGGGTGAGGCCCTTCACCTTCACGAACACGTTCGAGTCGGTGTACGTGCCGTTTCCCAGCTTGCCGTCGGAGTTCTCTCCGGTCGCATAGACCTCATTGAATCCGGTGGCGTCCGGGGCGGTCGTCACCAGGCTGAACTGGTAGCCCACGGCAGCGCCACCCGGTACCGGATTGCCCCATGGGGTCGGTGTCAGGGCCGAGGCGGAGGCGGCGATGCCGCTGACCGTCGCCGCCGTCGCCACGATCGCGGCCAGGCCTGCACGCCACACCGTCCTGCGCTTGCCCTTCACGACTTGCTCGACCATGTCAAGGCTTCCTTCCGAGAGAGCGAAAGAGTCGTTCCGACTCACGTCCGCACTTACGGTAAAGCCCTTTGACAACCTTGTGGGCGGCCCGTTTCGGCCAGATCAGCTTTCGCGCGACCATTGAGCAGTACGCTGTGCCCGACAGCCCGTGGAGCCACATCCAAAGCGACGTTTGCTCACTTGGTGACAACTGCCATCCGGCCATCGTTGGCCCGGGGAGCAAAGCGTCGGCGTTTGTGTTATCCGATGACAAGCTCCCGTAGGCGGATGCTCGCCCGCTGTTAGAAGAGCCCGGATCTGGACCCGCCCACTTTCGTGAGGCTCAGGTCACTCCCTACGCTCGGCAACATCCGGTTTCCCGTGCCCGTCGTCGAGCGACCGGAGGTCGGGACGCGCCCATGGCGCTCGATGCCCATGGAGGCCGCACCCAGCCTCGGCGGAACTAGGAGAGGCAGCACTTGGACGCCAAGATCACTTTCAAGAGGCTGAAGACCGCCTCGGCAGTGGCCACCACCGCCGTAGTCGCGGGAACTCTCTCCGCTGTCGTCAGTCTCGGCGGATCGCCGACCGCGCAGGCCGCCCCGGACGGGGTGACGCTGCCGTTCAAGTGCACGTTCCCGTTCATCGGCGTGCAGGACTTGAGCATGAACATCAAGCTGCCCGACCTGCCTCGAGAGATGGTGCCGGGCGGCCCAGGGCCGAATGCACTGCACATCGACGCGGTGGCGACGATCGGCGCGAAGACCACCCAGGGACTTCGCCTGCTCGACGCGGCTACCCTGGAGGGCTCCGCCCTCGCCAGAGCACGTCTAGAGCAGCCCGAACCGCCGAGCGTCACCGCGAAGACCGAGGCGGCCATCGCAAAAACTCCGATTCCGCCGTCAGGTTCATTCAAAGTCCACGCATCGGGCACCGTCAACGCAGCTCCGTACTCGGATTCCACCAAGGGCAAGGGCACGCTCACGCTCACCTCGCTGTCGTTGAACACCAAGCTTCGGAAGGCGGACGGCGGCCTGACCGACCTTGGTGACACCTTCACCACGGAATGCACGCAGAGCGGTGGAAGCAACGTCCTGGCCGAGATCAATTTCGGCGAGCCCGACAAGAAGCCTCCGACGAAGCCCGGCAAGTTGACGGTGGTCCAGTCCGGTAAGACCGCCTACCTGTCGTGGGGCAAGGCGTCCGATGACCGCGGCATCGTCGGCTACAAGGTCTTCAACGACGGCAAGGAGATCCCCGACCCCACCGACGCAGAACCGGACCGGATGGTCGGCTCATTCGGCGAAGTGACCACGACGACCATGCCGGTGGAGCCGGGCAAGGACTACAACCTCACCGTGAAGGCGGTCGACGCCGGGGGGAACCTGTCCGACGCGACCGATCCGGTCACGTTCAAGGCCGGGCCGGACGCGCCGGAGAAGTCGCCGCCGAGTACGCCGGGCAAGCCGAAGGTGACGGCGGTCGGCGGGACGTGGGCGCGGCTCGAATGGGGGGCGTCGGAGGACAACATCGGCGTCGCCGCCTACGAGGTGTACGCCAAGGAGGGCAACGGCCAGCCGAAGCTCTCCGGCACCTTCCCCGGGACGGACCCGTACGGCTGGGCCGAGGGGCTGAAGGCGCAGCACGACTACACGCTGTACGTCCGCGCCAAGGACGAGGCCGGCAACGCCTCCCCGTTCAGCGCGCCCGTCGCGGTCCACACCACGAACGGCCCGCCGGACGGTTGCGGCAAGTACGACGGCGCGCCCGCGTCGCAGAAGAGTCGCGGTTGTGTCTACATGGCCGGGTACAACAACCTGAACAAGCTCAACAGCGCCGTCGTCGTCAACGACCCGAAGACCGCCACGCACACGAACATCGCTTACCAGGCGACCGCCGACGGCAAGAACATCCACGCGAGCTTCAAGTTCGCCCAGCCGCTGCGCTCGCCATCGACGGTCCTGACGTTCGGCCTCATGCCGACGACGGCGATGATGGAGTTGCAGCAGGTCGGCAACGGCAGCCTTGACGGCATCTACCACTCGGAGAACGGTGGCGGCTACGAGATGACGGCGAAGGCCAAGGTCATCGTGCGGATCTACGACGCGCGGGCCAACGGGGCGCCGCTCAACGTCGGGCCGGCCTGCCAGAGCAGCGAGCCGGTGCAGCTGACGCTGACCGCCACGCCGTCGGAGTACCGCGACATCCTGGTCGGTGGGGTCCTGTCGGGGAAGATCGACCTTCCGAAGTTCAGCGGCTGCGGTGGCAAGCGGGAGAACATGAACCCCGTCTTCAACGCCGCGATCTCCGGCAAGGGCAACTACGTCAAGATCCTGCAGGGTCCGATCTGCAAGCCGGAGACGACGGACTGCCGTCCCGTGACCCCGCCGCGCTGACGGCCGGGCTGACGGTGAGCTGACGGTCCGAGGGGGCCGTCCCCGCACGGGGACGGCCCCCTCCGCCGTCGAGCGTCCGGTTCCATATTTCTTCCGGCACACCATGGTTTTTTGTCACTTGGTGCGCCTTTTCCCACCCGCACCGAACAATCTTGTGGTGTCCGTCTCGTCGGCGATAGGCTGAATTGTCGTTGTGACGGTTTCGCCGTCGATGTCGCTTGTCCGGGGAGAGCGAGCAGGGGAACGTTTCACCGGCGACCGCCGGGCCGCGTTCCCCGGCGAACGGCTTCATGCTCCCGCGCACCGGACGGCCACCGAACGGCGGCCGGCGGATTCCACGGCCGGGGGCGGTACACCCGGGCGGGAAGGTGGGGCGCCTGTGAAGCACAGTATCGGAATTCCGGTACGCGCCGGGCGGGAACGCGCGGGAATCCGCGGGAAAGACAATTCCGGTCGGCCGGGCACGAGCTGCGGGACGCGACCGAACCCGGTTCACAACGGTTTTCCCACCACTCCGAACAAAGCGTTCTCGGCATCTCGGCTCTCGCTGCGGAAAATACCTTTCCGGCAGCGGCCGCATCGCTCCCCCGGAAGACCCGTTTTCCACCTGGGCACGCCGTACCACGGCTGGCCGGAAGCGGAACTCGATCCGTCGGCGACCACCGCGCCGGCCGGGTCGGCGACGGCTATAAGAAGACGATAAAGCACGCACGGAACATGGCGTCGGAAGACAACCTTCAGGGCCTGTCGCGCCGCGTCGTGTTCGCTAGGTGGCGACTCGTAGTCAGCCCGCTGACCTGCGGTCGAACTCTTGGATCGGAGTGAGCCACCCGGCAGTGAAACTTGTCACAGCAGTACGATGACGCAGGCCTCACCAGGGGGTAGTTTACGTCCACGAAACGTCGGTGGAAACGGCTCGATGGACGCCTGTGAGACTGCTCGTCAAACCCCCCGTCCAGTCGAATTCCCTCGATTTTCGAAAGCCGCCTGACAGCCAGTCCGCAAACCCGCTCTGACGCGGACAGCCGAGAGTATCGGAGGAGTGCTGGATCTCGGGGGTTGATCGAGAGAAAGCAGTGCGGCCTCAAGCGGTGCTGTTCCCATCAGAAAGGCATGTGAGTGAACCTCAACAACAAAGGGATCAGGAAGAGCCTGATCCTGAGCGCGGCCACGGGTCTCGCGATCGGCGCCGCGGGCGTCGCGGGTGTCGGCGCGGCGTCGGCTGCCACTGGCGTCCAGGCTGCTGCCACCAAGTCGCTCACCTACAACTGCACCTACCCGCTCATCGGTAGCCGCAGCGTGAAGGTCGACATCGACACGAACGTTCCCTCGAAGCTGGGCGTCGGGCAGTACACCAACGACATCCAGATCAAGTTCAAGGCGACGCTCGGCGCGGACACCACCGACGGCCTGAAGGCGGTCGGCGGCGCGAGCATCGCCGGTGCCGCCAACGCCAAGGCCGCCGTGCAGGGCCCCGGGCAGAACGTCAGCGTGAACGTGAACAACGCGTTCCCCGAGACGAAGATCCCGGACTCCGGCTCCTTCACGCTGGAGGGCTACGGCGAGGCCCCGGCCATCGGCTTCGACCAGGCCGGCCACGTCACCGCCGCCCTGACGTCGATGGAGTTCACCGTCCTCGTCAAGAAGGCGGACGGCTCGCCTTCCGCCCTCGGCGAGTTCAAGGCCCCCTGCACGCTCGCGAGCGGCCAGGACGCCACGATCGTCTCGGCGGACATCGTCCAGGGCGACCAGCCCCTCGGCGACCCGTGGCAGAAGCCGAGCTACTTCCCGTACCAGGCGACGGGCGCCAAGACCGGCACCCTGAACTACGGCTTCAACCTCAACGGTTCGTCGTACATCAAGGGCCCGAACGGCACCGTCCCCATCAACGGCGGCATCAACGTGGCCGTTGACGGCGGCTCGGGCGCGATCACCGGCCAGCTCAACCTGCAGAAGACCAAGGGCATGATGAGCATCCTCGGCTTCCTGCCGGTCGAGGCCACGGTCGACTTCCAGCAGGTGGGCGACACCGTGGGCACCTTCGCCAACGGTCAGATCAAGACCACCTCGACGATGTACATCAAGCTGCCGAGCTTCACCCTGTTCGGCATCCCCCTCGGTGGTGGCGACCAGTGCCGCGCCAAGGACCCCTCGAAGATCCAGATGCAGTCCAACGACGGCGTCTTCTTCAACCCGCTGGTCGGCGGGCCCTTCAAGGCCCCGAACTACTCGATCGCCGAGCTCGAGAACTGCGGCCTGATCAACGGGATCCTCTCCATCTTCGCCTCCCAGTCCGGCAACACCATCGACCTGAAGCTGTCCCCGAAGGCCTGATCTAGGCACTAGGACGGCTGGTCCTCACATGCTGGCTCCCGCCGACGATCCCCCTTCGCGGCGGGAGCCAGCGGTCTGCCACCTACAGGAGAGATAAAAAGTGAGACGAAGGACACGAGCACGTAAGGCCAGCGCGATCGCGCTGCTGGCCGCGGGCTCCACTGCCCTCACCGGGGTCGTGGGCCTGACGTTCGCGCAGAGCGCGGTGGCGGCGGTGCCGCACGGCGAGCTGACGCTGAACTACCGTTGTGTCTACCCGATGATCGGGGCCCAGGACCTCAAGGTCAACGTCAAGGTCGACGGCATCCCGGACACGGTCAAGACCAACCAGTCGGTCGCGCCGCTTTCGGTGAAGACGACCGACATTGTGAGCGCCAACACCACCAAGGGCCTGTTCGCGATGGACGCCAAGTCCCTCGAGGGCTCGGCGGTCGCGGAAGTCAACGGCGTGTTCCCCGACGGGCACACCGAGGACATGCCGACGAACGTCACCATTCCCAAGGTGGCGGTGCCGGACGAGGGCGACTTCCCGCTGACGGCGGACGGCACGACGCCGAAGGCGATCAACGCCGGTACGACCAAGGGCTGGGGCCGCGTCAACGTCGGCAACCTCAAGCTCCACGTTTCGCCGAAGAACACCGCGGGCGAGCTGACCGCCCTGGGCGACTTCGACGTGCAGTGCTACCAGAAGCCGGGCCAGGACAACCAGATCGCTGCGGTCTACGTCCAGGAAGGCTCCGAGACGGGCGGCGAGGCGCCGAACGTCAAGTGGGAGCGTCCGACGGCCCCCGAGCCGAAGGCCGACGACCACACCCCGGTGGACGGCAAGCTGTCCGGCCTCACGTTCTCCTGCAAGTTCCCGATCATCAAGCCGCAGGCTCTGAAGATCGACGCGAGCCTGCCGTACCCGGAGGACATCCACGCCAACACGCTGACCCCGGAGATGAAGGTCACTTCGGACGCCGAGGTCAACGCGTACACGGTCAACGCGATGCAGACGGTCATCGACCCGCCTGCGGCGTCCCTTGAGGGCTACGCCATCGCGACGGCCAACCTGTGGGCGCCGGAGATCCAGAACGGCCAGACCCCGCTGGCGGCGAAGCTGAAGCTGCCGATCACGAAGACGGCCGTCCCCGAGTCCGGCACCCTGCCGCTCAAGGGTCTGCTGGGCACCGCGCCGCCGCTGGTCTTCTCCAAGGCCGGCGAGGGCAAGATGGGCGTGCAGCGTCTCGACCTGTACGTCATCCTGCGCGACAAGGACGGCAACCCGCACCCCGACCTGAACGCGGGCGGCAAGCCCTTCCAGGTCCCCTGCACCCTGGACGGCCCGGCTGCGCCGACCGGCCAGAACAACATCATCCACACCTTCAAGGTCAGTGGCGACGTCACTCCGCCGGAGGACAAGACCCCGCCGACCGTTCCGGGTGCGCCGGCCGTCGCCGACATCACCGGCACCACGGCGAACGCGTCCTGGGGCGCCTCTAAGGACGAGGACGGTGGCTCGGGCCTCGCGGGGTACAACCTGTACCTCAACGGCACCAAGTTCGGTGACACCGTCACCGACGCGAAGGCGGCGCTGACCGGCCTTGAGGCCGGCAAGCACTACAAGCTCGAGGTCGAGGCGGTCGACAAGGCCGGCAACAAGTCCGACAAGAGCTCGGTCGAGTTCGACACCCCCGCTCCGGCCTCCAAGCCGGGTCCGGTCACGGGTCTCGAAGTCACCAGCAAGACGTTCGAGTCGGTCTCGCTGAAGTGGAACGCCGCCGAGGGCGCTGAGTCCTACGTCGTGAAGTACGGCGACAAGACCCAGGAAGTCCCCACGGGCACCACCGCCACGATCACCGGCCTGACCCCGAACACCCCGTACACCTTCTCGGTGTACGGCGTGAACAAGCAGGGCAACGGCGACGCGGCCTCGGCCGACGCCACCACCGAGCAGAAGCCGGTCGACAAGCCGGCGGACCTCAAGGGCCTGACGGTCGTGGGCACCACCTTCGACTCGGTCACGGTCAAGTGGGACGCGAGCACGGGTGCCGCCAAGTACAAGATCGCGTGGGACGGTGGCTCCGCGGAGACCGCCGACACCACCTACACGATCAAGGGCCTGACGGCGGGCACGTCGTACAAGGTCACGGTCACCCCGAACAACACCACGGGCGACGGCGCCTCGGCTTCGGTCGACGCCAAGACCCCGGCCAAGCCCGACACCACGAAGCCCTCGGTTCCGGGCGACGTCAAGGGCGCGGTGACCAACGACAGCGTCGCGCTGACCTGGTCCGCTTCCAAGGACGAGGACGGCGGCTCCGGCCTGGCCGGCTACTACGTCTACCAGAACGGGCAGAAGCTGCCCGGCCTGGTGACCGGTACCAGCAAGACCATCAGCGGTCTCGCCGCCGGCAAGTACTCGTTCACGGTCTCGGCCGCGGACAAGGCCGGTAACGAGTCGGCGCAGAGCGCGCCCGTCGAGGTCACGGTCGAGACGCCGCCGACCGGCGGCAGCAACACCTACGCCCTCACCGGCACGTCGGCCATCAAGAGCATCAACGGGACCATCCCGCTGACGGGCTCCGTCGCCACCACCGTCACCGACGGCAAGGTCAGCGGCGACCTGACGCTCAACGGCAGCGCCGGCAAGTTCTCCCTGTTCGGCTTCCTGCCGGGCACCGTGGACGTCGCCTACGCCCCGCAGGGCAAGACGACCGGCACCCTGGCCGGCACCACGCTGAACACGGAGACCAAGACGGTCGTCAAGCTCTCGTCGATCAAGGTCTTCGGCCTGGAGATCGCCGGCGGCACGACCTGCCAGACCGCGACGCCCGCCACCATTCCGCTGAAGTCGACCAACTTCGGTGCGAACGGCGGCGACCTGAGCGGCACGTACACCCTTCCGGCCCTCCAGGGCTGCGGTTTCCTGAACCCGCTCGTCAGCGCTCTCGCTGCCGGGTCGGGCAACACGGTCACCCTGAAGGCCGTCAAGAAGTGACCTACGGTCATGGCTGACATGTCGTAGACAGAGCCCCCGCCGCCGCCTCCAGCGGCGGCGGGGGTTCGCCGCATCCGGGGGTCCTCCCGGTCGGCGGGCGGCAGCCCGCGGCTGCCGTGCATATCGTGTAGTGAATCTTCCACCGCCGTTCCGGGCGGCTTTTCCGGGACGGCGCCGCTGGATCGTCCCCAAAGCTGTGAGTCCCTGCGACCATCACAGCGTGCCCAAGGAGAATGAACATGGTCCGACGCGTGATGGGTGGAATCGCGCTGGCCGGCGTGCTGGCCGTTTCGGTCGCCGGGTGCGGCGGCGGTGACGACAAGAAGTCGGGCCCCGAGCTGGCCTGGGCCGGGAAGGTGTGCTCCTACCTGAAGGCGGACACCTCGAAGGTCGCGATGCCGGGGCTCGACGCCAAGAACGCCAAGGAGGCCAAGGACTCCATGCTGACGTTCATGAAGACCATGAAGACCCGGCTCGCGACCCAGCAGCGCAACCTGGAGACGGCCGGGACGCCCCCGGTGGCGTCCGCGAAGCCCGCCTACAACACGGCGCTGGCCAACCTCGCCAAGATCCAGACCCAGCTGACCTCCGCCATCGGCACGCTGGACAAGGCCAAGGTCACGGACCAGAAGTCGCTGACCAAGGCCCTCAGCCCCTACACCCAGCAGCTCGCGCAGTTCAGCGGGTACCAGGGGCCCGTGAAGGACCTGTCCACCAACGCGGACCTGAACACCGCGTTCAAGGACTCCCCGCAGTGCTCGGGCCTGACCGCCTGACCTCCCCGGTGGCCTCCGCCTCCCGGCTCGTGCGAGCCGGGAGGCGTTCGTGTTTCCGGGGGCGGATCACCTCGCCGCCGCGACGCCCACCCTGACAATGTTCCCTGACAAAATCATCGACCACTTGCGGACGCTCGCGTTTTTCGCCCTTTCTGCTAACTTGAAAAATCGGGGTCACTGGCATCGAAAACCACGACCAGCCGCGTGCGCACTGTTACCGAACAGTATTTTCTGACACTTTCCGACAAGATCAACAAAATGTTCGGAACACAAGGGCGCCGCCCGGTCGTCTTGGCCACTCCACCTGCGAAGACAACGGTCTAACGTAATGGCGCTTCCCCAGGAAGCTCCCACTACAGGAGGCCGAGTTTGTCTTCTCCCCCCGTCATCGGACAGTCACAGAAAAGCCGCCGCAGGCCGCTCGCCGCGTTAGCGGCGCTGGCGCTCGCCGCGTCCGGCCTCGCGGCTCCCCACGCCGCCGCCGACCCCGCGCCGAAACTGAAGCCGCGCTACGACCACTCCCGCGAAAAGGGACGGCCCGGCACCAAGGGCCCGCTGCCCAAGGGCTTCTCCCGGACGAGCCTCCAGGTGAAGTTCCGGACGGAACTGAACGTCCGCCTGCACGGCAACACGCTCACCTCGTCCGACAGTGCGGCGACCGCCGCGATTCGGGCCGCGTTCGCCCGGTACCCCGGTGCGATCATCACGCGGACGTCGCGGCAGTCCGTGCGGGCCATCGATGATCGGCGCTCCCGGCTGGAGGCGAAGACCGGGCGGGAACTGCCCGACTTCAATTCCTGGTTCTTCGTCACCGTCCCGAAGAACGGCGAAGGGCTCCTCGCCGCCCTCAACGCGCTCTCCGGAGTGGAGATCGCGCAGGCGCGTCCCGTCATCAAGAGCCCGACCGAGCCGCTGCGCGCCCAGCAGCTCTACCGGAACGCCGTCGGGTCGCCCGCCGGAACGGGAATCGACGCCGACGCGATCAACAACGTCCCCGGCGGCAAGGGCGACGGGGTCACCGTCGGCGACGTCGAAGCGGTGGCCAACGCGAACACGGCCCTGTTCGGTATCCAATGGGGTCAGATCGCTGCGGGCCTCGCGCACACGCTCGCCGTCGATGTGGGACCGTCCGCGCCGACCGTGTGGGCCACCGGCTCCAACAGCCACGGCGAGCTCGGCGACGGCACCACCACCAGCCGCACCACTCCGGTCCTCGTCTCCGGCCTGTCCGGGGTGAAGACCGTCGCGGCGGCCAACAGCTACTCCCTCGCGCTCAAGACCGACGGCACCGTCTGGGCCTGGGGATCGAACAGCGTCGGGCAGCTCGGCGACGGAACCACGACCGAGCGGCACACGCCCGTCCAGGTCAGCGGCATCACCAACGCCACGGCGATCTCGGCCGGATCGGACGGGCACGCGCTCGCCGTCCTGTCCGACGGAACCGTCAAGGCCTGGGGATCCAACACCAACGGGCAACTCGGCGACGGAACCACCACCAACCGCAGCACGCCCACCACCGTCCCCGGCCTCACCGGGGTCAAGACGACGTGGGGCGCGGTCGCCGCAGGCGGCGGACAGTCCCTGGCCGTCCTGACCAGCGGCACCGTCAAAGCGTGGGGCACCAACAGCAGCGGCCAGCTCGGCGACGGCACCACCACCAACCGCAGCACCCCGGTCAGCGTCCCCGGGATCACCACCGGCAAGCAGGTCGCGGCGGGCGGGTTCCACAGCCTCGCCGTCCTCACCGACGGCTCGGTGAAAGCCTGGGGCCTCAACGGATCCGGCCAGCTCGGTGACGGAACCACCACGTCCCGCACCAGTCCGGTGAACGTCCCGCTGCCCGAACCGGCCGCGAGCGTCGTCGCAGGGGGCTTCCACTCCGCCGCCGAAAGCTACGACCCCGACACGCACGACTACTACTCGGCATGGGCCTGGGGCTACAACAACCACGGCCAGGTCGGCGACGGGACCACCACCACCCGGACGAGCCCGACCGCGGTCACCACCGAGGGCTTCGTCACGGCGCTGGCCGCGGGCGCGCAGTACACCGTCGCGAGCTTCGCCTTCGGGCAGGCGGCGTGGGGTTACAACTCCAGCGGCCAGCTCGGGCTCGGCGACACCACCGACCGGACGAGCCCGGTGAGCTGGAACGTCGTCACGAACTCCTGGAACACCTGCCATGAGGAACTGAGCGGACGGCCCGCCCCGGGCGGCGATCCGGTCCGGGTCCCGGCCACATGGGGTTCGAACTGCCTCGCCAGTTCGCAGACGTCGCACGGCACCGCGGTCGCCGGGATCATCGGGGCGCGGGACGGGAACGGCGCCGGAATCGCCGGCATCGCCCCCAACGCCGGGCTGCACCTCTCGAACCCGTCGGACTACGTCACCACGCTCGCCGGGCTCGGGTCGGGCGACGTCGTGCTCTACGAGTTCAGCCCGGTCATCGGGAGCAAGTGGTACCCCGGTGAGTACGACCCGCTCATCTATGACGCGACGGTCACGGCGACGGCCCAGGGGATCACGGTCGTCGAGGCCGCCGGGAACGGCTCCAACAACCTCGACGACCCGTCCGACCCCGACGCGGTGACGGTCATGAGCCGTCCCGACTCGGGCGCGATCATGGTGGGCGCGGGCGCTCCGCCGAGTCCGGGCGGCTCCAACTGCACCGGATCCAGCCCGCTTCCCGAGCGGACGGCGCTGGGCTTCTCGACCTACGGCTCACGTCTCGACGTCCAGGACTACGGCGCGTGCGTCGCGACGCTCGGCGTGCCGGGCAACCAGGGCCTGACACCGTCCGAGACGGACCCGAACAAGATGTACACGGGGACGTTCAACGGGACGTCGAGCGCCAGCGCGATCACGGCCGGGGCGGTCGCCGCGCTCCAGGGCGTGGCGAAGAAGACCGGCTCGGCGCTGCTTCCGGCGCAGATCCGGCAGTTGCTCAAGCAGACGGGCACCGCGCAGCCCGCGGGCGACCCGCACCACATCGGGCCGCAGCCGAACCTGCGCGCGGCGGTGAACTACCTGCGCGGCGGTGTCGCGGCGGGGACCAACCACACGCTGGACGTCCGGAACGACGGGACCGTGCGGGCGTGGGGCGCGAACTCCAGCGGGCAACTCGGCAACGGCACGACCACGGGCAGCGCGACGTCCGTGCAGGTGTCCGGGCTGACCAACGTGGTCCGGGCGCCCGGTTCGGTCGCGGCCGGGCAGAACCACTCGCTGGCCGTCCGGGCCGACGGGACGGTCTGGGCCTGGGGCGCGAACGGCAGCGGCCAGCTCGGCAACGGCAGCACCACGGCCAGTTCGACGCCCGTCCAGGTGTCGGGGCTGACCGGGGTGAAGGCGGTCGCCGCCGGGCTGAGCTTCTCGCTCGCGCTGAAGAACGACGGCACCGTCTGGGCGTGGGGCGACAACAGCTCGGGGCAGCTCGGCAACGGCACCACGACGAGCGCCTCCAGCCCCGTCCAGGTCAGCGGGATCACGGACGCGGCCGTCATCGGCGCCGGGTACTCGCACGGCCTGGCCGTCCGGGCGGACGGTTCGGTGAAGGCGTGGGGCGCCAACTCCAACGGGCAGCTCGGCAACGGCACGACGACCAACAGCGGCACGCCGGTCACCGTGTCGGGGCTGAGCGGCGTCTCGACGTGGCCCGGTTCCCTCGCGGGCGGGTTCGCCCACTCCCTCGCCGTCCTCGCGGACGGGACGGTCAGGGCGTGGGGCTTGAACAACAACGGCCAGCTCGGCAACGGCACCACCACGGCGAGCAGCACGCCCGTCACCGTGACGGGGCTCAGCGGTGCGGCCACGGTCGGGGCGGGCGGCTGGCACAGCGTCGCCGCCGGTACGGCCGGCACCGCCAAGGCGTGGGGGCTCAACGCCAACGGGCAGCTCGGCGACGGAACGACGACGAGCAGCACCACGCCCGTCAGCGTCGGCGGAAGCGGCAACTTCGCCGGAATCGCCGCCGGGACGTACCACTCCATCGCCGTCCTCTCCGGCGGCGCGCCCTACACGTGGGGCAAGAACGCGTCCGGCCAGGTCGGCGACGGCACGACCACCGACCGGCCCAGCCCGGTCGCGGTGAGCGGCCTGTCCTGACGCACGTCCGATGACGCCTCCCGGCCGCGCGCCACGCGGCCGGGAGGCGTCCCACACCACCCCGTACAGGAGGCAACAGCTTGTCCTCTCCCCCCATGACCAAGAAGAGACGCAGACCTCTCGCCGTCCTCGCCGCGCTGGCGCTCGCCGCCTCCGGCCTGGCGGCCCCGCACGCCGCCGCCGCGCCGACGCCGAAGCTCGCGCCCGGCTACGACTTCTCGCGGGAGAAGGGCGGGCCGGGCACGCACGGACCGCTGTCGAAGAACTTCTCCACGAACACGATCAAGGTGAAGTTCCGCACGGAGCGTCAGGTCCGCCTGCGTTCCGGACGGTTCTCCGCGTCCGCTTCGTCGGACACCGCGCAGATTCGGAAGATCCTCGCGGACTACCCCGGCGCCACGATCCGTCCCCTGTCGAGCAGGCCGGAGAAGGCCATCAGCGACGAGCGGGCTCGGCTGGAGAAGCGCAGCGGCCGGGCGCTCCCGGACCTGAACTCCTGGTTCGTCATCACGGTGCCGAAGGGCATCGAGACCCTGCTCAGCCGACTGAACGCGCTTCCTTCCGTCGAACTCGCCCGTGCCGCGTCGAAGTCGACGCCCGCCGACGAGACGTTCCGGCCCGCTCAGCTTTACCGCAACGCGGTCGGCGCGGCTGCCGGGACCGGGCTCGACGTCGACGCCATCAACTCGGTGCCCGGCGGAAAGGGCGACGACGTCACCGTCGCCGACGCCGAGGGGGTCCAGTCGCTGCTCGTCGCGTACCGTTTCGGTGCCGTCGCGGCCGGGACCGCGCACAGCGTGCTCGTTGATCAGGACGGGTTCGTCTGGGCGACCGGCTCGAACGACAACGGCCAGCTCGGCGACGGAACCAAGACCAACAGCAAGATCGTCCGGAAGGTCGCGGGGCTGAGCGACGTCAAGGCCGTCGCCGCCGCAGGCGACTACACCGTCGCGCTCACGAACAGCGGCACGGTCTGGGCGTGGGGCGACAACGCGAACGGCCAGCTCGGCAACGGGACGACGACCGACAGCCCCACTCCCGTCCAGGTCACGGGCCTCCTGAATGCCACGGCGATCTCGGCGGGTCCGGACGGACACGTTCTCGCGGTCCTTTCCAGCGGCCAGGTCAAAGCCTGGGGGGCCAACGGGTCGGGGCAACTCGGCGACGGAACGACGACCCAGCGGACGAGCCCGGTGACCGTCGCCGGGCTGAGCGGTGTGGCCACGGGATTCGGAGCCGTCGGCGCCGGGAACGGCCACTCGCTGGCGGTCCTGGCCGACGGCCGGGTCCAGGCATGGGGCGGCAACGCCTCCGGCCAGCTCGGGGACGGCACGACGACCGGCCACCTCGCCCCGGCGAATGTGACGGGGATCAGCGATGCCAAGCAGGTAGCCGCCGGAGGCGCGCACAGCCTCGCTCTCACCTCGGCGGGAGCGGTCCGCGCGTGGGGGGCCAACCAGCTCGGCCAGCTCGGCGACGGAACGACGACGAGCCGCCTCACGCCGGTCAACATCTCGCTTTCCGAGAAGGCGACGAGCGTCGCCGCCGGAAGCACCAACAGCGCCGCGACGACTTACGATGCCGTCACAGGCGATGGCACCGGAAATATTTGGGTGTGGGGCGACAACAGTTACGGCCAGGTCGGAAACGGCACGACCACGAATGCCGCGACCCCCGCACAGGTCTCTGGCATCGGGGCGGTGTTCAGCGTCGCCCTCGGAGCGCGCCATTCCGTTGCCGACTCCTACTTCGGATTCACGGTGTGGGGCTCGAACTCCGTCGGACAGTTCGGCACCGGCGACACGACGAGCCACCTCGACCCGAAACTCGCCGAGCTCGCTCTCAGTTCGTGGAACACCTGCCATGAGGAGTTCACCAATCGCCCCGCTATTGCCGGGCCACCGGTCATCGTCCCGCCGGTGGCAGGGAATACTTGTGCGGGTACTTCAAGTCAAGTCGAGCACGGCACGGCCGTAGCCAGCATCATCGGTGCGCGCGCCGACAACAATGCCGGCATCGCCGGCATTGCGCCGAACACCCATCTCCAGTTGACGTTGGAAAGCCACCTGAGCGAGTCGATCGCCGCACTCCATCCCGGCGATGTCCTGCTCTATGAAACACACGCCGGTGGCACCCTTAACGGACTCTACCCCAAAGAACTCGAGCCTGACACATATGCACTCACCCAAATCGCTGTCGCGAACGGAATCACCGTAGTCGAAGTTGCCGGCAACGGTGGAAAGAACCTCGACGACCCGGCCGACTTCGACGCGCATACCATCATGGGCCGCCCCGACTCCGGCGCTATCATGGTGGGAGCGGGTGCACCGCCCAGCCCTAGCGGAACCAATTGCCTCGGCGCCAATCCACCAGTGGAACGGTCGGCTATCAACCTCTCTTGGTGGGGGTCCAATTATGGATCGCGCGTGGACGTTCAGGCGTACGGCTCGTGCGTCGCGGCGGCGGGCACGCTCACTTACCGTGATCTGACGTCGAACGTGAACGACCCGAACAAGGTCTACAGAAGCATGTTCAACGGCACGTCCAGTGCCAGCGCGATCATGGCGGGTGCGGTCGCGACGGTTCAGGGAGTGGCGAAGAAGTACGGCGGCCCGCTGGAGCCCGCTCAGGTCCGGCAGATCCTCAAGCAGACCGGCACCCCGCAGGCTCCGGGCGACACCCGGCACATCGGGCCGCAGCCGAACCTGCGCGCCGTCGTGAGCTATCTGCGGGGTGGGCTTGCTGTGGGGAGCAGCCATGCGATCTCGGTGCGGAATGACGGGAGTGTGTGGGCTTGGGGGCTCAACTCCAGTGGGCAGCTCGGGAACGGGACCACCGTCAACAGCACCTCGGGGGTGCAGGTCTCCGGGTTGAGCGGTGTCGTGCGGGCGCCCGGGGCTGTCGCGGCCGGGCAGAACCATTCGTTGGCCGTCCGGGCTGATGGGACTGTTTGGGCTTGGGGGGCCAACGGGTCGGGGCAGCTCGGGAACGGAAGTACCGCCAACAGTTCCGTGCCCGTCCAGGTCAGTGGGTTGACCGGGGTCAAGGCGGTCGCGGCGGGGCTCAGTTTCTCACTCGCGCTCAAGAGTGACGGGACTGTTTGGGCTTGGGGGGCCAACGCTTCCGGGCAGCTCGGGAACGGGTCCACGACCGGGAGTTCCACGCCGGTTCAGGTCAGTGGGATCAGTGATACCGCCGTCATCGGGGCCGGGTCTTCGCATGGGCTCGCCGTTCGGGCGGACGGGACGGTCAAAGCCTGGGGCGCCAACTCCAACGGGCAACTCGGGAACGGGTCGAACACCAACAGCAGTACGCCCGTCAGCGTTTCCGGGTTGAGCGGGGTTTCCACGTGGGCCGGGTCGCTTGCGGGTGGATTCGCCCATTCGGTCGCGCTGCTCGCGGACGGGACCGTTCGCGCTTGGGGGCTCAACAATTACGGGCAGCTCGGGAACGGGTCCACGACCTCCAGCAACATCCCCGTCACCGTCAGCGGGCTTACCGGTGTCGCCACGGTCGGGGCCGGTGGGTGGCACAGTGTCGCCTCCGGGACGTCCGGGGTGTCCAAGGCGTGGGGGATGAACACCAGCGGGCAGCTCGGGGACGGGTCCACCACGAGCAGTTCGACGCCCGTCGTCGTCAGCGACTGGGGGCCGCTCGCGGGTGTCGCGGCCGGCGGGAGCTCCACGACCGGCACCACTCCGGCCGGGACCGTCTTCGCCTGGGGGCTCAACTCCTCCGGGCAGCTCGGGGACGGGACGACCACGAATCGCAGCACGCCCGTCTTCGTCAACGACCTTCCGTGACGTGAACGGGTCGAGCGGCCTGTCCTGACGGACGTCCGATGACGCCTCCCGGCTCGTGCGAGCCGGGAGGCGTTCGTGTTTCCGGGGGCGGATCACCTCGCCGCCGCGATGCCCACGCCGACATTGTTCTCCGACGAAATAATCGACCACTTGCGGACGCTCGCATTTTTCTCCATTTCTGCTAATTTGAAAAATTGGGCTATTGGTGTCTAAAACCACGACCGGCCGTGTGCGCATCGCTACCGAACAGTATTTTCTGGCACTTTCCGACAAGATCGACGAAACCCTCGGAACACAAGGGCACCGACCGGTCGTCTCCGTCACTTCACCTGTGAAGCTATTGGTCTAATGTAATGGTGTTTTCCCAGGAAGATGCCACTACAGGAGGCCGAGCTTGTCCTCTCCCCCCGTCATCGGACCGTCACAGAAAAGCAGACGCAGACCTCTCGCCGTGCTCACGGCGCTGGTCCTCGCGGCGTCTGGACTCGCGGCCCCTGGCGCTGCCGCCGATTCTCAGCCGAAAACGAAGGCGCTGTACGACCACGGCCGGGACAAAGGGCGGCTGCCCGGTACGAAGGCTCCGCTGCCTGCGGGTTTCTCGACCACCCAGCTCGAAGTGAAATTCCGGTCCGATCGGACGGTGCGCGTTCGCGGCGGGCGGCCCGTGGCCGAGAAGCCCGAGGACGCCAAGGCGATCCAGAAGCTCTTGAAAGAGCATCCGGGCGCTTGGATGCGGCCGCTGACGTCTCGGCCGGAGGCGGAGATCACCGCCCAGCGGGTCAAGGCGGAGAAGCGTACGGGCCGGTCTCTCCCCGATCTCAATTCGTGGTTCGTCATCAGCGATCCCGGCGGCATCGAGGGGCTGCTGACAGAACTCAACCGGCTACCGTCCGTGGAGATCGCGCAGGCCCGGCCGAAGACGAAACCGACCACCGAGCCGTTGCAGTGGCGGCAGGTCTACCGCAATGCCGCGGGCGCGGCGACCGGCACCGGAGTGGACGCGGACGCCGCCAATTCCCTCCCCGGAGGCAAGGGCGACGGGGTCACCGTCTACGACATCGAAGGCGAAGGGGAGTTGCTGCCCGTCGCGACGACGCGGGGGTCGGTGGCGGCGGGCGACAAGCATTCGTTGTGGCTGGACGGCGAACCGACCCCTTCGGTGTGGGCTTTCGGCGACAACGGCAAAGGCCAGCTCGGCGACGGCACCACCACCGCGCGGAAGGTCATGGTCAAGCTGCCGGGGCTGACGGGGGTCAAGGCGCTCGCGGCGGCCGGGAACTACTCGCTGGCGTTGAAGAGCGACGGGACCGTGTGGGCGTGGGGTGAGAACACGCACGGTCAGCTCGGCGACGGCACCACCACCGAACGCCACACCCCCGTCCAGGTGACCGGGATCAGCACCGCCGTCGCCGTCAGCGCGGGCATCGACGGCCATGCGCTCGCCGTGCTGGCGGACGGCACGGTCAAGGCGTGGGGCAACAACGACCACAGCCAGCTCGGCGACGGGACCACGACCGACCGGCCGACCCCGGTGACGGCCCTGACCGGCGCGTCCCCGGCGTACGGCGCGGTCGCGGCCGGTGGCGGGCACTCGGTCGCGATCCTGGCCGGGGGCACGATCAAGGCCTGGGGCCGCAACGACCACGGGCAGCTCGGGAACTCCACGACCACCGATTCCCCCACGCCGGTGACGGTCACCGGCCTGTCGACCGCCTCGACCGTCGCGGCGGGGAGCCTGCACACGCTCGCGTCGCTGGCCGACGGGACCGTCCGCTCCTGGGGGGACAACAGCCGCAAGCAGCTCGGTGCCGCCACCAGCGGTGACGCGACGGCCCCGATCACCGTGACGAGCTGGCAGATGACCAATGTCAGCAAGGTGCTGGCGAACGCCTTCAACAGCGCCGCCGCGGCGAACGATTCCCTGCCCATCGTGTGGGGCGCCAACGAGAGCGGGCAGCTCGGCGACGGAACCACGACCGACCGGCTCGCGCCCGCCTTCACCTATTCGAGCGCGACGAACGTTCCGCTGGCGCTCGGCGCGCACCACGCCTTCCTGGCCGACCGCACGCAGCGCGCGGGCGCCTGGGGCGCTAACGACGCGGGACAGTTGGGCGACGGCACGACCATCAACCGAACACGACCCGCGTACGTCCAGCACTATCTGCACCCCATCAACACCTGTCACGAAGAGTTCGCCGACCGGCCGGCGGTCGCGGGACCGATCGGATCGGTGGGCCCGAAGCTCACCGGCCTTTGCGACAGCACCGAATCGACCTTTCATGCCACCGCCGTCGCGAGCATCATCGGCGCGGACGACGAGAACGGTGTCGGCCTGGCCGGGATCGCTCCCCACGCCGCGATCAAATCCGACGGGACCGTGTACCTGGCCGACGCGGTGGCGCAGGCGCAGCCCGGCGACGTGATCCTCTACGAGCAGGTGACCTTCGCCAACAACGCCCCTAAGAGCTACCCATTGGAGTGGGAACCGGCGGTCTACGACCTCACGGTCTCGGCGGTCGCGCATGGGGTCACCGTCGTCGAACCGGCGTCCAACGACGCCGTCAACCTTGACGACGGCAGCGACCCCAACGCCAAGATCATCATGGACCGGCCCGACTCCGGTGCGATCATGGTCGGCGCGGGCCAACCCCTCACGTCCGGCGGCAGCACCTGCTACGTGGGTTCAAAGCCGCAGCTCTCGGCCGAGAGCTATTCCACCTACGGCACGCGCGTCGATGTCCAAGCCGACGGCAGTTGCGTCTGGGCAGCATCCGTGGACATGCCCAATGGCCACTATCCCGCTTCGGAGACGGACCCCAACAAGTTCTACACGGAGGCGTTCAGCGGGACTTCCTCGGCCAGCGCGATCATCGCGGGCACGGTGGCGGCGCTCCAGGGCGTGGCCAAGAACTACGGCCAGGTCCTCGCCCCCGGCCGGGTGCGCGACCTCCTCAAGCAGACCGGCACGCCGCAGCCCGCCGGCGACCCGCATCACGTCGGCCCCAAGCCGAACCTGCGGGCGGCCATCACCTACCTGCGCGGCGGCATCGCCAGCGGTGAACGGAATTCGCTGGGCGTCAAGAACGACGGGACGGTGTGGGCCTGGGGCGAGAACGACACCGGACAGCTCGGTGACGGGACCACCACCGACCGCCCCACGCCCGTCCAGGTCACGGGGCTGACAGGAGTGCGGCGGGGTCCGGGCGCGGTCGCGACGGGTTACGGCGGCCACTCCCTCGCCGTCAAAGCGGACGGCACGGTGTGGGCCTGGGGCTCGAACTCCTCCGGCCAGCTCGGCGACGGTACGACCACCAGCCGCACCACGCCCGCCCAGGTACCGGGATTGAACGGCGTCGTCGCCGTGGCCGCCGGTTCCAACTGCTCTTTGGCGCTCAAGGCGGACGGCACCGTCTGGGGCTGGGGCTCGAACGCCGCCGGGCAGCTCGGCGACGGCACCACCACGCAGCGCCTCACTCCCGTCCAGGCGAGCGGCCTGACCGGTGTCAAGGCGATCGCGGCCCGCTCCAACCACGCGCTGGCGGTGCTGTCCGACGGGACGGTCCGCAGTTGGGGGAACATGTATTACAACGGCGTCAGCGACACCCACCTCGTCCCCACGACGGTCAGCGGCCTCACCGGCGTGGCCACCTGGCCCGGTTCCGTCGCCGCCGGAACCCAGCACAGTGTCGTGACCAAGGACGATGGCACCGTCTGGGGCTGGGGCGAGAACGGCCGCGGCCAGCTCGGCGACGGGACGACGACCTCCCGTTCGGCTCCCGTCCAGGCCACCGGCCTGACCGGAGTCGCCGCGGTGGGCGCGGGCGCGTGGACGTCTTTCGCGACCAAGGCCAATGGAACCGTGTCCGCCTGGGGATACAACGGCAATGGCCAGCTCGGCCTCGGCACCACCCAGACTCCGGTCACCACCCCGACCGCCCTCACCGGCATGACCGCGGGTTCGGGAATCACCGGCGGCGATTACCACACGCTCGCCGTCCAGCCCAACGGGACCATTTACGCCTGGGGTTCCAATTACAGTGGCCAGCTCGGCGACGGCACCACCACCAACCGGCCCAGCCCGGGGACGGTGATCGGCACTCCCTGAGCGCCTGATTCCTGCGGACGCGTCCGCCTCCCGGCTCGTGCGAGCCGGGAGGCGTTCGTGTTTCCGACGGGAAAGAAAAGAGGCGCCCCCGTGTTCTCTGATGGGGTCAGGAACATGGGGGCGCCTCCCTGCGGGGATGGGTCAAATGGCGCGGATGGCCGCCGCGAAGTGGCGGAACTCGGCACGGTCCACCAGCAGCTTCGGGCCTTCCGGGTCCTTGCTGTCGCGGACCGCCACCGTGCCGGGAACGGTCGCCAACTCGATGCAGTGGTCACCGTTCTGGCCGCTGCGGGACGACTTGCGCCAGCGGAGGTTGTTCAGGTCCATCGCTCCTCAATCACCTTTCGGATAAACACACGCGAGTCCTCAACGTTGAGGGCCCGCGCCTGGAGTATACCGAAGGCTTCGAACTGGCGGGAGATAATCCCATCTCCCCGAACTGTCTCACCGTCGGCGTTATTCGCCAGGAAGGCGACCGAGGTGTTGTCCGGCTGGGTGGCGATGGCGAACGTCCCATCGACGCCCTTGTAGCGGCCGAACGGCGCGACCTGCGTGTAGATTTCCTCGCGCTCGGACAGCACGAGAATGTGTTCGAGCTGCGCACGCATGATCTTGCGCGACCCGACGCCGCGATAGAACACGCCCTCTTCCATCACCGAGAAGATTTTCGGGGGATGCTCCTGGCCGAGGATCTTGGCCTGCCTGGCCATGCGGGCCAGCAGCGCGTCCTCCGTGCGCACCAGGGCGCGGGCGTAGTCCTCCGTCTGGAACAGGCCGTTGACGAACATCATGTCCGCCGCGCGCAGGATCTCGGCGGTGGCCTCGTACTCCTCGAAGTCGGCGAACGCGCGGGGGGACATCGAGTCCGCGACGTACATCTTCCACGCCGCGAGGATCTCGCCGTTGGCCTCCAGGAGCTCGTCCAGCTTCTCGGCGACCTGGAGCGAGCACTTGTTCTTGCCCTGGAGGATCTGGCCCAGGAAGCCGTTGCTGATCGGGATCATGTCGGCGAGCTGCTGCCGAGTCCATCCCTTCTGTTCCCGGAACTTGTCGACGCCTTCCCCGAACCGCCGCAGGTTGGGTAGCGGCTTCTTGAGCTGTGCCATCTGACCGTTCCTCCCGATTGAACCGGCCTTAGATGATCACCGGGTACGGCTCCGGTGATCTCGGACTCTGGGTGACATCGACGTCACGCTACGCCCACGGTGTGCGTTGATGGAAGTCGTTTCCGCGAATCAATTCGGAGGAATCGGTGACGATCATGAAGCAAAGGCCCGCTCCACCCCGCCCGCCCACCGACTTCTCGTCGGTGATCTTCCATTCCATGCCGGAATCAGCCCAAGATGCCCGAAATTTCGTAACGGCGTGGTTTATGCGGCGCGGATACGACACGTCCACCACCGAGAGCGCGCGACTCGTCGCCAGCGAATTGGTCACCAACGCCCATCTCCACGCGACTCGCCCCGGTGACCCGATCGACGTCCGCCTCTACCTCAGCGACTTCGGGCCGGTGATCGAGGTCGCCGACCCGTCCGACCGGATGCCCGCACCGGCCGACGACGGCGACGCCCTCGCCCTGCGCGGGCGCGGCCTCGCGCTCGTCGCGGCGCTCAGCCGCCGCTGGGGCGCGAACCCGGTCGTCGGCGGCGGCAAGGTCGTCTACGCCGTCCTCGCCGCCGGAAAGGACGACGCGTGAAGACCCGTCGCGGCTCCGCGCGGATCCGACTCGGCCTGGTGCGCGGGCGTCCGGCCGGGCCGCATCCGCACGGCCACCTCGTCCCGCTCCTGCACGACCTCTTCCCGGACTGGTGGTTCTCCATCACCCCGCGCGGCCGGTGGGTCGCCCGGCCGAAGGACGCCGGGCGCACGACGCTCACCGCCACGTCCCTGGGCGACCTGCTGTCCTCGGTCTACATCGCCGAGCCGACGGCCGCCGCCCGCATCCACCGCCACATGCGGCACATCCCCTAGACGTGGCGGGGCCGCGCGCACCGTCCCGGACGGCGCGGCCCCGCCCGGCATCACCCCGTCCGAAGCACGACCGAACCGAGAATCGGAACGACGACCATGTCCAAGAAGCAGCCCGAAGAGCCCCAGCAGCCGTCCCTCTACACGCCGGCCGAAGTCGCGAACTTCTTCCGCGTGGATCCGAAGACGGTGACCCGCTGGGCCAGGACGGGGACCCTGAACCCCGTCACCCTGCCGTCCGGCCACCGCCGGTACCACGCGGCCGAGATCCACCGCCTGCTCCAGCTCGGCGACGCGAGCGCGAACGCGAACGCCGCCGCCGAGCACCGGCCGGAGCCCGAGCCCGGCGCGGGGCCGCGCGCCCGCGCCGTCCTGCACAGCGTGATCCGCGACTACTTCGGCGGCGACGCCGCCGCCGCGATCCGCGCCATCCGCACCGAGCTGAACTGACCGGCCGCCTCCCGGCCGCGCGCCGCGCGGCCGGGAGGCGTTCGCGGAGTGATCCAAACTACAGTCCGTGTCCGATTCTGGACTGATCATATTTATCAATTTCAACTAACGTGTAAAACTGGTGCTCCAGCACCATTCTGTGACGGCGCGGACACAGATTCATCCGCCGGGACGTAACACACCGGAAGGTGAGCACGGCAACCGGCGCACCACGCACAAATTTGAGTTCCCAGCGCAGGACACCGGCTCCTACTTTCAGTGACACGGTCCCCCCAGAGACCGTTCTCTCAAAGGAGCCCATCTGTGTCCTCTCCCTCCGTGCGCGGGCGACCACCGGCCGCATGGCGACGGCCGCTGGTCGCGCTCACCGCGCTGGCCCTCGGCGCGACCAGCCTCGGCATCACCGCGAGCCCGGCCGACGCCCAGGCCAAACCGCGCCTGAAAGCCCTCTACGACCACTCTCACGACAAGGGCAAGCCGGGAACGCGCGGCCCCCTGCCCAAGGGTTTCTCCACGACGACCCTCAAGGTGAAATTCCAGAGCGAGGCCAAGGTCCGGCTGCGCGGCGGAAAGCTCACCGGCGCCGACTCGGGCGCCACCGCGCAAATACAGAAAGTGCTCGCGAAGTATCCCGGTGCGACGGTCACGCGGCTGTCGCAGCGCTCGGAGAAGAAGCTCGACGACGAACGCGCGGCCCTTCAGGAGAAGACGGGCCGGGAAATGCCCGACTTCAACTCCTGGTACGTCGTCCGCGTGCCGAACCGTCTGGCCGACCTCGTCACGGACCTCAACGCGCTGCCGTCCGTCGAGATCGCGCAGGCCCAGCCCCGGCTGAAGAACATGTCCGAGCCGCTGCGCGGTCAGCAGCGCTACCGCAACCCGGTCGGCGACCCGGCCGGGACGGGCATGGACGTCGACGGCATCAACAGCGTCCCCGGCGGCAAGGGCGACAACATCACCGTCGCCGACGTCGACTCCGGCACCGTCCAGTCCGCCGCCTTCGGCCTGGAGTGGGGCGACATGGCCGCGGGCCTCGGGCACACGCTCGCCGTCGACCTCGGGCCGTCCGCGCCGACCGTGTGGGCCACCGGCTCCAACAACCACGGCCAGCTCGGCGACGGAACCACCACCAACCGGACGACGCCCGCCGAGATCCCCGGCCTGTCCGGGGTGAAGGTCGTCGCGGCGGCGGGCGACTACTCCCTGGCCCTCAAGACCGATGGAACGGTCTGGGCGTGGGGCTCGAACGGCGTCGGGCAGCTCGGCGACGGCACCACGACCGAGCGGCACACACCCGTCCAGGTCAGCGGCATCACCAACGCCACCGCGATCTCGGCGGGTTCGGACGGGCACGCGCTCGCCGTCCTCGCCGACGGGACCGTCAAGGCGTGGGGATCCAACAGCACCGGCCAGCTCGGCGACGGAACCACCACCAACCACAGCACGCCCATCACCGTGCCCGGCCTCACCGGGGTCAAGACGACGTGGGGCGCGGTCGCCGCGGGCGGCGGACAGTCCCTGGCCGTCCTGACCAGCGGCACGATCAAGGCGTGGGGGTCCAACAGCTCCGGCCAGCTCGGGGACGGGACCACCACCAACCGCACCACTCCGGTCAGCGTCTCCGGCATCACGACGGGCAAGCAGGTCGCGGGGGGCGGGTTCCACAGCCTCGCCGTCCTCACCGACGGCTCGGTGAAGGCCTGGGGGCTCAACGGATCCGGGCAGCTCGGCGACGGGACCACCACGTCCCGGAACACCCCGGTGAGCGTCCCGCTGTCCGAGCCGATCGGCAGCGTCGTCGCCGGCGGCTTCCACAGCGCCGCCCAGGCCTACGACCCCGTCACGCACGACCACTACTCGGCGTGGGCCTGGGGCTACAACAGCCACGGCCAGGTCGGCGATGGAACCACCACCAACCGGACGAGCCCGACCGAACTGACCAACACGGGGTTCATCACCGCGCTGGCCGCCGGCGCGCAGCACACCGTGTCGGAGGTCGCGATCGGCAACGCCGCGTGGGGCTACAACTCCAGCGGCCAGCTCGGGCTCGGCGACACCACCGACCGGACCCACGAGACCGTCTGGGACGTGCGCGCCAACTACTGGAACACGTGCCACGAAGAGTTCACGGGACGTCCGAGTCCGGGCGGCGACCCCACCCGGATCCACACGACATGGGGCTCGAACTGCCTGTCCTCGACGCAGAGCGAGCACGGCACCGCGATCTCCGGGATCATCGGCGCCCGGGACGACAACAACGCGGGCATCGCGGGCATCGCGCCGCACGCCAAGCTGCTGCTCTCCGGCACCGGCGCCGACATCGTCGACACCATCGACGCGCTCGGCGCGGGTGACGTCATCGCCGCGCCCCTCGCCTGGGTCGTCGACGGCAAGGAATACCCGTTCGAGTGGGAAGGGTCGGTCTACGACGCGATCGTCCAGGCGACCGCGCGGGGCACCACGTTCATCGAGGCCGGCGGGAACAAGGGCACCAACCTGGACGACCCGGCCGACGCCAACGCCGTGACGATCATGAGCCGCCCCGACTCGGGCGCGATCATCGCGGGCGCGGGCGCTCCGCCGAGCCCCGGCGGTTCCAACTGCCTCGGCTCCAGCCCGCCCGCCGAGCGGACGGCGATCAACCTCGCGGGCTGGTGGGCGTCCAGCTACGGCTCGCGGGTGGACCTCCAGGCGTACGGCTCGTGCGTCGCAACGCTCGGCGTCACCGGCTACCAGGACCTCACGCCGTCCGAGACCGACCCCAACAAGATGTACCGGGGCACGTTCAACGGCACGTCCAGCGCCACCGGCATCCTCGGCGGCGTCGTCGCGACGGTCCAGGGCGTGGCGAAGAAGTACGGCACGCCGCTGACGCCGCAGCAGGTCCGGCAGCTCCTCAAGCAGACCGGCACGCCGCAGCCCGCCGGCGACACCCGGCACATCGGTCCGCAGCCGAACCTCCGCGCCGCCGTGGCCGCCCTGCGCGGCGGTGTGTCCGCCGGCGGCGACCACACGCTGGACGTCAAGAACGACGGCACGGTGTGGGCGTGGGGCTCCAACGCGTCCGGTCAGCTCGGCGACGGGACGACGACCAACCGGACGACGCCCGTCCAGGTGTCCGGGCTGACGAACATTGCGCGGACGATCGGTTCGATCGACGCGGGCGGCAACCATTCGCTCGCGGTCAAGAGCGACGGGACGGTCGTGGCGTGGGGGTCCAACGCGTCCGGGCAGCTCGGCGACGGGACCACCACCAACCGCACCGCGCCGGTCGCGGTCAGCGGGCTCACCAACGTGCGCGCGGTGTCGGCGGGCGACAACTTCTCGCTGGCGCTGAAGAACGACGGGACCGTCTGGGCGTGGGGCAACAACGCCAACGCGCAGCTCGGCGACGGGACGACGACGAACCGGACGACGCCGGTCCAGGTGTCCGGGCTGACGTCCGTGGCGTCCATCGGGACGGGCCAGTACCACGGCCTCGCCGTCCGCACGGACGGGACCGTCCGTGCGTGGGGCGACAACGGGTACGGCCAGCTCGGCGACGGCACCACCACCGACCGGCCGACGCCGGTCACCGTCAGCGGGCTCAGCGGCGTCTCGACGTGGCCCGGCGCGGTCGCGGGCGGCCTCGGCCACTCGCTGGCCCTGCTGGCCGACGGCTCCGTGAAGGCGTGGGGCCTCAACGCCAGCGGCGAGATCGGGGACGGAACCACCACCAACCGGACCACTCCGGTCGCCGTCAGCGGGCTCAGCGACATCACGAGCCTCAGCGCGGGCGCCTTCCACAGCGTCGCAGTGCGGGCCAACGGCGCCGCCATGGCGTGGGGCTCCAACCTCAACGGCTCGCTCGGGGACGGCACCACCACGACCCGGACGACCCCGGTGACCGTCACGGGCCTCGGCAGCCTCTCGGGCATCGCGGCCGGGAACCTGCACACGGTCGCGGTCCGTCCCGCCGGGGCGGTCTACGGCTGGGGCGACAACAACAACGGTGAACTCGGCGACGGGACCACCACCGATCGATACACCGCGGTAGCGATCCTGCCGTGATGCGCGGCGCCTCCCGGGGCTTCGGCCCCGGGGGCGTCAGGCGGGAATGAGGAAGCCGTCCGCGATCAGTTCGGGCAGGACGGCGGCGGCGTGCGCGCGGACCTCGGCCGGGTCATGGGCCAGGAGTTGCGCGATGGCGTCGAGGAGCGGCTCCAGCGGGAGTGTGCCGTCGCAGACTCCCGCCAGGGCCGCTTCGACCGTTCCGACGCCCGCCGCGCGGCGCAGGCCGGACGTCTGGCGGAGCAGGATCCGTTCGGGGTCCGGGGCGCCGGGCGGGCCTACTTGTTCCTGGATCACGCCGTCTGCGAGGCGGAGTTTTCCCCAGGCTGTGGAAAACTCCGGGGCTTCGGCCAAGGCGTTGAGAACGTCGTCCACATAGGCGCCCACGGGTTCCTGGACGGCGTGGCGCAGGTCCTCCACCCGTACGACCGGACGGCCTTCGTCCCGGCGCCGCAACGTGATCCAGCCGAAGCCGACGCCGTTGACCTTCTGCCGCTCGAAGTCGTCGAGCCATGCTTCGTAGCGTTCGGCGTAGGCGTCGGTCTCGGCCGCGTCGCGCAGCCAGAGTTCGGCGTACTCGGCCGGGTCCTGCACGTCGCGCTGCACGATCCACGCGTCGCAGCCGGACGCCTCGGCCCAGCCGCCCACGCGCTCCGCCCAGCCCTCGCCCTCGACGTCCAGCCAGTTCGCGAGCAGGTGGCAGCGTCCGCCGTCGGTCAGGCGGTCGCGCGCGGACGCCACCAGGAGGCGGCAGAAGTCGTCGCCGGGGAGGCCCGACTCGCGGTACGTCCGGCGCGTCCCGCCCGGCGGCGCGACGACGAACGGCGGGTTCGACACGACGAGATCGAAGCGGCGGTCCGCCACGGGCTCGAAGAGGGAGCCTTGCAGGAGTTCGACGCCGTCCAGGCCCGACAGCTCGAAGCTCAGCGCGGCGAGGCGCAGCGCCCGCGGATGGACGTCCGTGGCGGTGATCCGGGCCGGACGGCGACCGATCGCGGGGTCGGCGAGATGCAGCGCCTGCACGCCGCAGCCCGTCCCGAGATCGAGCACGTTTTCCACAGGGCTGTGGACAACCAGCCGCGCCAGCGAGGCCGACGCGCCGCCCGCGCCCACGACGTGGTCGGGGCCGACCGGGCGTCCCGAGCCCGGACGCACCTTGAGGTCGGAGACCGTCCAGCCGACGTGACCGGCGCCCGTCACCGACTCCAGCGGCTCTACGTGCAGCAGCGGACGCAGCTCGCCGCCGTCGTCCTCGGCGAGGCCGGCGGCCACCAGATCGGCGTCCCGGGCGTGCCCGGACGGCACCGGGACCTGGAGCCAGAACAGCCGTACGAAACGCTCCAGATCGGTACCGCCGGACGTGCCGCGCAGCGCGGGAACGATCACGTCGCGGGCCAGCGCGCCGCCCGCCACCGGGCCGAGCAGCGCCCGCACCCCCGCGACGGTGTAGTCGGCGTCGAGAAAGGCCGCGCGGACGCGGCCGAGCACGGAATCGGGCATCCGCCCATCCTGCCGGACGGGCCCGCGGTCAGCGCAGGTAGTTCTCGAACCCCCGGGCGAGGGATTCGGCCATCCGCTGCCGGAAATTCGGGTCGGTCATCTTGGCGGCGTCCCCCGCGTTGCGCATGTTGCCGCACTCGATGAACACCTTCGGCACCTTCGACAGGTTCAGCCCGCCGAGGTCCGACCGCTTGTCGATGCCCTGCTCGCCGATGTAGCTCGCGTACGGGATGCCGGTGCCGCCGTGATAGGCGGCGCGCAGCGCGAGCGCCAGCTTCGCCGACGGCGCCACGATCGCGGTGTTGAACCCGGCGACCGGCGCGGGCTCGATGATGTGGAACCCGTGCCCGGACGCGGGCGCCCCGTCCCCGTGGATGGAGATCGCCGCGTCGGCGTGCGCGCGGTTCCCGACGGCGGCGCGCTCATTGATGCACGGCCCGACGCCCGAGTCGTCCTGCCGGGTCATCTTCACGGTCGCGCCCTGGGCGCGCAGCAGGTCGCGCAGGCGCTTGGACACGTCCAGCGTGAACGTCGACTCGTTGTAGCCGCCGTTGGTGGCCGTGCCGGTGGTGTCGCACTCCTTGTGGCCGTTGCCGACGTCCACCTGGCGGTTGATCTCGGCGGGATGGGCCGCGTTCCCGCCGTTGTGGCCCGGGTCGATCACGACGACCTTCCCCGCCAGCGGACGCGACGACGGGGCGCTCCGCGACGCGCTCGGCGAACCGGGCGTCCCGGACGGCGTCATGCCCGGCGCGGTCGCGGTCGGCGGGGACGCGCTCGCGCCGCCGTCGCCGTCACCGCCCCCGCAGCCGGCCAGCCCGGTCAGGCAGAGCGCCAGTCCGGCCGCGATGGTGCCGCCTCGGTGGAATCGCACAGACCGTCTCCCGTGATGCAATCGTTACGGACCCTCACAGTCTCCACACGCGCGGCATTCCGTCAAACGCGACGACGAAAGCGGAGGGGCCCGGCGCGGCCCCTCCGCTCAGTTCACCGCCTCCGCGCGGCACAGCAGCTCCGCCAGCGCCCGCGCCTCCTCGGCGTCCAGGCCGAGCACGACGCGGGGCCGCCCCCACGGATGGTCGATCGAGTGCGCCACATAGCTCGCCACGGCCTCCTCGCCGTCCAGCCCGCGCGCGTGCCGCCACTCCGACCAGGCCCGCTCCAGCTCGCTCGCCGCGCTGCGCGCGTGCGACGCCAATTCGGGATCACGCACGACCGAACCCCCCCGGTGACCCGTCCACCCTGTGTCCTCAGCGCGGCGGACCGCCGCGACACAGACCCATTAACCACCCGAACGCGGTGACGCGCCGGGCGAAAGCGACAGGCAAAACCCGGGCTTGGCGCGGCCCTTACCCGGCGAATACTCCGGCGAGCGGCGATCGACCTTCCCTCGACCCGCGCGTCACGCCGGGACCGGTCCCGTCGTCGCCCGGACGACCAGATGCGGCACGACGAGGTTCTGCCGGGCCGGACGCGACGGGTCGCCGATCCGGGCCGTCAGCAGCTCGGCCGCGACCCGTCCCATGTCCCGCCTCGGCTGATCCACACTGGTCAGTGAAATGTGGCGGATGGCTGCCAGATGTGTGTTGTCGTAGCCGACGATCGAGACGTCGCGGGGCACGCCGAGGCCCAGCTCGTCGGCCGCCGACAGCGCGCCCGTCGCCACCAGGTCGTTCGGCGCGAAGATCGCCGTCGGACGGGTCGCCGGATCGCCGCCGAGCAGCGCCAGCGCCGCCCGGTAGCCGCCGTCCTCGGTGAAGTCGCCCGGGACCACGCGGATCAGCTCGTCCAGGCCGTGCCGCCGCATCGCCTTCTCGTACCCGCTGCGCCGGTACCGCGCGGTCGTGGACCGGACGCCCTCGATGTGCGCGATCCGCCGGTGCCCGAGCTCCACCAGGTGGTCCACCGCGAGCGCGGCGCCCAGTTCGTCGTCGTCGACCACGATGTCCACCCCGTGGACGTCGCGCTCGCCGACCACGACCACCGGGACGCTCGCCGCCGCGTCGCTCAGCGAGTCCGGGACGACGCTGAGCAGCACCAGGCCGTCCACGCGCATCTCCAGGAACGCCTCGACGGCCTCGGCCTCGAACAGCGGGTCCCACCGGCCGCTGCCGACGAGCATCCGCAGCCCGTCGCCGTGCAGGCTCTCCTGAAGGCCGTCCAGGAACTCGGCGAAGAACGGGTTGTGCAGGTCGGCGACGATCGCGCCGATCAGCCGCGTCCGGCCCTCCACCAGGCTCCGCGCGACCGCGTTCGGCCGGTAACCCAGCTCCCGCGCCGCCTGGAGCACCGCCTCGCGGCGCCGCTCGCTGACGTGCGGGGACCCGCGCATGACCAGCGACACCAGGGACTTCGACACGCCCGCGCGCTCGGCGACGTTGCGGATCGTCGGCTTCGGCGCCGGACCGGGTCTGCCCTCCGGGGAGCGGGGCGCGGGCACGACGACGTCCCCCGCCTGGGACGTTCCCTTGCGCGTGGAACTTCCTTCACCAGCAACTGACATGGCACTCCGTCCGGGGAGCCTGCAGGACCTGCCGCGACGGCGCTCCGGGCCCGCGGGGGCGGGGTCGGCGCACCTTCCTCACTCGGGAGGAGTAGCCATGATGCCCGCCCGCGCTCCCAAATGGTCGCAACTGGGAGTAACGGGCGGTCGTCAATACCGATTCAGGTCGGTGGTGTCCTGGATCACAATGGATCGGACTTAAGGGGCACGCTGGGCGGACGTCCGGAACGGCGTGCGCCAGGTCGGCCGGAACACGTCAACGCTCTGCGGGATCGCGCGTCGATCCGTCATGCTGCCTCGGATACGCTGCCGGGGTGGGAGATCGCGCGACGGCTGGCAGCAGGACGAGAAGCGGCTCGAGCGTGTCCGGACGCGCCCCCCGGGGCCGGCGCCGGCTCAGCGTGGACGAGCGGCGCGACGAGCTGATCGCCGCCGCGCTCCAACTGTTCAGCTCGCGCTCCCCCGACGAAATCTCGATCGACGACGTCGCCGCCACGGCCGGGGCGTCCCGCGCGCTCGTCTACCACTACTTCGGCGGCAAGCAGGAGCTGTACATCGCGGCGCTCGGCAGCGCGGCGCGGCAGCTCTCCGAACTGCTCGAACCGCCCACCGAGGGCAGCCCGCTCGACCGGCTGCGGCTGTCGCTCGAACGCTACTTCGACTTCGTGGAACGCCACGCCGCCGGGTTCACCGCGCTGCTGCGCGGCGGGCCGGCCAACCGGTCCGGCGAGATCGGGGAGATCGTGGACGGCATCCGCAAGCTGCTGCTCCGCCGCATCCTGCACGCGCTGGACATCGAGAGCGCGCCGCCCATCCTGCGCATCACGCTGCGGTCGTGGCTGGCGTCGGTGGAGACGGCCGGGCTGGACTGGCTGGAGAACCGCGACATCGACCGCGCGCAGCTCGAACACGTCCTGGTGGACCAGTGCGTCGTCATGCTGGACGTCGCCGGGTACCACGAACCGGCCGTCGCGGCGCTGTTCCACCGGCTCGCCCGCGAAGAGGAGATCGCCGGGGGCGCGGAGCCCGCGCCCGCCTGATCCCCTGCGGGTCCTGATCCGTGTCCGGGAACGCGGAAATCCCGTTCGCACGCCGGGACCGTCCGTCCCGGGGGACGGGACGGCCGTGCGCCGCCGCGAACGGGACCGCGCACCAGGGGGCGGGATCCGGGACCACGATTCTCGGACGATCGTGGTCCCGGACCGCCGTTCGACGGCCGATCACCCCTGCTCCCGTCCGCACTCCGCGACACGGGACGGCGCGACGGCCTGCGACCACCCCCCGATGGTCTCTCGCGCGCTACTCCGAACGCTGCTGCGGGATGCCCGCCAGCAGCGCCCGGACCTCGGCCTCGCGGTAGCGCCGGTGTCCCCCCAGCGTGCGAATGGACGTGAGCTTGCCGGCCTTCGCCCACCGCGTGACGGTCTTGGGGTCGACGCGGAACATCGTCGCCACCTCGGCGGGCGTCAGCAGGGGCTCGGCCTCTGGCGTACGTGCTGACATGTGTGCGGCCTCTCCTTCGTGGACCGATGACAGCGATCCTGCGATTGATCCTCGCGCGGTCACTGATGTCCCCTATGGCCCGAAAGAGCCACTATGACATCACAACGTGTAACCTTGCCACCACTCACCGCAACAAGCAAGTACCTGACGGCAGGGAACATCCCCGCTCTCGCGGGAGTCCTCCACCGTCGTCGCCGCCGGATCCGTGGCCACTGGGTCACGCTGAGTGATTCTAGTGACACGTATAGTCGTATCGCGCAGGGATTCGGGAAATTTGTTCAGTCTGCCCTAGCGACAGGGCCTCCCACCTGCGCCGATCCCCTACGAAAAGGTTGACCGGCGGTCGCAGAGCGTGTCAGTTCGCCGACTCCAGCGCCCGCACCCGGCGCCACCGCGCCCGCAGCCGCTCGCCCGCCGCGACCGCCAGTTCGTGCTCGCCCCGGCGTGACGCCGTCAGCGCCACCGCCATCTCCACGACGGACATGTCGGTTTCGAGCGCGTGCTCGTCCAGCAGATGGACGAGCCCTCCGTAGTCGAGTTCGACCAGCGAACCGGGGTGGAAGCCCGTCAGCCACCGGTCCAAAGCCGTCAGCTCGGCGGTGTCGACCGGCAGGACGCCCTCGTCCGCCGTCGCCACCACCGGCAGCGCCTCGGCGATCCGGCGGCGTCCCTCGGTCAGCGACGCCGTGTAGAGCAGCGCCCGCGCCACCGTCGACACATCCGCCGCGCTCTCGCCGTCCGGCGGCAGCTCCCGGCACCGCTCCTCGCCCCGGAACGGCACCAGCCACGCCGCCGGGACGTGCCAGGTGCTCGACAGGATGTGCGGATCCAGCGACCGGCCCGCCCGGCGCCACCGCTCCAGGCCCGTCCCCGCCGCGTCCGCCACGACCGGCGGCAGCGCGGCGTCCGCCAGGGCGGCGGTCGCGCCGTCGCGGAACCGCTCGAACGCCAGCCAGCAGCGCAGCCGCGTCCCCCACGGCGCCACGTAGTACAGGTCCCCGGCGCGGCGGACGTAGGCGTCGCGGCTCTCCCGCTCGGGCGCCGCGCGGCGCTCCACCAGCCGCGCCAGCGCCTCCCGCTGCTCGGCCTCCAGCGCCCCGGCGCGGCGCGGACGCCGGCGGGACTCGGCATAGGCCGTCCAGACCGTCCGCTCCGGCTCCGGGAACGCGGTCACCGGCTCGTAAACCCGAAGGTAGGCGGCGTACGGAAGCACACCCCGCATCGTGGCACGAGGCGGCCCCCGCGCGCCCGCACCCTCGCGCCGTGTCCCGCGTCACGGCGGCCTTACCCTTGAGCCCAAGGACAGAGAGGAGGGCACCACCGTGCCTACAGTCTTCGGCGGGTCGCCCCACAAGGACTCCGGCCCCACCGTCCCGTCCCGGTTCGGCGCGCACGAGCAGGTCGTCTTCTGCCAGGACGAACCGAGCGGCCTGCGCGCCATCATCGCGATCTACTCCACCGCGCTCGGGCCGTCCCTCGGCGGCACCCGGTTCTACCCGTACGCCTCCGAGGACGAAGCCCTCGCCGACGTGCTGAACCTGTCGCGCGGGATGGCGTACAAGAACGCGATGGCCGGGCTGGACCTCGGCGGCGGGAAGGCCGTGATCATCGGCGACCCGGCCACCGACAAGTCCGAGGCGCTGCTGCGCGCCTACGGACGTTTCGTGCAGTCGCTCAACGGGCGCTACTACACCGCGTGCGACATCGGCACCTTCAGCGAGGACATGGACGTCGTCGCCCGCGAATGCCGCTACGTCACCGGCCGGACGGTCGAGCACGGCGGCGCCGGTGACTCGTCCATCCTGACCGCCTACGGCGTCTTCCAGGGGATGCGGGCCGCCGCCGAGACCCTGTGGGGCACGCCGACGCTGCGCGGACGCCGGGTCGGCGTCGAGGGCGTCGGGAAGGTCGGGCACCGGCTCGTGGAGCATCTGCGCGAGGACGGCGCCGAGGTCGTCGTGTGCGACGTCAGCCCGCGCGCCGTGTCCCGCGTCGTCGCGGCCCACCCCGAGGTCGAGGCGGTGGACGGCAAGGAGGCGCTGCTCGCGTCCGGACTCGACGTCTACGCGCCGTGCGCCCTCGGCGGCGCGCTGGACGAGACCGCCGTCGCCGCGCTGTCCGGCGGGATCGTGTGCGGGGCCGCCAACAACCAGCTCGCGCACGCGGGCATCGAGAAGCAGCTCGCGGACCGGGGCGTCCTGTACGCGCCGGACTACGTGGTCAACTCCGGCGGTGTGATCCAGGTCGCGGACGAGATCGCCGGGTTCGACTTCGACCGGGCGCGGAACCGGGCCACCGGGATCTACGACACGACGCGGAAGATCTTCGCCCTGGCCGCCGACGAGGGCGTCCCGCCCGCCGTCGCCGCCGACCGGCTCGCCGAACGCCGCATGGCCGAGGTGGGGCGGCTGCGGAGCGTCTACCTGCCGGGCTGAGGGCCGTCCACGTGGCGTTCTTCCCCTGTTCCCCTCCCGATCGCTTGATCGTCTAGAGGCGGTGGAGCGTGGAGGCTTCGCAGTTTTTGAGCCTCCACGCCCGGGGGAACAGGGACCGAAAGGGGACGGTTGTGCGGCGGTGCAAGGGGTGGTAACGGGCCCCGCGCGGGGGCCCGGTGACCACCAGATACACTGGGGCATCTCCGCAACGAGCCTTCCGCCACGTGCCGCCGATGTACCGAGCCGGGCGCAAAACGGGTACGGTTGTACTCGTGACTGACGCATGGCTCATCAGGCACCGGTTCGTGTGGTACACGCGCGCGTTGATGGGCCCACGAAAGCCCTGACCATCGAGGGGGTCGAGCCAATGGGTCGCGGCCGAGCCAAGGCCAAGCAGGTGAAGGTTGCCCGCCAGCTCAAGTACAACAGCGGCGGAACGGACCTCGACCGCCTGAAGAGCGAGCTGGGAGTGAACGACTCCCAGGGCGACGACTCCTACGACGAGCTGGTTGAGAAATACGCCGACTACGCCGACGATTACGGGGCCGAAGACCGTAAGGACGGCACAACGGGCCACTGATCGACGCCCGAACGACAACGCCACTGCCCAGGACGCGCCCCGTCCGGCAGTGGCGTTTTCGTTTCCCCGCCCCCACGCCCTCCGGCGGGCGCGGCGGGCGCGGCGGACCCAAAGGACGGCGGCTCAGGGGCGGCGGACCCAGGGGACGGCGGGCTCAGGGGGACGGCGGGCTCAGGACACGGCAGGCTCAGGGGGACGCGAGCGCGGTGCGGACGCCGGCCTCCTGAGCGCCCAGCAGATGCGGATCGGGCTTGGCGACGATGCTGGCCATCGCCTTCACCATCGCCAGCGGCTCCCGGACGTAGCCGGTGAGCGTCGCGTCCGGACGCGCCTCCAAGCTCTCGTCACCGACGCCCCACGCGTCCAGCCCGGCCGCGCGGCAGAGCGCGACGGCGCGCGGCAGATGAAAGTCCTGAGTGATCACGGTCAACCGCCGCACACCGAAGATCCGCTTGGCGCGAGCGCAGGAGTCCCAGGTGTCCAGCCCCGCGAAGTCCCGGACGATCTTCCGCTCGGGCACGCCGCGCGCGACGAGATACGCCCGCATGACGGACGGCTCGTCATAACCCGTCGTCCGGTTGTCCCCGGACACGAGCAGCACCCGCACCTTGCCCCGCCGCCACAGTTCCGCCGCAAGATCGAGCCGCCGCGCCAGCAGAACGGACGGCTGCCCACCTTTGATCCCCGCCCCCAGCACCAGCCCGACCGGCGTCGCAGGAACCGCCCCAACAGAAACCCGCCGCCCACCCGTCTCGGCATAAGCCCACCCGAGCGGCGCGACGACCCCATACGAACCGAGCGCCACAGCCACAGCAAGCGGCCACCGCCACCGCAGCACGACCCGAACCACACGCCGAACCCACCGCGTGCCCCGGAACACCACACCCGCTCCACCCGCCACGCCCAATAAGACGCCCCCGACACCCCGCATGTTCACACCCACAACCCGCCCGAACACCCAACACCCAGATCCAGGCAGCACCCGCCGGGGCAGATGCCCGCACGGAGCGAGTGCCCGCACGGAGCGGGTGGCCGCCCGGCGGGTGGTTGTGCGGGGCGGATAGCCGCACGAGCCGAGTGCCCGCACGGGGCGAGTGGCCGTTCGGGGCGGACGCCGCGCGGGGTGGGTGGTTGTGCGGGGTGGGGTCAGGTGAGGGTTGCGGTGCCGGTGCCTTCGGTGATCTCGCCGAGGGTCCAGGACGGGACGTTGCGGGCGGCGAGGAGGCGCAGGGCCTCGTCGGCGTAGTCGGGTGCCACGATCGCGGCCATTCCGACGCCCAGGTTGAACGTCTTGTCCATTTCCTCGGTGGGGACGCGGCCTGCCGCGCGGAGTACCTCGAAGAGGGGCGGCACCGTCCAGGACGAGCGGTGCAGCACCGCGTCGGCGGTCGGCGGGAGGGAACGTGCCAGGTTGGCCGTCAGGCCGCCGCCGGTGATGTGCGCGAACGCCCGGACGGGTCCGGCGTTCGTGAGCGCCAGGCAGTCTTTGGCGTAGATGCGGGTCGGCGTGAGGAGTTCTTCGCCGAGCGTGCGGGACAGGTCGGCGGGGGTCGCGTCCAGGGACAGGTCCGTCGTCGCGATGATGTGCCGGACGAGCGAGTACCCGTTGGAGTGGATGCCCGAGGACGCCAGGGCCAGCACCACGTCGCCGGGGCGCACGCGGTCCGGGCCGAGCAGGGCGCCGGCTTCCACGACGCCCGTTCCGGCGCCCGCGATGTCGAACTCGTCCGGTTCGAGCAGGCCGGGGTGCTCGGCGGTCTCGCCGCCGACGAGAGCACAGCCCGCCAGCGCGCAGGCGTCGGCGATGCCGCCGACGATGTCCGCGATCCGTTCCGGGACGACCTTGCCGCAGGCGATGTAGTCCGTCATGAACAGCGGCTCGGCCCCGCAGACGGCCAGGTCGTCGATGACCATGCCGACCAGGTCGTGCCCGATCGTGTCGTAGACGCCGAGGCGGCGGGCCAGGTCGACCTTCGTGCCGACGCCGTCGGTGGACGTGGCGAGCAGCGGACGCTCGTACCGCAGGAACGCCGACGCGTCGAACAGGCCCGCGAAGCCGCTGGCGTCGTCCACGACCTCGGGACGGCGGGACTTGGCGACCCGCGCCTTCATCAGCTCGACGGCGCGTTCGCCCGCGGCGATGTCGACGCCCGCCGCGGCGTAGGAGGTGCTCATCGGTTCCTTGTCGGTCACGGCCGGGACGGCTCCAGCAGGTGCTTGCCGCGCGCGTTCTCCTCGACGGGGATCGGGTACTCGCCGTCGAAGCAGGCGCGGCACAGCCGGTCCTTCGGGATGCTGGACGCGGCGATCAGCTCGTCCAGCGCGATGAACCCGAGCGAGTCGGCGTTGATCGAGTCGCGGATGCCCTCGACGTCCAGGCGCCCGGCGATCAGTTCCTGGCGGGTCGCGAAGTCGATGCCGTAGAAGCACGGCCACGACACCGGCGGGCTGGAGATCCGGACGTGGACCTCCGCCGCGCCCGCCTCCCGCAGCAGCGCGACGACCTGGCGCTGGGTGTTGCCCCGGACGATCGAGTCGTCCACGACGACCAGGCGCTTGCCCTCGATCGCCTCGCGCAGCGGGTTCAGCTTCAGCCGGATGCCGAGCTGGCGGATGGTCTGCGACGGCTGGATGAACGTCCGGCCGACGTAGGAGTTCTTCACCAGGCCCTGCCCGTACGGGATCCCGGACGCCTCGGCGTAGCCGATCGCGGCGGGCGTGCCCGACTCGGGCGTCGGGATGACCAGGTCCGCCTCGACGGGGTGCTCCCGCGCGAGCCGGCGGCCGACCTCCACCCGGGTGGCCTGCACGCTGCGGCCCGCGATGGACGTGTCGGGACGCGCCAGGTACACGTACTCGAACAGGCAGCCCTTCGGCCGGGGCTCGGCGAACCGCTCCGAGCGGACGTCCTCGACGCCGGGACCGTCGATCGCGAGCAGCTCGCCGGGCTCGATCTCCCGGACGAACCGGGCGCCGACGATGTCCAGCGCGGCCGTCTCCGACGCCACGACCCAGCCCTGGTCCTCCCAGCGGCCGAGGACGAGCGGGCGCACGCCCTCGGGGTCCCGGGCGGCGTAGAGCGTGGTCTCGTTCATGAAGACCAGCGAGAACGCGCCGCGCGTGACCGGCAGGATCTCCCGGGCGGCGGCCATCGGGTCGCCGTCGCGGGTGGCGAGCAGCGCCGACAGGACGTCGGTGTCGGACGTCGCCGTCCGCTCGCGCGCGTCGAGCCGCGCCGCCAGCTCCGGCGTGTTGATGAGGTTGCCGTTGTGGGCGAGGGCCAGCCCGCCGCCGTCGCCGGTGGAGCGGAACGTCGGCTGGGCGTTCTCCCAGGTCGACGCGCCGGTCGTGGAGTAGCGGCAGTGCCCCACGGCCAGGTGGCCGCGCAGCGTGCTCAGGACCGACTCGTCGAAGACCTGGGCGACCAGGCCCATGTCCTTGTAGACGACGATGCGGGAGCCGTCGCTGACGGAGATGCCCGCCGACTCCTGGCCGCGGTGCTGGAGCGCGTAGAGGCCGTAGTAGGCGAGCTTCCCGACCTCCGCCCGGCTCGCCTGTTCCGGGGGGACCCATACACCGAAGACCCCGCAGGCGTCCTGGGGGGCACGGTCGGTGGGATCGAGGTCGTGGCTCAGACGTCCATAGCGGAGAGGCACGTTCGCCAGTGTAGATGGCGGCCCTCGTTGGTCCGCTCGGCATGGTTCCTGACCGGACTTTTACCTGGGAATTTATCGGCGCGGACGCGTAACGCCCCGTCCCCGCCCCGCCGCGCCCGCCCCGCCGCCGCCCGCGCCGTCGCGCGCCAACCGGTGCGGGGCGTGGGCGGACGGCTCGGCGGGACGGGGCCGACACCTCACCGCCCGGCAACCACCGGAGGGCCCGAAGAAGGAACGCCGAAACGCCCCGGATGGGCCGCTGGACACCGATCCAGCGCACGATTTCGGCATTTGAGACAAACATCACATCCCCCGTTCCGGCCCGCCGAAGGGGGCCGTGTCTCCAGCCTGACGGGGCGGAGACGGCGGGGGAAAGCGCGATCGAAACCTGTGGACAACCCGGCTCAGCCGTCGGCCAGGGCCTGCCCGGACGGGGCATCCGCCGCATTCGGAACATTCGGGGCGACCAGCGGAAGGTAGGGCGCCAGATCCGCGCGGGGACCGCTCGCCCGCACCGCGTGCGCGCCCATCGCGTCGGCCCACCGCAGCGCACCGGTCGCGAGTGAAATCCACGTTTCGGCCGACATCTCCACCACGTTCGGCGGGGTTCCACGGGTATGGTGCGGGCCGTCGACGCACTGCACGGCCGCGTGCGGCGGCACCCGGACCTCGACGGACCGTCCCGGCGCCCGTTCGGCCAGCGCGTCGAGCAGGAACCGGACGGCCCCGGTCGTCACCGGGCGGGACGGCTCCACCCCGGCGGCACGGGCGGCCAGCGCCGTGTCCAGCGCGGCACGGCGCAGCGCGGTCGTATCGTCCAGGCGGCCCGCGTAGGGGGGCAGCCCGAGCGCGGCGCGCTGCTCGTCCAGCGCGGCCGGGGTGAGCGGTCGTCGAGGCATCGTCTCGACCGTACCCCGCCGGTCCGGGGACTCCGCTCCCGCAGACACACGGAGGTTCCAGATGCCCGAGGCGCTGCCCCTGCAGCCCGGCGATCCGCGCCGGCTCGGCGAGCACGAGATCACGGGCAGGATCGGCGTCGGCGAGCACGGCGCGGTCTTCCTCGGCCGGTCCGCCGACGGCCGGCCCGTCGCGGTCAAGCTGCTGCACCTCGGCCTGAGCGGCAGGCCGCTGGCGGACGCGCGGTTCACGGCGGTGTTCGCGGCGGCGCGGCGGGTGACGGGCTTCTGCTCGGCGTCGGTCCTGGACGCGGGCACGCAGGACGAGCGCGCGTTCGTCGTCAGCGAGTTCGTGGACGGCCCGTCCCTCGCCGCGCTCGTCGCCGCCGAGGGCCCGCGCGGCGGCTCCGTGGTGGAGCGGCTGGCGGTCGGGATGGCGGTGGCACTGGCCGCCGTCCACCGCGCCGGATCGGTGCACGGCGACCTGCGGCCCGCCAACGTCCTGCTCGGCCCGGACGGTCCGCGCGTCACCGACATCGCCGTCCGCTCCGCACTGGAGGCGCTCGGTACGCCGCCGTCCACGACCGGGGAGGCGCCCTATTACCAAGCGCCCGAGCAGTTCGAGGGCGGCCAGGCGGGCGCACCCGCCGACATCTTCGCGTGGGGTGCGACGCTGCTGTTCGCGGCGACGGGCGTACGTCCGTTCTCCGACATGGCGCCGGACGAAGACCCGGATCTGTCGCCGCTGCCCGATTCGCTGCGCGGGATCGTCGGGACGGCGCTGGCCAGGGACCCGGCCGACCGTCCGACCGCCCAGCGGATCCTGGACCGGCTGCTCGTCGAGGACGAGGCGCTCACGAGCCGCCTGCCCGCCTCGATGGTCGCCGAGGGACGGGCGCTGGCGCAGGGCGTCCGCGCGCCGCAGCCCGCTCCCGAGCCCGGCCCGGACGAGCAGGCCACCACGTTCTTCGGGGCGCCGACGCCGGACGAGCAGGGCACCGCGCTCATCCCCGGCCTCGCGGACCCCGGCACGGCCGTCCTGCCGTCGGTGCCCGCCGTCCCGAAGGCCCGGCACGGCGGCCACGTGCTCGGCCTCGCGCTGTCGGTGACGATCGGCGTGCTGGCCGGCGTCGCGATCATCACGCTGGTGCTGTGGCCGCGGCTCGGCGGGGGCGACGGCGGGTCGGGCGGCGACCCGGCGAACGTGGCGGACGGACGTCCCGTCGCCGCGATCCCAGGCACGTTCGCGGGCACGTGGAAGGGCACGGCCGTGAACCAGACCAACGGCGTGTCGTTCCCCGTCGAGGTGACGTTCCAGGAGGGCGGTACGACGGCGCACGCGGTGTACCCGAAGGAGCGTTGCAACGGGACCCTGTCGCTGACGCGCGGTACCGGAAGCAGCCTGGAGATGGCACTGCGGATCGGCCGACCGTGCACGCCCGGCCACATCCAGGTGACGCGGCAGCCCGACGGGACGCTCCAATACGCCTGGAGCCGGAGCGAGGACGGCCGTCCGGTCGGCTATCAGGGACGACTCACGCGCATCGGATAACCACAATGGGTGATATATCCGTCTAATAAGCGCTGAGTCCATTAGGGTGCATTCGGTCGAGACCCCGCTCAGGCACGCGGACCCCCGTCCGCACAGAATGAAGGAGGCCCCTTGCGGCCCACCCCCCGAAGGCTGCTGGTCGTCGGCTCGATCGCCGCGTGCGCGTCCGCCGCGGTGGCCGTGCCCGTGCTCGCCGCGGGCCACGACGACCTCGTCGCGGTGACGGCGGCCCAGGGCACGCCCGTCCCCGGGCGGTACATCGTCACCCTGCGCGACGGCGCCTCGCCCAAGACGGCGGCCGGACGCGTCAACGCGTCCGGGACCAGGAGCTTCAGCGGCGCCCTCAACGGGTTCGTCGCCAAGCTCACCGCGAGCCAGCTCGACAAGCTCCGCCGCGACAAGTCCGTCGCCGCGATCGAGCAGGACCAGATCGTCAAGGCCGACACGACCCAGAAGTCCCCGCTGCCGTGGGGCCTGGACCGTATCGACCAGCGCAGCCGCACGCTCTCGAAGTCGTACACGTACAAGTCGAACGGCAGCGGCGTCAACGCCTACATCATCGACACGGGCATCGACGCCGGGCACGCCGACTTCGGCGGACGCGCGTCCGTCGCGTGGTGGGCGCCCGACACCTTCACCGACGGCAACGACTGCAACGGCCACGGGACGCACGTCGCCGGCATCCTCGGTTCCAAGACCTACGGTGCCGCCAAGGGCGTGAAGCTGCGCGCCCTGCGCGTCCTGGACTGCGACGGCTCGGGCTACATGTCCGACGTCGTGGCCGCGGCGAACTGGCTGAAGACCAACGCCGTCAAGCCCGCCGTCGCGAACCTGTCGCTCGGCGGGGCGAAGTCCACCGCGGTGAACACGGCGCTGACGAACCTGTCCAAGTCGGGCGTGTTCGTGTCGGTCGCGGCCGGCAACGACAACAAGAACGCGTGCAACTACTCGCCCGCCAGCGCGGGCTGGGTCGAGGCCGTCGGCGCGACGACGTCCTACGACAACAAGGCGTCGTTCTCGAACTACGGCTCGTGCGTCGACATCCAGGCGCCCGGCTACGGGATCACGTCCACCTGGCCGGGCGGCGGCCACCAGGTCGAGAGCGGCACGTCGATGGCCTCGCCGTACGTGGCGGGCGTCGCGGCCCTGTACCTGGCCACCCACAAGACGGCGACGTTCCCGACCGTGCAGAAGTGGCTCGCGGACAACTCGACGAAGAACGTGGTCAAGAAGCTGCCGTCGGGCACCGCGAACCGTCTTCTCTACAAGGCCGGTCTGTGACCCGCTCCCGTAGGATGCCCCGTGCCGGGGTCCGCGAGGCGGCTACCCTGTGCGCGGGCGGTTCCTTCCGGTTCGTGAGCTTCGCTCCCTGACCGGCCCGGTTCTCCGGAACGGACCCGCCCGGTCCGTTCCGGAGACCGGAACCGCCATCGCAGCCCGTCGGCCGAGAGAGGAGACGCCCAGGTGGAGGCCCGCAGCTCCGCCCGCAGGCGCCGCGCCGTCCTGGCCGTCGCCGCGGCGGCGGCCCTCGCGCTGCCGCTGGCCGGCGCCGTCCCCGCGGACGCCGACCCCGGCGACAGCGGCCGGATGGAGAAGCTCAACCAGCAGATCAGCAAGCTCGACCGCGCGTACGGCGGCGACCTCGCCAAGCTCAAGGACGCGCAGTTCGGCGTCCAGAAGGCGATGAAGAGCGCCGACGCGCTGCGCAAGGAGCGCGACGACGCCCAGCGGCTCGTCGCCCAGCTCGCCGCGAACCAGTACATGACGGGCGGCGGGGACCCGGCGCTCACCGCGATCTCGGCGGACGACCCGTCCGGCTTCCTCAACACCGCGAGCCTCGCGCAACACCTCGCCACCAACCAGGCCGCGCGCGTCCAGCAGGTGCAGAAGCTCATCGACGAGCAGGTGAAGGCGCGGAAAGAGGCCGAGCAGAAGATCAAGGACCTCCAGAAGGAGATCGACGATCTGAAGAGGCAGCGGACCCGCATCCAGGCGCTCGTCAAGAAGTACAAGCCGCAGTCGCCGAGCGTCGGAATGGGCGGCGTCACGCCGCGCATGATGCACGTGAAGCAGGTCATCGACTCCGAGTTCGGGCCGTTCCCGACGATCGGCTGCACCCGTCCGGGCGACCCGCAGGACCACGGGACGGGCCGCGCGTGCGACTTCATGGAGAGCGGCGGCGGCTCGATGCCGACCGCGGCGCGGCAGCAGAACGGCGACCAGGTGGCGGCGTACGCCATTTCGCACGCCAGTTCGCTCGGCATCAAGTACGTCATCTGGCGGCAGCGGATCTACGACATGCGCAGCCCCGGCTGGCGCGCGATGGAGAACCGCGGCGGAATCACCGCCAACCATTACGACCACGTGCACATCTCGGTCTTCTGACGTTCGCCGCGCATGCTATATTCCCGCTCCGTGACGGAGCGTGTTTCATCAGTCGCGTGCACATTGATAACGGTCACTTGTCCGTAGAAGTCCTTGTGCGCGATCCGCTCATCCACTAGTCATGTGTTCCGGTCGTTCCTCTGTTCCCCGCGCTGCGCGTCCCGCCCAGCACAGACGGTGACGGCCCGGAAAGGCATGCGCAATGGACCCCGTGCGGCTCAAACAGAATTTCGCGCTGGTCGGTGCGAATGGCATGGACGTCGCCGAGTACTTCTACGCCGATCTCTTCGAGCGCGATCCCGCGCTGCGCGGCCTGTTCCCGTCCGCCCTGGCCAAGCAGCAGGAGAAGCTGCTCGCCGCCCTTTCGCACATCGTCGGCCTGGTCGACGACACGCCGGAACTCGTCCCGTTCCTCCAGGACCTCGGACGGCGGCACAACGGCTTCGGGGTCGTCGCCGGCAACTACCCGACCGTCGGGGCGAGCCTGCTGGCCACCCTCGCCCACTTCAGCGGCCCGGAGTGGAACGAGGAGCTGGAGCGGGACTGGACCGCCGCGTACCAGCTCGTCGCCCAGGTCATGCAGGAGGCGGCCGGCCTCGGGAACGGAGCCGGTTCCCGCGCATGACCCCGAACCCTCAGGGCGGTTGCTCCCCAACGTCCGTCCTCGCTCCCTCGGGGTCCCCACTTGACCATGACCGCTACCAGGAGGTCGTGTGGACGCACAACGATTGAAGGAGAACTTCGCCCGCGTGGCCGAGCAGGGCGACGCCGTGGCCCTGTTCTTCTACAGCGACCTGTTCGTCGCCAACCCGCATCTGCGGGACATGTTCCCGATCGGGATGACGGGCCAGCGGGACAAGCTCCTGCGCGCCCTCGGCCTCATCGTCTCCCGCGTGGACGACCTGCCGGAACTCGTCCCGTTCCTCCAGCAGCTCGGGCGCGACCACCGCAAGTTCGGGATCGTCGCCGAGCACTACGCGCCGGTCGGCGCGAGCCTGATCAGGACGCTGAAGTACTTCTCCGGGTCGTACTGGACGCCGGAGCTGGAGGCCGACTGGGGCGCCGCGTACGGCGTCGTCGCGCAGGTCATGCAGGAGGCCTCGGCCGACGACTCGCTCACCAGCCCGCCGTGGTGGGAGGGCCGCGTCGTCGCGGTGGAGCGCCGCCGGTTCGACCTCGCCGTCGTCCGCGTCGAGCCGGACCGGCCGCTGCCGTACCTGCCGGGGCAGTCCGTGGCGATCGAGGTGCCCGCGCGGCTGCGGCAGTGGCGCTACTACTCGATGGCCAACGCGCCGCGTCCCGACAACACGCTGGACTTCCACGTCCGGCTCGTCGACGGCGGCTCGGTCAGCCCGGTGATGGTACGCGCCCTGCAGCCCGGCGACCGGATGCGGATCGGCGCCCCGATCGGCACGCTGGTGCTGGACGAGTCGTCACCCCGGGACATCGTGCTCGTCGCCGGGAGCACCGGCCTCGCGCCGATCAAGGCGATCCTGGAACAGCTCGGCCGGCGGCCCGCACGGCCGCCCGCCGTGCACCTGTTCTTCGGCGCCCGCACCCGGGACGCGCTCTACGACCTGGAGGACCTGCGCAAGCGGGCCGCCGAGTCGCCGTGGCTCACCGTGGTGGCGGCCGTGTCCGACGAGGGGCCGCCGCGCCCGGGATTCTTCGACGTGCGGCCGGGGCCGGACGGCTCCCTCACGCGGACCGGCCCGCCGCCGGAGGAGTCCGACCTCGAATACGGCGCGCTTCCCGACGTCCTCGCCCGGCGGGGCTCGTGGCGAGGGCACGACGCGTACGTCTGCGGCCCGGCGGCCATGGTCGCCAACACCGTGGAACGGCTCGTGCAGCTCGGCGTGGACCGCGCCCTCGTCCGGCAGGAAACCTTCGTTGACACACAGAGGTGAACCGTTGAACCCCCCGAACGCCGCTGGCGGCGAGCCCCCGTATCTGCCCGTGCACCAAACGAGCCGTCCCCCGGCCGAGGACGCCTCCGCTCCCGCGCCGAACACGCCCGGCGGCTTCCTCGTCCAGCGCTCGGACCGCCTGGCGCCCAGCGCGGTCCGCAGCGTGAGCTTCGCGCGGGCCGGCCTCGGCCGCCGCGGGCTGGACGAGGAGGACGTCCGCGCGTTCCTGGACCGGGTCGTCGCCGAGCTGGCGCAGCTCGGCAACGAGAAGTCGGCGCTGGCCGAGGAGGTGCAGAAGCTGCGCGAGCGGCTCGCGTCCGGCGGCGCACGCGGCGGGATGCCGCCCGAGGAGGCGCACTTCCAGGCCGTGCGGATCCTGTCGCAGGCGCAGCAGACCGCCGACCTGTACGTGGCCGACGCCGAGCGGTACACGCGCGAACTGGCCCACGAGGCCCGGCTCCACCGCGAGGCGATCCTGTCCGACGCGCGCGGCCGTGCGGAGCTGATGATGGAGGAGGCCCACCAGCAGGCCGCCCGGATCGCCGAGGAGGCGGCGCGGCAGGCCGTCGCGGCCCAGTCGCGGCCGGCCGCGCCGGCGGCGCCGCCGCAACCGCCCGAGGGCGGCCGGCAGGCGATGGAGCGGGAGATCGCCTACCTGCGGACCTACAGCGACGTCTACCGCACCCATCTGCGGTCCTACCTGGAGGCGCTGCTCCGGAACGTCGACGAGTGGGAGAGGTCCGAGCGGAACGCGCTGCCCGTCCCGCAGCAGCCCCCCGCCGGCTGATCGCCGCGGCCGGCGGACGGGCGTCCGCCGGCCGTGGCCTGGTGAGGTCATCGGGCCGCGCGGCGGTTGGACGTGTGGCAGCGTGGGCGCCGTGACACGCCGCGTGATCGGAGTCGGGTTCCTCGCGGGTGCTGCGGCCCTGCTGGTGGCGACGCCGGGGGTGCTCGCGGCGGCCGGGATCAAGGACTGGCGGCTGCTGACGGGCGCCGCGCTCGTCGTGCCCGTCGCCGCGCTGCTCGCCGGGGTCTGGAGGACGCGGTTCGAGAACGCCGTCCAGTCGCGTGAGGCGCACGCCCGGGAATTGGCCAAAGGGACGTTCGCGCCCGCCGGGAAACTGCCGCGCGTCCGGGAGATCACCGATCCGGTCCGGGCGGTCGGCGTGCATCCGGCGCGGCGCCGCGATTCGGGCGGGGATCGTGTTCCGGCCTATGTCCCGCGCGATTTCGACGGACGGCTCCGCGCCGCGCTGGCGGCTCCCGGTTTCGTTCTGCTGGTCGGCGATTCCACTGCGGGAAAGACGCGGGCGGCGTTCGAGGCTATGCGGGCCGTGCTGCCCGATCATCGTCTGGTGATGCCGGTGCGGCGGGACGGTGTCGCGGCGGCCGTGGCCGAGGCGATGACGTTGCGGCACTGCGTTCTCTGGCTGGACGACCTGGAAGGCTTTCTCGGGCCCGGCGGCCTGACGCGCAAAGAGGTCGCCGAACTGCTGGAGGGGCCGGGGCATCACCGGATCGTCCTCGCGACCCTGCGCGCCGCCGAGGAGGACCGGCTGGTCTCGGGCGACGACGACGAAGGCCGCCGGCTGAGCCGCGAAAGCCGCGCCGTCCTCGAACAGGCCGACCGGATCCTTGTGGAGCGGCTGTTCAGCGCACCGGAGAAAGAGCGCGCCGCCGGGCTGGCCGACGACGACTCCCGGATCGCCGACGCCCTTTCCAGCGCGGACGTCCTCGGCGTCCCCGAATACCTGGCCGCCGGCCCGCAACTGAAAGAGGAATGGGAGCGGGCGTGGGCGCGCGGGACGCATCCGCGCGCCGCCGCGCTCATCGCCGCCGCCGTCGATCTGCGCTGCGCCGGATTCGCCGCGCCGCTCCCCCGCGCGCTGCTCGACGAGACCCACGGCCTCTACCTGGAAAAACGCGGCGGCTCACGCCTCAGCCCCGAGTCCGAGGAGAAGGCCTGGGAGTGGGCGACTCGGCTCCGCGACTCGGGGAACGCCCCGCTGCACGCCGCCGACGACGGCACCTACGAGCTTTTCGACTATCTGCTGGACGACGTCCAGCGCGCCGCCGCGCCCGGCACCCACGCCCCCGAAGAGACCATTACGGCCGCGCTCCGCCACGCCCGCGCCGACGACGCCCACGAGATCGCCGCGACCGCCTACGGCCAGGGCCGCTACCGCCTTTCCGAAACGGCCCTGCTCCAGGCCATCGAGGCGCGCACGAACGAACACGGGCCGGAGCATCCGACCGTTCTCGCCGCCCGCACCAACCTGGCCATCGTGCTCCGCGACATGGGACGCCTGGAAGAGGCCCACGCCGAACAGCGGGCGGGGCTGGAAATCACCGCGCGCGTCCTCGGCCCCGACCATCCCGACACGCTGGACGCCCGCGGCAACCTGGTCAACCTGCTCTATCTCCAGGGCCGGCTGGACGAAGCCGAGACCGAGCAGCGGGCCGTCCTCACCGCCCTGGAGAGAACGCTCGGCCCAGACCACCCGAGCACGCTCATCGCCCGCAATTCCCTCGGCCTCGTCCTGACCGACCTCGGCCGCCTGGACGAGGCGGAAATCGAGCACCGCGCCGAATTCGAAGCGTCCGCGCGCCTCCTCGGAACCGAGCACCCCGAGACCCTCGCGAGCCGCAACAACCTCGCTCGCGTTTTGCACGAACTGGGACGGCTGGAGGAATCCGAAGCCGAATACCGGGCCTTGCTGGAGGCCGGGGAACGTGTTCTCGGCCGGGAGCATCCGCACATGCTCATCGCCCGCAACAACCGCGCGGCCGTCCTCGCGGAAGCGGGCCGCCCCGACGAGGCCACCAGCGAACTCCGCGCCGTGGTGGAGATCAGCGAGCGCGTCCTCGGACCGGACCACCCCGACACCGTGGACCGCCGGCAGGGGCTCGCCAGAATGGAGGGGCGGGGCTGAGCGTCAGGCGCGCTGGGGCATCAGGTGGGCGTTCGCCCAGCGGGTCAATTCGTTCAGAGACGGGACGAGCGCACGGCCCGTCGCGGTGAGGCGGTACCGGAGCCCGTCGGGCGGCTCGCGCTCGATCAGGCCCGTCCCGACCAGTTCGGTGATCCGGGCGGAGAGCACCGAGTCGCTGATGCCGCCGATTCCCCGGCGCAGTTCGGCGAATCCCGCGTCCCCTTCGGCGAGCACTCCGAGCAGCATCCCGGTCCAGCGTTTGCCCAGCACCTCGAAAGCCAGCGCGAGCGCTTCGTCGCATCTCGGTTGCCCCGGCATTCCGACCACCCCCTGAGTCGGCCCACCAGTCTACGAGCCGTCGGGAAAGTGACCAGTGGACGTCGTCCCGGCGGGGGGAACACCTTCAGGGGAATCGTGGTCCCGGTCACCTCCCGGACCGGACGCAAGGAGCGATCATGAAGATTCTCGGGCGCGAGCCCGCCCTGTGGACCGCCCTCACCACCGTCGCCGTCCAGTTCCTCGTCGCGTGGGGCGTCGATCTCAGCGAGCAGCAGCAGGCGTGGATCAACGCCGCGACGACGGCCGTGATGGGCCTCGTCATCGCCGTGTCGGTCGCGCGCGACCAGATCGTCCCGGCCGCGTCGGGCGTGCTGGCCGCGCTGCTCCAGCTCGCCGTGTCGTTCGGCGCGGACATCGACCAGAAGCAGATCACGACGGCGGGCGCGCTGCTGACGGCGGTGCTCGGCCTGTGGCTGCGGTCGCAGGTCACCGCGCCGGTCGGCGCGGACGGCGCGAAGGTCGCCAAGGTCCGCACCGCACGATGAAGGTTCAGTCCTCTCGCAGGTGGTACTTCATGCCCATGTGGGACGGGATGAAGCCGATCTTCTGGTAGAAGCGGATCGTCTGGGGCCGCTGGCGGTCGGTCGTGAGCTGGACGACGCGGCAGCCCCGGGCCCGCGCCTGGTCGATCGCCCAGCCGATCATGATCTGGCCGATGCCGTGGCCGCGCCGCTCGGCCGCGACGCGCACGCCCTCGATCTGGGCGCGCTCGCCCCCGGTGTAGGTGAGGCCGGGGAGGTAGGTGAGTTGGAACGTGCCCGCCAGGACGCCGTCGATCTCGGCGACGATCTGGAAGTTGTTCGGGTCCTTCTCGATGGCCGCGAAGGCGTCGAAGTAGGCAGCCGGGATGACCTCGCCGGGAGCTTCGCGGGTCGCGCCCAACGGGTCGTCGGCCAGCAGGTGGACGATCGCGGGGAGGTCGTCCCGCGTCGCCTCGCGAAAGGTCACTTCTGGATCACGCCGCACGTCAACAGGCTATCGGGACGTTCTCCGGCCTTTGTCCCAACGACTTGTAGTACTACCGGACGTAGTACTACGTTAGGTGGAGGAGAAACCCACCCCGCTTCTGCACCCGGCGCGAACCGCCGCAGGGAGACGTCATGTCGACACCGAGCACCGAAGAACACTGGAGCGACCACGCCATCTGCCGTGGCGCCGATCCCGACCTCTTCTTCCCGATCGGGTACTCGGCGTCCATCCTGAAGGAACAGGAGCGGGCGGCGAAGCGGGTCTGCGGAAACTGCCCCGTGACCAGCGAGTGCCTGACCTGGGCGCTGCGCGTCGGCGAGCCGGACGGCATCTGGGGCGGCACGACGCCCGAGGAGCGCCGCCGGCTGCGCCGCAACGCCGAGGCGCCCGCCCGCCGGCGGCTGCCGGTCATCATGGTCCGGGGCGACGTCCCGGTCGGCGCCGACGCCGCCTGACCGGGCACGTTCCCGGCGATCCGGACGTTGAACCGGGTGACGCACGCACCTCCTCGCCTTACGGTGATGCCATGAGCCACCCGGTCCCCGACCAGCGCCCGTCCGCCGGGCTCGCGACGCAGGGCGCGCGGGCCGCGTCGGCGGCGGTGCTCGTCCTCGCCGTCACCGCCGTGATGTGGCTGCTGGAGATCGTCGACGTCGCCACGGACAACTCACTGGACCGCTACGGCATCCAGCCCCGCGACGTCGCCGATCTTCCCGACATCTTCACCGCGCCGTTCCTGCACGGCGGCTTCGACCACCTGACGGGCAACACCGTCCCGTTCGTCGTGCTCGGCTTCCTCGCGGCCTGGCGCGGGATCGCCAAGTTCCTCGGGATGTCGCTGATCGTCATCGTGACCGGCGGGCTCGGCGTGTGGTTCACCGGCTCGGCGAACACGCTCGGCTCCAGCATCCTGATCTTCGGGTTCTTCGGGTACCTGCTCGGCCGGGGCGTGTTCGAGCGCCGCATCACCGACATCGTCATCGCGGTCGCCGTCGTCGCGTTCTACGGGACGCTCGTGTTCGGCGTCCTGCCGAGCGACCCGCGCGTGTCCTGGCAGGGGCACCTGTTCGGGCTGATCGGCGGCGTGGCCGCCGCGTGGGCGCTCCGCCGCAGCGCCCACGCCTGACGCCGCGTCAGTGCGGCCGGACCGACACCTCGGCCACCACGGCGTCGCGCGGCGCCTCCAGCGCGCTCACGAGCACCTTGGCGACCGTCTCGGCGGACGCGTAGTCGCTCGGGTCGTACGAACGTCCCTCCTGGGCGCGGACGCTCTCCTGCATCCGCGACGCGGTGCGTCCGGGGAAGACGGTGGTGACGCGCACGTCCGCCTCCTCGGCGCGCAGGGCGTCCGCCAGCGACCGCAGCCCGGCCTTGCTCGCCGCGTACGCCGACCAGCCCGGGTTGGCGCGCAGGCCCGCCGTCGAGTTGACGAACACGATGTCCCCGGACGCGGCGCGCAGCGCGGGCAGCAGCAGCCGCGTCAGCTCCGCCGCCGAGACGAGATTGACGGTCACGTGGTCGAGCCAGTCGTCGGCCTCCAGCTCCCCGACCGTGCCGAGGTGGACGACCCCGGCGGCGTGGATCAGCCCGTCCAGCCGTCCGGGCGGCCCGGCGGCGACGAGCCGGGCCTCCAGCCGGCGCGGCTCGGTGAGGTCGAGCGGGAGCGTCGTGATCCCCGGCCCGGCGGCCGGCGCGCCCCCGGACCCGACGTGGAACGCCTGCGTGCGCGCGTGCGCGCCCTTGCGCAGCGTCTCGGCCAGGTCGGCCAGACGCTCCGGCGAGCGTCCGCTGAGAATGAGGTCGTGCCCCTTGTCGCGCAGCAGCCCCGCGACGGCGGTGCCGATGCCGCCGGTCGCCCCGGTGATCAGATACGTGCCCATGACGCCCCATTCTCGTGGACTCCCGTACCTGGATCGACGCCTCGCGCGCCCGCCGGGTTCAGGCGCCCTCGATGACGAGGTCGAGCAAAGCGAGGACGACGCCTTTCACGGCCGTCCTGTCCCGGGCGTCGCACGGCACGAGCGGCACCCCGGCCCCGATGCCGAGCGCCTCGCGGACCTCCTCCAGCGCGTACCGCTCGCCGTCGGGGAACTGGTTGACGCCGATCGCGAGCGGGATCCCGGCGGACTCGAAGTAGTCGAGCGCGGGGTAGGCGTCGTCGATCCGGCGGGTGTCGACGAGGACGACGGCGCCGAGCGTGCCGTCCACCAGGTCGTCCCACAGGAACGTGAAGCGCTCCTGGCCGGGCGTGCCGAACAGGTAGAGGACGATGTTGCCGTCGAGCGTGACGCGCCCGAAGTCGAACGCGACCGTCGTGGTGGACTTGGCGGCGACGGCGGACGTGTCATCCACGCCCCGCGAGACCTCGGTGAGCGCCGCCTCGGTCGTCAGCGGCGCGATCTCCGACAGCGCGCCGACGAACGTCGTCTTGCCGACCCCGAAGCCGCCGGACACGACGATCTTCGCGGAGACGGGATCAGAGGGCACGGACACCGTCCCGGATGCGTTCCAGCAGTTCACGTGTCACGTTCGGCGCGTCGGTGATGTTGGCGTGCACGATCACCAGCCGTTCGGCGAGCAGGTCGGCGACCAGCACCCGCGCGACCCCGACCGGCACCCCGACGCCGCGCGCGATCTCGGCGACCGACACCGGCAGGCGGCACAGCTCCACGATCCGCCGCCGCTCGAACCCGAGCGGCGCGGCCAGGGCCGCGGGCGCCGCGCTGACCAGCGTCTCCACCCGGAGCCGCTGGTCCACCGGATGCGTGCGGCCGCCGGTGACGATGAACGGCCGCAGGATCGGGTCCGGGTCGTCGTTCACCGCAGGACCTGGAGTTTCAGCTCCGACACGAGCTGCGGGGTGAGGAGCGCTCCGAACCGGTCGCACAGCAGCGCCATCTGGTGGCCGACGAGCCCGAGGTCGGCGCCGTCGGACGCGACCACGCCGAGGCAGCTCCCGTCGGAGATCACCGACATCAGCAGGAAGCCCCGGTTCATCTCGATCATGACCAGGCGCAGGCCCTCGAAGTCGTACCGGTGGGCCGCGCCGCGCGCGAGGCTCGTCACGCCGGCGACGATGGCGGCCAGGTGCTCGGCCGACTCCCGGTCGGCGCGCGTGTGCGCCGAGCGGGCCATCAGCAGGCCGTCCGACGACACCGCGACGGCCTCGGCGACGCCGTCGGTGCCGCGCACGAAGTCGTCCAGCAGCCAGGTGACGTCGTCGGTGCGGGCAACGGTCATGGGGAGGTCTCCTCGTTGTCGGGGTCGGCGGACCGGGCGCGGTGGACGCCGGAGCGGAACGTCTCCAGCACCGAGCGGACCTCCGCCGGGTCGCGGGGCGGCGCCGTCCGGGCCGGGCGGACGGGACGGCGCGGCGCCGCCGGGCTGCGTTTCACCAGGCCGTTGCGCGTGGTCGTGACCGGCGCGACGACCGGCCGTTCCGGCGGCGCCCCGGCCGGGACGGGCTCGGGCACGGGCTCGGGGGCCTTCTCCTCGACCAGCAGCGACGCCGGCAGCACCACCCGCGCCGTTACCCCGGTCAGCGGCGAATCGTGCAGCCACACGCGGACACCGAGCCGTCCGGCCAGCCGTCCGACGACGTGGTGGCCGAGCCGCCGCGCCGATTCGACCAGGTGGCCGCCCTCGCCGCGCAGCCGCTCGTTGGCCGCCGCGAGGGCCTCGGGGTCCATGCCGACGCCCTGGTCTACGATCGCGATGTGGTACTCGCCGTCGGCCAGCCGCGCCTGGACCTCGACCTCCCGGTCCGGCGGCGAGAACGTCAGGGCGTTCTCCACCAGCTCCGCCAGCAGGTGGGCGACCTCGGCCGCCGCCGTGCCCGCGAGCCGCGCGTCGTCCATCCGGCGGAGCGTGACGCGGCGGTACTCCTCGACCTCCGCGAACGCCGAGCGCAGGACGTCCCCGACCGGGATCGGGCCGGACCAGCGCCGGGGCGCGTGCCGTCCGGCGAGCACGAGCAGGCTCTCGGCGTTGCGGCGCATGCGGGTGGCGAGGTGGTCCAGCTCGAAGAGGTTCGCCAGCGCGCCGGGATCGGTCTCGTCGCGTTCGAGCGTCGTGATGAAGCCGAGCTGGCGGCGCACGAGGTTCTGGTTGCGGTGGCCGAGGTTGGCGAGCGACTCGGCGGAGTTGCGGCGCAGCACCGCCTGCTCGGACGCCAGCTCGACGGCGGTCCGGCGGACGGCGTCCAGCGCCCCCGCGACCTCGGCGAACTCGTCCCGGCGGGTCAGCAGCCGGGACGGCTCGACGGAGCCCGCGCGCTCCCCGGACTGGACGGCGGCGACGGCGGCGGGCAGCGTCCGCTCGGCGACGTCGCGCGCCTCGGCGGCCAGCGTGCGCAGCGGCCGGACGATCGACCGCGCCGTGTAGAGCCACAGCAGGACCGCGACGACCAGCACGAGCAGCGCGCCCCCGCCGTACGCGGCCTGCCGGAGCCGGGCGGCGGCGCGCAGGTCGGCGGCGCGGTGCCGGACGTCGGCGCCGACGCCGAGCTGGACGGCGCGCAGGTCGTCCACCACGGTCGTCATGGCCGCCCACCACTGCGGCGGCGAGACGCCCAGCCGGCGTCCGCCCGCGCCCTGGAGCGCGCGTTCCTCCAGCGCGGCGGCGGTGCCCGCGGCCCGGGTGCGCAGCGCGGCGTCGAGCGCGTCGCGGCGGACGGGCGTCGCGACGGTGCGGAAGCGCTCCAGCGCGTCCAGCTTGCGGGCGCGGACCTCGGTGAACCGCCGGTAGTCGGCGACGGTGAACCGTCCGACCGCGAACACGCCGTTGAGATGGCCGCGTTCGAGCGCCATGGCCTCTTTCGCGTCGCCGAGCGTCCGGAGCGCGTCAAGGCCGCGCGCGAGCTGTGGATCGTCGGACGTGGCCAGCCCGCGCAGCGCCGTGTTCAGCCGCGCGATCCCGGCCGTGTAACGGTCCAGAACGGCCGTGCGGGACGCGTGTCCGGCGTCCACGGAGCCGCGCAGCTCGCCGAGGCCGTCGAAGCCCGCCAGGCCGTCGCGGACGACCCGCACGTCGCGCCGCGCCAGCAGCCGGTCCAGCGCCGTCCTCGCCCGGTCGGACGCCGCGCGCTGGGCGGTCACGCGCGGCCGGTAGTCGGTCGCGCCGCCCATGAGCCCGCTGGTGAGGCCGCGTTCGCGCTGCACGGCGTGGATGAGTTCCTGCGCGGCGAGCGCCAGTTCGACGTCGTCGGCGACGGTCGCCGCGCGGCCCGCCGCGCTCACCTGGGCGAGCGTCGCGGCGAGGACGAGCGCGACGAGCGCCGCCGTCGGCACGGCGAGGATCACCGCCATGCGCGTTCTGATGCTCCCGCGCGTGCCGCCGGTCCGGGCGCGCGCCGGTGCGGCGCGGTGCCGTGGGTTCACGCCGTCCCCCCTGCGTCGGTCTGGGGGTGACGCTAGAAAGGAACGGTTACGACGGCATTGCCGGGCGATATATCAGTGTTACGGCCCAGCCATTGTTTCCGCGCCGCCTGGGTGAGACCCCTAGTTCGGGCGCAGGACGCGGGTCACGCCGGCGATCAGAGCCGTCGCGAGGACCCAGCCCGCCGCGACGAGCCCGTACGCGACCCAGCGGGACCACCCGGACGGGTCGAACGCCTGTTGCTGCCCGAACGTGTCGATCGGTATGAGCAGGTCCAGGCTGTAGACGAGAGCGTGGAAACGGGGGACCTCGGCCGGTTGCTTGATGGGCGTCGGACGGTCGAGGGAGAACACGACCGTCCCCGCGACGAGCAGGACGCCGAACCACGCGAACGCCAGCCACGGGCGGTAGCCGTAGCCGACCGTCCAGTCCAGCAGCGTGTTCCACCCCTTGCCGACCGGGTTGAGCGAGCGGCGCCGCGCCCGCAGCTTCGCGAGCTGCACCTTCCGCGCCAGGTCGTCGTGGCCGACGCTGTGGTACCAGGTGGCGAGCTGCTCGAACGGCTGGAGGTGGAACTCGGGGTCGCGGCTGACCCAGCTCAGCCGGTCCTTGAACTCGCCGCCGCGCAGCGTCTCGTAGACCAGGCCGTTGAGGTACAGCTCGTCCGGCCAGATGTCCGGATGGTCCATGACCAGGGAGATGCGGGAGTAGGACAGCGAGACGCGTCCCTTGATCCGCTCCTCCGGCCAGAGCAGCAGCTCGTCGGCGGTCATGTGGCTGGCGTGCAGCGCCATCCGGACGGGGTCGCCGGAGTCCAGGAAGGCCCGCGAGAACGAGACGATCCCGGTGAACCGGGCATTGCGGATCCGGACCGTCCCGAGCGCGGAGAATCCCTGGCTGAACTCGGCGGTGTCCTCCACGACCATGCTCTGCGCGTCGAGGGCGATACGTCCCGGGTTGATGAGCTTCGCGCCCTCCATGAAGAGCCCGCCGTTCATCCGCGCGCCGGTGAGCCGGACGCCGCCGGTGAAGACGGCCTCCCGGGCGAAACAGCCGACGTCCACGACGAGACCGCCCGCGAACACGGCCCAGCGGTCCTCCGACGGCGCTGTGACGGACGTGGCGTTCAGCCGCAGCCCGCCGGTGAGCTGTGCGCGCGTGAGGCTCAGCGTGCCGTCGATCTGCGTGTCGGACAGGCTGAGATAGCCGTCCGCGCGCAGCCCGCCGCCGTCGAACCCGGGCATCCTGCACCCGTTGAACCGCAGTTGCCGCGTCTGCGCGTTGGACAGGTCGGGCGCCTCCACGAGACGGCACCGCTCCAGCCGCAGCTCGTGCTCGATCGTCCCGCCGGACAGGTCGAGCCGTCCGACGATGTACGCGCCGCGCAGCCGGACGGCCGGGACGAACCCGGGCCGCGTCTCCCGTCCGCCGAGCAGCAGCCGCGCGATGATCTCGGCGCGGACGATCCGGTCGGGGTGCGGTCCGGTGGGCAGGTCGCCGCCGACGACGACGGTCGAGCCGGCGGGGAACGCCGACCAGAGCCGCCGTTCGGCCGAGTTCAGTCCGGGGGGTTCGGGCACGGACCCTGTTTCTACGGGGTCCGCCCTCCGCGATCAAGACCGCGGAGGGCGGAACGGCGTCAGAAGAAGCCGCGGCGGCGGCCGGCGTGCTGGAGGTAGCCGTCCAGCTCGTGCTCCCAGGAGGTCTGGTCGACCGTCGCGTAGTCCACGGTGAAGCGGCTGAACGAGTCGTGGCCCTCGGTGAACAGGCCGCCGCGCTTGTCCAGCTCGAGGACGACCTCCATCGAGTGGGGGTTCGCCACGAACGTCACCTCAAGCTGGGTGATGCCGTTGTACTGGTGCGGCGGGTGGAACTCGATCTCCTGGTAGAAGGGGAGTTCCTGGTGGACGCCGTGAATGCGTCCCTTCTCGCAGTCGGCGTTCCGGAAGTGGAAGCCGAGGTTGGAGAACGCCGCGAGGATGCGCTCCTGCGCGGGCAGCGGGTGGATCGCGATCGGGTCGAGGTCGCCCGGGTCCAGCGCGCCCTTGACCTCCAGCTCCGTCGACAGGCCGACGGTCATGCCGTGCAGCGGGTGCCCGTACATGTGGGTCAGCGGCGCCTCCCACGGGACGGGGAACTGCACCGGGATCCCGTACCGCGCGCCCGGGTTCAGCCGGAACGCCCCGGCCACCGGGATCTGGTTGTAGGTGAGGTTCGCGTTGTACTCGCTGTCGCTGGTCTCCACCTCGACCTTGGTGCGCAGCGCGAGGTTCACGCCGATGATGTCGGACTCGTACTCGCCGCCGATGATGGTGATCTCACCGGTGACGACACCGCCCGGCTGCGTGTTCGGGTCGTGCAGGACGGTCTCGATGGACGGGCCGCCCACGCCCATCGCCTGCCTCAGCCGCTTGAAGACCACGTGCTCTCATTCCTCCCTGCAACGGGCGCCCCGCGGCACCCCGGCATCCCATAGACGCCCTGCGGGGAGGGTACGTTCCAGGCACTTCGTCCCGAAGCCGATTCGCGACCCCGGTCAGTGACCGCCCCCGGCCAGGTTCAGGCCGACGACGCCGACGACGATCAGCGCGAGTGCGGCGATCTTGAGCGGCGACACCTGGTCGTGCAGGACGGCCATTCCGAGCGCGGACGTGCCGACCGCGCCCACGCCGACCCACACGGCGTAGGCGGTGCCGATGTCGAGCCGCTTCAGCGCGAGGCTGAGCAGGCCGAAGCTCAGGACCGAGAAGAACAGGAACGACAGCGACGGGCCGAGCGCGGTGAACCCGCGGCTGGCCTTGAGGGAAAGGGCCATCGCGACCTCGAACAGGCCCGCGATGATCACGAGGAGCCACGCCATGATGAGCCTCCCGGCAGACGAAGAACACGCGTCGTCTTCGCTCACCGGGTACGGCGCACCTCGTCCGGGAGAGCGATCACCACTCCCACCTGGGTCAACGGCCTGCCGCCGCCGCTTTGTTCCGTCAGGGGCGGCCGAGCGCCCGGTACTCCCAGTCGGCGGCCCGCCAGCGTCCGGCGTTGAGGACGTGCCGGCCGTCCACGATGCGGCGGTGGTCGACGACGGCGCCGAGCGCCTCCGGGTCGACCTCGCGGAACTCGGTCCACTCGGTGAGCAGCACGACGACGTCCGCGCCGCGCGCCACGTCCAGCGCCGAGTCGCCGTAGGACAGCTCGGGGAAGGCGCGGCGGGCGTTGCCGAGCGCGGCCGGGTCGTAGACGCGGACGTCCGCGCCGAGGCCGTGCAGCGTGCGGGCGACCTCCAGCGCGGGGGCGTCGCGGATGTCGTCGGAGTTCGGCTTGAACGCCGCGCCCCAGGCCGCGACGCGGGCGCCCGCGATCCGGCCGCCGAGCAGTTCGCCGACGAGGTCGACCGTCCGGGCCCGCCGCCGCTGGTTGATCTTGTCGACCTCGCGGAGGAACGACGTGGCCTGGCCGACGCCGATCTCCTCGGCGCGGTGCGCGAACGCGCGGATGTCCTTGGGCAGGCAGCCGCCGCCGAAGCCGAGACCTGGTTTGAGGAAGCGCCCGCCGATGCGGTCGTCCAGGGCGAGGGCGTCGGCGAGGTCCTTGACGTCCGCGCCGACGGCCTCGCAGACCTCGGCCATCGCGTTGATGTAGGAGATCTTGGTGGCCAGGAAGGAGTTCGCGGCGACCTTGACCAGCTCGGCGGTCGCGAGGTCGGTCCGGACGACCGGCGCCCCGTACTCCAGGACGGGCCGGAACGCCGCCCGCAGCCGCTCCTCCGCCCAGTCGGACTGGACGCCGAACACGAGCCGGTCGGGGTGCAGGGTGTCGTCCACGGCGAAGCCCTCGCGCAGGAACTCGGGGTTCCAGGCGAGTTCGACGCCGGACCCGGCGGGCGCCAGCTCGCGCAGCACGCCGGTCAGCCGCTCGGCGGTGCCGACCGGGACGGTGGAGCGGCCGACGACGAGCGCGCGGCGGTCCAGGTGCGGGGCGAGGCTGCGGACGGCGGCGTCCACGTAGGAGACGTCGGCGGCGTCGGATCCGGCCTGCTGCGGGGTTCCGACGCAGATGAAGTGGACGTCCCCGAACCGAGCGGCCTCGGTATAGGACGTGGTGAAGCGCAGCCGTCCCGATTCCAGCGCCTTGGTGAGCAGTTCGGGCAGGCCGGGCTCGAAGATGGGCGTCTCGCCGGACTGGAGTTTGGCGATCTTCTCCTCGTCCACGTCGACGCCGAGCACGTCGTAGCCGAGCACGGCCATGCAGATGGCGTGCGTGGCACCGAGGTAGCCCGTGCCGATGACGGTGAGGCGCGGGGAGTCGATGGGGCTCATGGCCGTCCTCTCTTGCACGCTGTGCGCGGGCTCACACCCGCCCGGCGGCGATCGAGTCCGGCCCGGCGCGGTGCGGGGGTGGCGGGGGTGGCGGAGCCGGGCGCTCCGGAAGTGCGACGGCGCCCCGTGACGCCAGGGGCCTGATGCGGCGTTTGTCGGTTCTACCAGTAATGAGACCTGAATTGTGTTATCGGTAGGTCGGCAGTGACGTCAAGCACACTCGGGGACGCCGTGCGGCGGCGTTCCGGTGACCGTCCGGCGACCCGGGAGTGAAAGCGGCAGATGACCGTCCGGATTCGCGGGCCCTCTTCCGGCGGGCGTGTGATGCACGTCACTTACCCGTCCATCCAGAGTTCACTGGCGTGCCCGCAATCCACCGGGTGCTGCGGGTTGCGCACTGGTTACCAGCGGGTAGCATGAACTTGAGTTACTGACCAGTACGACCGCGGGGCCACGAGCGCGCCGCCGGACCAACGGAGTGTTCGATGGGGCACTACAAGAGCAACCTCCGGGACCTGGAGTTCAACCTCTTCGAGGTTTTCAACCGCCAGGACCTGCTCGGCAGCGGCCCGTACGCGGAGCTGGACGAGGACACCGTCCGGAGCATCCTGGACGAGGTGAACCGGCTCGCCGAGGGCCCCCTCGCCGAGTCGTTCGAGGACGCCGACCGCAACCCGCCGAAGTTCGACCCCGCGACCGGCACCGTCGCGATGCCGGAGAGCTTCAAGAAGTCCTACCAGGCGTGGATGGACGCCGAGTGGTACCGCGTCGACCTCTCCCCCGAGTTCGGCGGCACCGGCGCCCCGCGCAGCCTGACCTGGGCGATCGCCGAGCAGGTGCTGGGCGCGAACCCGGCCGTCTACATGTTCGCCGCCGGCCCCGGTTTCTCCCACATCCTGTGGAACATCGGCACGCCCGAGCAGAAGAAGTTCGCCGAGCTGGCGCTGGAGCGCAAGTGGGGCGCGACGATGGTGCTGACCGAGCCCGACGCGGGCTCCGACGTCGGCGCGGGCCGCACCAAGGCCGTCGAGCAGCCCGACGGCACCTGGCACATCGAGGGCGTCAAGCGCTTCATCACCTCGGCCGAGCACGACATGTCCGAGAACATCTTCCACCTGGTGCTGGCCCGTCCCGAGGGCGCCGGACCCGGCACCAAGGGCCTGTCGATGTTCCTCGTGCCGAAGTACCTCGTGGACGTCGAGACCGGTGAGCTGGGCGCGCGCAACGGCGCCTACGTCACCAACGTCGAGAAGAAGATGGGCCTCAAGGTCTCCACGACCTGCGAGCTGACCCTCGGCGAGAAGCACCCCGCGATCGGCTACCTGGTCGGCGACGTGCACCAGGGCATCAAGCAGATGTTCATGGTCATCGAGTACGCGCGGATGATGGTCGGCACCAAGGCCATCGCGACGCTGTCCACCGGCTACCTCAACGCGCTGGACTACGCGAAGAACCGGGTGCAGGGCGCCGACCTCACCCAGATGACCGACAAGGCCGCCCCGCGCGTCGCGATCACCCACCACCCGGACGTCCGGCGCAGCCTCCTCACGCAGAAGGCCTACGCCGAGGGCATGCGGGCGCTCGTGCTGCTCACCGCGTCCTACCAGGACACCGTGCAGATCGCGCAGTTCGAGGGCCGCAAGGACGAGCTGGCCGAGAAGATCAACGACCTGCTGCTCCCGATCGTCAAGGGCTTCGGGTCCGAGCGGGCCTACGCGCTGCTCGGCGCCGAGTCGCTCCAGACGTACGGCGGGTCGGGCTTCCTCCAGGAGTACCCGATCGAGCAGTACATCCGGGACTCCAAGATCGACACCCTGTACGAGGGCACGACCGCGATCCAGGGCCAGGACCTGTTCTTCCGCAAGATCCTCCGGGACAACGGCGAGGCCCTCAAGGCGCTGTCCGGCGAGATCAAGGCGTTCGCCGAGGGCGACGCGGGCAACGGCCGGCTCAAGAACGAGCGGGCGCTGCTGAACCGCGCGCTGGAGGACGTCCAGGGCATCATCGAGCCGATGGTCGGCTGGGCGCTCGGCTCGATGGAGGACCCGAAGCTCCTCTACAAGATCGGGCTCAACTCGTCCCGGCTGCTGCTGGCCCTCGGCGACCTGGTCGTCGGCTGGCTGCTGCTGCGCCAGGCCGAGATCGCCCTGCGCAAGCTCGGCGGGGGCGACGTGTCCGACGCCGACCAGGCGTTCTACACCGGCAAGGTCACGGCGGCGCAGTTCTTCGTCCAGACGGTGCTGCCGCGCCTCGCGTCCGACCGCGCGATCGTCGAGGCCACCACGCTCGACGTGATGGAACTCCCCGAAGAAGCCTTCTGACCCCCGTTCGGTGAACGGCCCCCGGCTCGCCCGCCGGGGGCCGTTCTCCGTTACGGGACCACGATCGACGGCTCCACGAGTACGACCTCCTGACCGTCTTCGGTGGGGAGGGTCCGGGCCGGGGGCGCGGGGACGAAGCGGCACGGCTCCACCCGGCCCGTCACGAGGTACTGGCTGACGTTGAACCACGTCCCGTGCTGCTTCTTCAGCCCGAACAGCAAGTACTGGCCCGGACGGAACAGACGCGTGTCCATGCGGATCACCATCTCGCCCGCCGCCGCCCGGTGCCCTTCGACGCCGCCGCCGGGCAGGCCGTAGAGGCCGCGCGGGACGTCGTCCACCAGCGCGACGTGCGGCTGGTGACAGACCTCGCCCTCCGGGACGGAGTAGACGCGGGCCGGCACGCCGAGGCGTTCGAGCTGACGGGTCAGCGCGCCCGCATCCACGCCGTCCCGGATGCGGACGTAGACGACGCCGTCCGGCTTCCGCTCGATCGCGTACGCCTGCGCCGCGGGCCCGCCCGACGTCGCCAGCGCCACGGCCGCCGACGCGGCGAGCGTCAGCGCCGCCGCCGACGCGGCCAGGGCCGCGCGCGGGCGGCGGGACGGCGCCGCGTCCGCGCGGGCGGCCACGAACGCCTTCAGCTCGGCGAGCCGCCGCTCCTCGAACGGCTCCAGCGGCCGGTCGGTGGTCGTCATGAGATTCCCTCCAGCGTCGGTTCGGTCGTGGGCGCCTGCCGGAGCAGCCGACGGGCGCGGTGCAGCCGGACGCGGGCCGTCCCCTGCCGGATCCGCAGGACGGCGGCGGCCTCGGTGATCGTCAGGCCGTCCACGTCGACCAGTTCGAGGACGGCGCGCGGGCCGGGCGGCAGGCCCGCGATCTCCGCGCGGACGCGGCGCGCGTCGCGTTCGGCGTCGATGCGCTCCTCCAGCCGGGCGACGGCGTCGTCGTCCAGCGGGCGCCGGGCGGCGGCGCGGGCCAGCGCGTCCAGCCGGCGGGCGGAACTGCGGCGCTCGGCGGCGAGGACGTTGCGCGCGACGCCCACCAGCCACGCCGACGGGCTGCCGCGTCCGGGGCGGTACCCGTCGGCCGCCTCGACGGCGGCGAGGAAGATCTCGGTGGTGAGGTCGTCCACCGCGTGCGGGTCGCCGGTGCGGCGGGCGACGAAGCCCGTCACCATGCGGACGTGACGGCGGTAGAACGCCTCGAACACGGCGGGATCTCGCCCGATCGCCCGGACCTCCGGTTCGTCAGCGGTCATACAGGCTCGCCTCCCGTGTCGGTTTTCTCCCCTCCTTGGTCCGGGCGGCGGCGGGCGTTACGGGGGTCAGGCGCCGAAGATCGGGGTGGCGGGCGTGTAGGCGCCGGCCAGGACGAGGCTCAGGTACTTCCCGGCGTTGTGCAGGTACTCGGCGGTCGAGCGCGCGGCGCGGTCGATGGCGGGCAGCGCGGGGCGTGCGGCGTCCCCGAGGTAGGTGAGCGCGTTGAGGGCCTGGAGCCGCACCTGCGCGTCCGGGTGGTCGTCCAATGTGGAGGCGAGGTAGGAGACCGCCTGTTCGGTACGGTCGCCGAGGCGGGCCAGGGTTTCGGCGGCGACGATGCGGACCTGGGGCGACGGGTCGTTGGTGAGTATTCGGGTCAGGGCGTCTGCGGCCGGTGCGGCGGCTTTGCCCTTCTGCATGAGCAGGCCGGACGCGGCCCAGTAGCGGATCACTTCGTTGTCGTCGGCGAGGGCGCGGGTGAGTCTCGCGACGTCGCGGGGGTCGCGGCGGATCGCGGTTCCGGCTACGTCCAGCACGCGGCGCAGCGGGTACGCGCCCGGCGCGCGGCTCGCGTCGTAGCCCTCCAGCGCGGAGCCCTCGGGGATGAAGCCGTTGTCGTTGACGTCGAGGAGGTGCTGGTCGAGTGCGCGGCGCAGCCGGTTCAGGTGGCTCCGGTGGCGCGGGTCGGCGGCCAGGTTGCGGACCTCGTCCGGGTCGGCGCGCAGGTCGTACAGCTCCTCGGCGGGCTTCTCGCGCCAGAAGCGCTCCTGGACGGGCGTCAGCGTGCCGTCCAGATGCGCCTGCTCCCAGACCTGGTAACCCTTCTGCTGCCATGCGTACGCCTGGTGCTGCCCGTACGGGCGGTGCGGGCTGTAGTTGCGGATGTAGCGGAACCGTTCGTCGCGGACGGTACGGACGATGTCGTAGCGCTCGTCCATCCGGTTGCGCATCCCGAATGCGTAGGCGGGACGGTGCCGCGCGGCGAGGGACGTGCCCGTCATGTGGCTCGGCGCCCGCAGGCCCGCCAGTCCGAGGACGGTTGGCGGTAGGTCCAGGGACACGGTGATGGGCGCAGTGATGACCGAGCCGGGTCGTGCGGGGGCCAGGTGCGCCCATTTGCGCGGATACCGGACGATCAGGGGTGTGCGCAGTCCGCTGTCGTAGCAGTACCGCTTGCTGCGGGGGAGGATGCCGCCGTTGTCGCCGAAGTAGAACACGATGGTGTCCTCGGCGAGCCCGTCGGCTTCCAGTTCGGCCAGGCGGGCGGCGAGTTGCCCGTCCATCTTCTCCATCAGGTCGTAGTACCGGGCGCGGTCTTCGCGGATCGCGGGCACGTCGGGCACGTAGGCGGGGACGCGGACGTCCTCGGGGCGCGTGCGGCCGGGCCCGGCGGTGAAGATCTGCGACTCGTGGGTCGTCATGTAGGTGAAGACCGAGTAGAACGGGGCGTCGGCGGGGCGGTTCCGCCAGTGCGCGGTGGTGCTGGACGCGTCCCACACCCGCGCCGGGTCGATCGGCGAGTTGTAGTCGCTCTTGGCGTTGTTCGTGCAGTAGTAGCCGGCCGCGCGCAGGTACTCCGGGACGGCCCGCGCGAACGACGGCAGGCGCCCGACGGCGCGCATGTTCTCGGCCGGGCCGCTGGTCTCGGCGGGCAGGCCGGTGACCAGCGCGAACCGCGACGGCGCGCAGACGGGCGCGGCGGAGAAGGCGTTCTCGTACCGGACGCCGTCCCGCGCGAGCCGGTCCAGCGTCGGCGTGCGTGCCACCCGGTCGCCGTACGCGCCGATGTAGGGGTTGTTGTCCTCGCTGATCAGCCACAGGATGTTCGGCCGCCGCGCCGACGCCGCGGCGGCGGGACGGGCGGTGAGGGCCGCCGCCAGCGCGCCGCCGGCCCCGGCCGCGAGCACGTTCCGCCGCGACGGCTCAAAACCACTCAAAACAGACTCCAGGGCAGCGAGGGGACAACGTTCGCGATCATGGAGCAGCCGTCGGCGGATTGTCAACTTAAACGGTAGGGATAGAGCATCGCTAGACTCGGGAACGCGGACGGTTCACCCGGGTCCCCGCGATCCGGGTGTCGTAAGAGGGAACCCGGTGCGAATCCGGGACTGCCCCGCAGCGGTGAGTGGGAACGACCGCCGTCATACGCACTGGGCGCACCCGCCTGGGAAGCGACGGCCAGTAGGACATGCCCGTCCGGCATGGCGCCCGCGAGTCCGAAGACCTGCCTCCGCCCGCGCGCCGCCCGGCGCGCGGTGGTCCGCGGCCTCGTGGGAGGGCCCGGGACGCGCCCGCCGGGGTGAGCCCCGCCGTGCGCGCCGAGCCGTCTCCGGACGCCGCGCCTGGCAAGGCGAGGGATGCTGCCGATGAGAACGACGATCCTCGGATACCCCCGGATCGGTGCCCACAGGGAACTGAAGTTCGCCGTCGAGGACTACTGGGCCGGACGGTCGGACGCCGCCGCGCTCACCCGCACCGCACGCGAGCTGCGCCGCGCGGTGTGGACGGAGCTGCGCGACGCGGGCCTCGACACGATCCCGTCCAACACCTTCTCGCTCTACGACCACATGCTCGACACCAGCGTGCTGGTCGACGCGGTGCCCGACCGGTACCGCCATCTCACCGGGCTGGATCGGTACTTCGCGATGGCGCGCGGTGTCCCGGACGTCCCGGCGCTGGAGATGACGAAGTGGTTCGACACCAACTACCACTACATCGTCCCGGAGATCGGTCCCGGCACCCGGTTCGCGCTGGCCGAGGGCGCGCGGGCGAAGCCGATCGCCGAGTACCAGGAGGCGCGCGGGCTCGGCGTCGAGACCCGTCCGGTGCTGGTGGGCCCGCTGACCTACCTGCTGCTGGCCAAGGCGGCGCCGGACGCGCCCGCCGGGTTCCGGCCGCTCGACCTGCTCGACGGCCTGGTCGAGGTGTACGCCGAGCTGCTGGAACGCCTCGCCGGGGCGGGCGCGGCGTGGGTGCAGCTCGACGAGCCCGCGTTCGTCGCCGACCGCACCGACGCCGAGACGGCGGCGCTCGCGCGGGTCTACCGGCGGCTCGCGGCGCTGCCCAGCCGGCCCCGGATCCTCGTCGCGTCCTACTTCGGGACGATCGGCGCGGACGCACTGCGCGCACTCGGTACGGCCCCGGTGGAAGCGGTGGCGCTGGACTTCGTGGCCGGGCCGCGCAACGTGGACGTCCTCGGTTCGATCGGCGGCCTGCCTCGGACGACCGTCGTTGCGGGCATGGTTGACGGCCGCAACGTGTGGCGCACCGACGTCGCACGGGTCAAGGCGGTCCTCCCGGCGCTGCTCGGGCTCAGCGACAAGGTCGAGGTGAGCACGTCGTGCTCGCTGCTGCACGTCCCGCTCGACCTGGACGCCGAGACCGCGCTGCCCGCCGACGTGCGCGGACGGCTGGCGTTCGCGCGGCAGAAGGTCGCCGAGGTGGTCGCGCTCGGCCGCACGCTCGACCTGGACGCCCCGGCTCCGGCGCGTCCGCGTCCCGACCCCCGGGTCCGCGCCCGGCTGGACGTGCTCGACGACGCGCGGCGCGGCGACCGGGCCGTCCGGTTCGCCGCGCAGCGCGCCCGGCTCGGCCTGCCCGACCTCGCCACGACGACGATCGGGTCGTTCCCGCAGACCGCCGCGCTCCGCCGCGCCCGCGCCGACCACAAGGCCGGACGGCTCGACGACGCCGCCTACACGCGGGCGATGAAGGATGAGATCGCCCGGGTCGTCCGGCTCCAGGAGGACATCGGGCTGGACGTCCTCGTCCACGGCGAGCCCGAACGCAACGACATGGTCCAGTACTTCGCCGAACAGCTCGACGGGTACGCCGCCACCGAGCACGGCTGGGTGCAGTCGTACGGCACGCGCTGCGTACGGCCGCCGATCCTGTACGGCGACGTGTCGCGTCCGCGTCCGATGACCGTCGAGTGGACGACCTACGCCCAGTCGCTGACGAACCGCCCGGTGAAGGGGATGCTGACCGGGCCGGTGACGATGCTGGCGTGGTCGTTCGTCCGCGACGACCAGCCGCTCGCCGACACCGCGCGGCAGGTCGCGCTGGCGCTGCGGGACGAGATCGGCGACCTGGAGGCGGCCGGGATCGGCGTCGTCCAGGTGGACGAGCCCGCGCTCCGCGAACTCCTGCCGCCGCGCCGCGCGGAGCACGCGGACTACCTGGCGTGGGCGGTCGGGGCGTTCCGGCTCGCGACGTCCGGGGTCGCGGACGCCACGCAGATCCACACGCACATGTGCTACGCGGAGTTCGGCGAGATCATCGGCGCGATCGGCGACCTCGACGCGGACGTCACCAGCGTCGAGGCGGCCCGGTCTGCGATGGAGCTGGTCGGCGACCTGCGCGCGGCGGGGTACGCGAACGGGATCGGCCCGGGCGTGTACGACATCCATTCGCCGCGCGTGCCCTCGGCCGAGGAGATCGAGCGCAATCTGCGGGCGGCGCTGCGGGCGGTCGGGCCGGAGCGGCTCTGGGTCAACCCGGACTGCGGCCTGAAGACGCGCGCCTACCCCGAGACCGAGGCGGCGCTGCGGAACATGGTCGCCGCCGCGCGGGCGGTGCGCGCGGCCCCCTGATCATCCGCGCGCCCGCGGCCCGTCGTCCCGCCCGGGACGGCGGGCCGTGCGCCGTCCGGCGGGACGAGTCGGTAGCGTGATCTTCGACAGTCGGTGATCGAAGCGACACGGAGAGTGGGCGGGCGTGCGCAGTTGGCTGCTGGACGGCGTGCCGCGAGAGACGCCCGGCCCGCATCTCCCCGACGGCGAGGACCACCGGCAGCATCCCTGGTGGATGGTGATGTGCCTGACGGGCGTCGACTACTTCTCGACGCTCGGCTACCAGCCCGGCATCGCGTTCCTCGCCGCCGGAGTCGTGTCGCCCGTCGCCACGCTGCTGCTCGTCGCCCTGACCCTGTTCGGCGCGCTGCCGATCTACCGCCGCGTGGCCGGGGAGAGCCCGTACGGCCAGGGGTCGATCGCGATGCTGGAGAAGCTGCTCCCCCGCTGGGGCGGGAAGCTGTTCGTGCTGGTGCTGCTGGGTTTCGTCGCCACCGACTTCGTCATCACGATCACGCTGTCGGCGGCCGACGCGACCGCGCACGCGCTGGAGAACCCGTACGCGCCCGCCGCGCTGCACGGGGAGCGCGTCACGGTGACGCTCGTGCTGATCGCGGCGCTCGGCGCGGTGTTCCTCGCCGGGTTCAGCGAGGCCATCAAGATCGCTGTGGCGCTGGTCGCGACGTACCTGGCGCTCAACCTGGTCGTGGTGGTGGTCGCCGTCCAGCGCGTCCTGACCCACACCGACCTGGTGATCCACTGGCGCCATCTGCTGTCCGCCGCGCATCCCGAACCGCTGGCGGTCGCGGGCGTGGCCCTGCTCGTCTTCCCCAAGCTGGCGCTGGGGTTGTCCGGCTTCGAGACGGGCGTCGCGGTGATGCCGCTGGTCCGGGCGCCGGGCGGGATCGCCGGCCGGGTCCGCGCCACCCGGCGGCTGCTCACCGTCGCGGCGCTGATCATGAGCGTGTTCCTCATCGCGTCCAGCTTCGCGACCACCGTGCTGATCCCGGCACGCGCGTTCGAGCCCGGCGGCGAGGCCAACGGCCGGGCGCTGGCCTACCTCGCCCACCAGTACCTCGGCGGCGCGTTCGGGACCGTCTACGACGCCGCGACGATCGCGATCCTCTGGTTCGCCGGGGCGTCGGCGATGGCCGGGCTGCTCAACATCGTCCCGCGCTACCTGCCCCGCTACGGCATGGCGCCCGAGTGGACGCGGGCGCCCCGGCCCCTGGTCCTGGTGTTCGTCACCGTGGCGTTCTTCATCACGGTCTGGTTCCGCGCCGACGTGGACGCGCAGGGCGGCGCGTACGCCACCGGCGTCCTCGTCCTCATCCTGTCGGCGGCCGTCGCGGTGACGATCTCGGCGTGGCGGCGGCGCGGACGGGCCGCGACGATCGCGTTCGCGGCGGTCACGCTGGTGTTCGCCTACACGACGGTCGACAACGTCATCGAACGTCCGGACGGCGTGCGGATCGCGTCGATGTTCATCATCGCGATCATCCTGTTCTCCCTGGTCTCGCGCGCCACCCGCTCCACGGAGCTGCGCGTCACCGACATCACGTTCGACGCCGTCGCCCGGCGGTTCCTCGCCGAGGCCGAGGTCGTCCGGATCATCGCCAACGAACCCGACGCGCGGGACCGCGCCGAGTACGACGCGAAGGACCGCGAGCAGCGCGACTACCACCACCTGCCCGACTCCGAACCGCTGATCTTCCTGGAGGTGACCGTCCCGGACGCGTCGGAGTTCGCCTCGGAGCTGCGCGTGACCGGCGAGGAACGCCACGGTTACCGGATCCTGCGGACCGAGAGCGCGACCGTCGCCAACGCCATCGCCGCCGTCCTGCTGGAGGTCCGCGACACCACCGGCCGACGGCCCCACGTCTACTTCAACTGGGCCGAGGGCAATCCCGTCGCCGCGATGCTGCGCTATCTCGTCCTCGGCGAGGGCGACATCCCGCCGCTGACGCACGAGATCCTCCGCCGCCGCGTCCCCGACCCGCGCGAACGCCCGCAGGTCCACGTCGCCTGACCTGCGCCGTCTCGTACCCAGGGTGCGGTGCCGGATTCACTCCCCGGGGTCATGCCCGGCGGGCGGCGCCGAACTAGGGTGACGTCGATGGAGCCCGATCACCGCGCGCAGCCCGAACGCGTGCACGTCCTGCGCGGCGTGCGCGCCGCCGTGCTGCCCGGCCCGCACGACCCGGAGGGCTCGCGGCTGCCGTCGCGGTGGTGGCTGCGGATCCCGATCCTCGTCCTGCTGGGCGGCCTCGCGATCGGCTTCACCGGCGGCTCGATCGCGATCCAGCTCAACGTGTTCCACCAGCACCTGCCCGAACTCGCCGCGATCGTGCTCGCCACGGCCCAGTCCGCGCCGGTGCTGCTCGCCGCGTACCGGCCGATGACGGCGTGGCGGGTGAGCGCCGCCGGGTTCGTCGCGGGCGCGATCCTCATGGCCGGGACGGACTTCAGCCCGTGGCCGGTGACGTCGATGCTCGCGTTCACGGTCGTCCTGTTCTTCGTCGGCACGTCGAGCGAGCGCGAGACCGCCGTCGGCGCCGGCGCCGCGACCCTCGTCGGGCCGCTCGGCGTCGCGACCGTCGTCGGCATGGCGAGCTGGTTCGCGCTGATCCTCGCGGCCGTCGCGGCGACCGCGCTCGTCTTCGGCAACGCGGTCGGCGAGCGCCGCGCCGTCGAGGCGCAACTGCGGGTCCAGGAGGAACTGCGCGACCGCGACCTGGCCCGGCAGGCGATCCTGGAGGAACGGGCGCGCATCGCCCGCGAGCTGCACGACGTCGTCGCGCACCACATGTCGGTGATCGCGCTCCAGGCCGAGGCGGCGCCGTTCAAGATCCCCGAGCTGCCGCCCGCGGCCGTCGAGACGTTCGGGCTCGTCCGGGACGCGGCCCGCGACGCCCTCACCGAGACCCGCCGCGTCGTCGGCCTCCTGCGCAGCGAGGACGAGGGCGTCGAGCGCGCCCCCCAGCCCGGCCTGGACCGGCTGGACGACCTGGCCGCCGGCGCCCGCCGCTCCGGCCTCGACGTGGACGTCGTCGTGACGGGCGTCCCCCGCCCGCTGGACGCGGGGGTGGACCTGTCGGCGTTCCGGATCGTCCAGGAATCCCTCAGCAACGCGATCCGCTACGCCCCGGGCACGACCGTCCGCATCGAGGTCGCCTACAACGCCGACGCCCTGGCCGTGACGATCACCGACGACGGCGCCCGCACGCCCGTCCCCACCGCCTCCGGCGGCGGCAACCGCGGCCTCGTCGGCATGCACGAACGCGCCACGATGCTCGGCGGCACCCTCACCGCGGGCCCCCACGGCGAAGGCTGGACCGTCCAAGCCCGCCTCCCCTACCCGGCCCCCGCCTAGCCCGGCCCTTCCGCCTGTTTCTTCAAATCTGGAAACAGGAAACCGCTTCTCGTCACAGATTCCCCGGGTGATACTTGCTGGCGGCAGTGGAACTACAGGGGGGTCGGCCGCGCCGGTCCGCATCAACAAGATCCATAACAGATTGCGGCGCGGAAGACCGAGGGGAGAGGACGGGTATGCACAGTCACGCCTTCATGGGAATGATCTTGGAACGCTCGATGACGCCGACCGGATGAGGCCAACGCGGCCCGGACGACGTGCACCGACGTTTCCGGGCCGCGATTCGTCCGGTCCCGGCGAGACGAAGAAGGCACCATGTGCTCATGGCGGAGAAGTCCCCGGAACTCGGCCGCGAACTCCGGCGTGCGCGCGAGGAGGCGGGATTGTCGCTGAACGCGTTCGCCGGACGCATCCCGTTCAGCGAGGTCGCGAGAGCGAAACGGCATCGCGGCGGCGGTCACGCGTCCGTGTCACGACCTGATCCGATGGCGTCTTCCTGGAGGTGACCGATGGAATTCAGCGCGGAGCACGTCGCGGCCGAGCTGAAGAACCTGTGCCGGGGATTCGGCATCGACGATCCCGCCGCGCCGGCGCGCATCGGCGGCGCGCTGCGGCACGTCGCCGGGTTGACCGACGGGGACGGGCCGGCCGAGCAGGTCGCGAAGGTCAGGCTCCGTCTGCTGGACCTGGCGGACGGCCTTCCGCCGAACCTGGCCGCGACCGCCCGCGTCTCGCTCGGCCTGGACGGCCCGAGCGACCACCGCGTCGGAGTGCGGATCAGCCATCTGGCCGCCGAACTCCAGTGCGATCCCCGCACGGTCCGCAGACGCGCGGACGCGGCCTTCCTGCGCCTCGCCGAGGAGGCGCTGGCCACGACCGGCGGGCCGGGACCGCGCCGCGGCGAGGACCCGTGTCATGTCGGCCGGCTCAAGGTCCTCGTCCTGTTGGAACGGTCGACCGTCGAGGTCATCGAGGAGCGGCACATCGTCAGTCACCGCGACGGTCTGACGGAGATCGAACATTCGCACACCGTCGTTCCCCCCAACGACGAGCGCTCTTCCCTCGATCCTCTCGATCTCGGGATCACCGTGCTGCGGGGCGGCGTTCTGACGTCCCAGGAACGCGTGTCCACGTCCCGGGTCGGATTCCGGGTACGGCTGCCACATCCTTTGGACCGGGGGAAAGGCCACGACGTCACCATCCGGCTCACCGCGGCAGTGGCGCTGGCACCGTTCTACGTGTGCACGCCGAGGTACGCGTGCCGCCGGTTCGATCTCACGGTCCGTTTCGGGACCACGATGCCGCTGCCCGAACACGTCCGGCTCATCGAGGACGAACTGCCGCTGGAAGCGGGCGATTCCTCGCTCCAGCGCACGACCGTTCCGATCGACGCCGCCAGGGAGGCGAACGCGTCTTTCTCCGGTCTCGAAGCGAACCGTTCCTACGGGCTGAGTTGGGACACGTCCGCGCAGCGCGAATGAACCGGCGGTCCGTTCAGTCCTCGGGGTCCGGCAGGTCCGCCGCGAGATCGCCGCGTTCGGCCTCGGCACGAGCCATCTCGGCCGCGTCCAGGACGATCCGCGCGATTTCGCGGCGCCCGCCCACGCCTTCCAGGACGCGCGGCTCTTCTGCCGCGAGGATGGAATCGACGGTTCCGAGCCCGTTGCGCGCCAGTCCGAGATACACCGGGCGGGCGAGTATGCCGTCCACATAGCGCGCGATCGGAACCAGCCCTTTGGCGATGCCGAGTTCGAGCTGGATCGCGAGCACATCCGGCAGGTCGCCGAAGTCCGCCGCGGGATTGACGTGACGGCCGATGTCCACGACGGTGTCGATGATGTCGGCCGTCCGCCGGGCCGTCTGCTGGACGGGCCCGGTCTCCCCCTTGGTCAGCGCCTGGACCTCCGTGAGTTCACGTTCGATGCGGAACAGCGGTATTCCCGTGCTCCACCGCAGGCAGGCGATACTGCGCCGCGCGCGGGCGAGCCCTTCGCCCCGCCGTCCGGGATCGGCCATGAGCTTGAGGAGCACGGCCTCCGCTGCTTTCTGCCGTTCCAGGACGCGGCGCAGGGAGTTGTACTCCTTGTTCCGATGGCTGGAGTTGCGGGAGAACCTGGTGTCCTCCAACTCGACGGCGAGATGGGCGGCGCAGATCAGCGTCATGCGGTTCATGCCGTCCGGCGGCACCGCGGCGAGCGCCTCGGCGATCGCCATGACGGAGTCGACGCTCAAGCCCTGCTGGACGACGATCTCGCCGAGCCGCGTCGGCGTGTACTCATCTCGGGACGACCGCAGGAAGCCCGCTTTTTCGAGGTCCGCCAGAACCGTGCGGACGTCCTTCCGCGAGAACAGTTCTCGCCCGCCGCGCGCTCCGCTCTGGTGCGAACCGAACGTCCAGGAGATGAACCGGGTGACGGAGGCGACGGACGCCCGCCCCGGCGTCACGGCCGGGCCCGTGAACGCGGAGAGGACCAGCGTCCGGAGATCCATCGACGGATCGAGCAGCGCGGACCGCACCGGCTCGGACTCCGCCATCACGTACTCCGCCCACTTCAGCTCCGTATCAATGCCCCCACGGGTGACGATGAACGAACGCCCCTCCGCGACATGTCCGGTGCGGCCCGCGCGGCCCGCCATGTTCTTGTACTCCGAGACGGCGTACTTCGCGGTGGGATGGTCCAGTTCGCAGATGACGACGGCGTCCGCCGGCAGATTCACGCCCTGCGCCAGCGTCGTGGTCGCGACGACGACACGGATCTCGCTCCCGGCCTCTTTGAACGACCGTTCCAGCAGGCGCCGCTCCTCCTCGTTCAAATCGGAGACGTGGAAGGCGACTCCACCGGCGAGGCAACCCCGCAGGAGATCGGCCAGGCGTCCGGAATCGCTCTGCGGGAGGCTGTCGAGAACCGTCTCGGCCGACGGAAGACGAAGTTCACGGGCGAGCTTCGCGGCGAACGACCGGGCGAGGTCGCGTCGGCCCCGGAAAACGATGACCTGCTGCCCTTGCCCCACCAGCTCCCGCACAAGACGCGTGGCGAGGTCGTCCTGCGGCCCCGCCGGGGGACCGACGAACTGATCCGTTCGTTCCGTACCGTCCTGGTCGCGGTAGCGGTAGCGCCCCGACTGGTCGACCACGCCTTCCAGCAGCGGCGTCTCGCGCTCTCGCATCTGGACGAGATCGGCGTTCAGCCACCAGGCGAGTTCCTGGGGCTCGCCGAGCACCGCGGAAAGGCCGACGATCTGCGGGGAGTTCCCGGTGACGCGGCGCATTCTGATCCAGGTGAACAGGATCTCCAGCAGCGGCCCCCGGTCGGGGAGGACGAGGGACTGGATCTCGTCCACGACGATGACGCCGATCCGGTCCAGCAGTTCCGGGCGGCCGAACAGAAGGCCGATGAACTTCTCGTACGTGCAGACCGCGAGTTCGAACTCGCCCGTGAGCAGGTCGCGCACCTGGTCCCTCAGCTCACCCGTGACGCGGATCGCGCGCACCTCGAACGTGCCGTAGGTCTCTTTGAACCGCTCGTACAGTTCGTTGACCAGGGCTCGGCTCGGCAGGAGGAACACCGCTTTGCGCCCGTGCGCGACGGCGTGCAGCGCCGCGAGTTCGCCGACCATCGTCTTTCCCGACGATGTCGGTGCGCTCACCAGCACATTGTTCCCGTCCAGCAGCGCCGCATGGTTGATGGCATCGACCTGGAGCCGGTTCAGCCTGCCGATCCGGTCCCGCCACAACCGCAGAACTTCGACCGGGATCCCGGACTGCTCCAGGCTGGAAAGCGCCCAGGTCGCCGAGATCGGCGAGCCCAGCTTCAGTTCCTCATAGTGCTCGCCCTTCGTGAACACCGGCAGCGAGAGGTTGCCCAGGTTGCCGCCGAAGGACGGGGTCTGCCGTCGCCTGACCATGCCGGACTCGTGTTCGCCCACCATCCGGAGAACATATTCGGCCAGCTTGAAAACAGGGATCTCACCGTTCTCGATCACGTTTCCCCGCCCGAGCAGGCCCTGGATGAGATAATGGCTCAGCAGGCCGTGACCGAACTCGTGCACCTCGAAGGCCTTCTCGTGCGCGGTCGAGGCGGCGAGTACGACGCGGCCGTTTCCGGACACTCTGCTGAGGGCGCGATCGGCCGTTTCCAGGCCGCCCCGGCTCGCGCGCCCCTCCTCCGGCCTGCGCAGGACCTTCGCCAGCGCGCCTCCGGAGAAGCAGCAGTCCAGCGCGACGATGAGCACCCGGGCCCGGACGGACTCGACCCGCGTCACGAACTCGTCGAGCCGAAGCGCCGTCGCCTCCAGCCGGTCGGGGTCGGCGTTGTAGGTGGCCAGTTCTCCCGTGGACGTCCCGTGTCCCGAGTAGGTGAGCACGACGACGTCCTCATCGGTGCTGACGGACGCGAGGTGTCCTATTTCTGTCAGCAATCTGTCCTTGGTGGCATCGGCGTCGGTGACTAGCGTGGGCTTCTCATCGAACGCGTCCCAGAACAACGCGTGCAGGACGGCGGCGTCCCGCTTCGCGTAGTTCAGTGCTTTGAACTGCGGAGCCGCATAGTTGTCCAGCCCCACGAACAGGCCGTGAAATCGCCCGTCGACCATCGCCCTGACGCCTTTCGTCCGATGTCGATTACCGCCACCATCCGGGAGCGAACGACACCCTACACAGACCAATCGCGGAATCGACAGTGACAAATCACGGACACCGGGCCCGAGCGGAGGACGAACGCAGTGTCGTGGACGGTGATGCCCGGCATGACCGGCGACACCAATTTCATAAGGGTCCAACCGGCGAATGTCCGGGACAATGACGAGTCCTGTCCGCAGCAGCTCGCCCTCATGACCCACCCGGCGGTGACCCGGGAAACGGCTGTTCCCCGGCGGAGCCGTCTCCGGACGACGTCGTCGCTGAACGCGTTGCGCGCGGTCCTCGACCTCATCGAGTTCGACCACCTGCCGCCCGACGCCGCGCTCGCCCGCTGGCGCGACAGCGCGGGGCACCGCTGCCACCCCGGCCTCGCGGCCTGGACGGCCGAGGCCGTCCGCAATTACCTCATCGCCGCCGAGACGATCGACGCGGCGTCCGGCATGGCCGAGAACCCGGCTTTCGAGCCCGTCACGCGCGATTGGGCACGTCGGCGAACTGTCCGGAACGGCGACGTCCCCCTTGTGCACGAAGAGACGGTGATGGGCCGCCGCCATGCCGGACCGGAGATCCGCGAACTGCGCCTCATCCGCACCTCCTCGGTCGCGAACCGGGCCAGGGACGAAGCGGAGATCGCCCTCGCGGCCGGCGTGCTCGCCGACGCCCGTCCGGTCCTGGGCTCCTCCCGGGGAAAGCCGTACGTTCTCGGACGCCCTGCGCCGGTCCGTCGCGTGCGGATCGTTGAGATCGGCTGCGCGGACGGCTCGCACAACGTCCTGTTCGACGATTCCCCGCAGGCGGCGCGCGACAAGTACCGGCGCGACGCCGAAAAGCGCGTCCACGCGGTGTCCGCCGGCGGCGAGTACAGGCCCGGCAACAATTGCGGCCGGTGTGTGGTGGTCGACCTCTGTCCCGCCGTCCCGGTCCGGCCCGGCCTTCTCGGGATCTCCGCTCCCGCGGGCACGCGCCGATCGTGGTCGATCTCGACAGGGCGCGCCTACCGGATCTGCCCGGCGCGCTCCCATTTCGCGGACCTGTTCCTCCCCCGCGACCGGCAGACCGAGAACTCCGGGGCGCCGACGCGCGGCAACGCCGTGCACGCGTTCATCGAAGAACGCCACCGGCGGACGCCCGCGCAAGCCTGCCGGTCCGATGAGGCACCGACGACACGTGAGGGATGGCGGGCGGGAACGCATTCCGTCACCGGGTTCGAGGCGCGGCTCGGCATTCAGATGATCGGAGACCACGCGCTCGTCTGTCCGCTCGGACGTCTCCATGAGAATGCCGACATCCTGCCGGAACGCTATGTGGTGGCCTACGACCCGTCCGCCGATGTCGTGGTGATCGCGAAGACGGACCTCGTCTATCGCGCGGCGGATTCGTGGGTCCTCCGGGAGACCAAGACGACAGCCCGTTCACTGAACGACGGCGACCTCCTCGACCGGATTCCCCAGCTCGCGCTCGGGCTGGTGCTCTCGGCGGAAGGTGTTCTGCCCGGCGGGCGAGGCGGCTGCCGGGTGGAGTTGGAACGGCTGACCAGCACGGGGCCCGTCGTGTCGGTTCTGGACGCGACCGATCCGGAGTTGGTCGAGCGGGCTCGCCGGATCGTCACCGCATATGCGGAGCAGTGGCGCGAGGACGAACTCTTTCCGACCAGGCCCGGTAAGGAGTGCAAAGGCTGCGGCTTCGTTCGCTGGTGCCCCGACGCTCCCAAGGGAGCCGCACCGTGAACGACGGGTACAACGCGCCCGACGACGATTCCGACGGACGTCGGCGACGCGTCGTCGCCGCCGCTTTGCGCGCCGCCTACGCCTGGACGATGCGCGGCGACCAGCCGCGCGCGATGCGGGAGGTCGCCCGGATGACCGGCATCGTCATGGAGGCCCACGGTCCGGGGCAAGGCCCGGTCACTCCGCATGCTTTGGTCCAGTGCCTTCACCGGCCGCTCGGCGGGCTCCTGGACTTCGCCGCGGACGCCGACGAGATGATCCGCGCGGCCGTTCTCCTCGACGGCGACGGCGGGCTCACCGAAGAGGCGTACGACCTGGCGGCCGAATACGCCATGCCGCTTTCCGGTACCGAATCGTGGTTGCCGACGTGGACCACCATGCACTCCGACCAGATTCGGAACGAAGTGTTCGCCGGCATGATCGGAACACGGAAACAGGACGACTACGTCCGATACAGGAAGTTCCTCATCGAGCACCCTGCGGGCTCTCGCGAGGAGATCGGCGACCTCCTGAGCGGTTCCGGTATCCGGGTCTCCTGGAAGGGATATGGCGACGTTCCCGGCGGCCAGCTCTATCGCCGCAAGAGTGGACCGGCGTGGTGGTGGGCTTGTCCCGACTGCCGCTGGCCGATGGCCGTGACGGGCACGAAAGTGCGGTGCCGCTACCGCCCGCATGCCGCGGTATTCAGGATCGTCGAGGCCTCCGACCGGCGCCCGCCCGCACTCCGGCGCATTGACGAGGGACCGCGCGCGGAACCGCCGAACGCCCGCGAGGCGGAAGGATCGGCCTGCCTGGACGCCGGAGTCTGGCGGTTCATCGTCGTTCCGGGGGCGAGCGAACTGAGGGTCTGCCGCGAGTTGCGGGAACTCGGCGCGGACGTCCGGCTCTGGCCCGAGTGCGACGCCTACGACCTGCGCGTCGTCGCCGGCGGCCGGGAGTTCCGCGTCGATCTGAAGGAATACCGCTCCCCGTATCGCCTGATCGCCGACCTGCGGGCGAAGCCGCCCCGTGCGCGCGTTCTCCTCCCCAGAACGCACCAGCACCAGGTGGACGTGATCAGGTCAGCGCTTCCCGGCCTGGACGTCGTCACCGAGACCCGGTTCCGGAGCGAAATCCGACGAGCGCTCAAGGGACACCGGTGAAAGCGGAAGCCGCCGCTTCGGAAAAAGTGCTGCCCCACGTCATGCGGGCCGCGACGGGGCTGGCCGCCGCCTTCTTCGCCCTCGGCGAGGACGAGGGCCACGCCCGCACGGTCACGCGCGACGACGTGCTGTTCGTCCTCGACGGCCATATCGCGGACTGGTCGGAATGGCGCAACCTCACCACGGCCGACGCCCGGCGCTTCATGAGGTTGATCCGCCGCCGCACCAACCAGATGGCCAACGCCGAGGCGGCGGGCGGGATCCTGGATCAGCTTCTCGAGAACAACCAGGTGGCGGGCTGTACCGCCGCCGCGGACTACAAGCAGAACGGTGAGATCAACGTCGATCCCGGAATGCCGCTGCCGGATTTCATCGACCGCGCCCTCCGCGATCTCGACGCGCTCCACGCGGCGGCCAGGCGTTCCCTTCCCGCCGCCGTCACCGGCCTCCATACGACCACGACGCGGGTCCCGGGTCCCGGCGGTTCCGACCAGACGTTCGTGGACTTCCGCTACGAGATCCGAACGCACCATCTCGCGCCCGACATCCCTCTCGCGGTCGTCGCCGACGCGCCCGCGCGCGACGACCTCGCGGTCCCGTTCGCGGAACTCGAACGCATCGCCGAGCGGATCGACACCGACGTGGACGGCCCGGCGGGCAGCGGTTTCCGCGCGAAGGCAGTGCGGAGGTTCGCCGCTCAGATTCGGGACCGCAAGGGCGGACCAGTCGAAGAACTGCGCCTGACCGCGGGCACGCTCAGCCAGTTGCTCGCCTATACCGGGTTCGGGAAGTCGGTCGTCCTCATCGAGACGTTCGCCTGCTGGGCCATCGAACACGGCGTGACGGTCGGCTTCGTCCTGCCGACCAATGCCGACGTCGTCCGCGCGACCTTCCAGATCGAGCGTGCCGTGGAACGGTTCCGCGCGGACGCCGAAGTGGTGCCGCTGGTGTCGCCCCGGTCGCTGCTCAAGGTGGCCGAGGAGGCGGCGGCGCGCAGTTCGGAGAAAGGCCCGGACGCCGACTGGATCTGGTCCCGGTTCGGCTACGGTTGCGCGCTCGCCGCCGTGGCCTCGGCCGATGAGGCCATCGACGGCTGGCAGCCCGGCACTGAGCCCTGCGCGACTTTGCGGCGTCCCAGCCGGTGGGGAAAGCGGGACGAGACGGTGTCCTGCTCCTGGCGGACGACCTGCGGACGCTACCGGGCCGCGCGGAGCGCCTGCGCGGCGGACGTCATCATCACCTCGCACGCGAATTTCTCGACCGGAGTCCTCCAGACCCCGGTGCACGACGGATTCGGCGAGAACGACCGGCTGACGGCCGAGGAACTGATCCTGCGGCGGTGCCAGGTCGTCGTCATCGACGAAGTGGATGCGTTCCAGCAGTTCGCCATCGACAACGCGGGCCGGCACCTGGTCCTCGACCACGCGGGGCGGACGAACACGCCGCTGCGGCGCTTCGACCAGGATTTCGGCGCGGCGTTCGGGCGGCTGCGCGACGAAGTGGACGCGAGCGTCCGCGACTCCTATTTCGGCCTGCGCTATCTCTCGGAGAACTACGTCAGCCACCTGAGCTACGAACGGCTCGGCTCGACCGCGCCGCCGAACCGGCGGCGCCCGCGCGGACCCGGCCGCTACTGGCTGGTCCCGCGCCGCTGGGACAACTGGCTGACGAGCGAGTTGTTCGGCGTCGAACGCGACGAGGTCACCGAGAAGCAGATGCGGATGTTCGTCTCGCTGTTCCCCGGTGAAACGGATCCGCTCCCCGACGAGCCGGAAGGGTTCGCCGAAGTCCGCCGGCATCTCGCGGCGGTCGTGACGGGCGGGTCGGGCGGTCTCGCGATCCCCGAGGCGCGGGCGGCGCTGGACCGGCTGTACGCCTCGACGGCCGAGGACGACCGGGCGAAGGTCGTCAACCGCGTCCTGCGCCGGGCCATTCTCGAACGCATCCGGTTCTATCTGCACAGTCTGATGGCCAACAACGCCCAGCTCGTCGACATCGGCGTGGAATCGGCGGTGGACATCGCCGACGCCCTCGGCACCTACGGCAGATGGCGGGTCACTCCGACCGGGCCGCTCGGCCGGCTCGTCTTCGCTTTCACCGAGCACTACGACGACACGGGCGGCGATCCGGCGCGGCTGTCGACCGCGGCTTTCGGCGGCGACCCGCACACGTACACGATCGGGCTCGGCGACACGACGGCCCTGGCGCACGCGGGCACCCGGCGCATCGTCGTAGGCCTTTCCGCGACGTCCTTCTTCCCCGGCGCACCGCATCACCATGTTCACGTCAAGCCGACGTGGTGGGTCGCCGACGACAATCCCGGATCCGTGCGCATCGAAGCGGCACCCGTGATGGACCCGCACGGCGATATTCGCAAGATCTCGGGCCTCGACGGCCTCCGGCGGGCCGACGCGACCCGGCGGATCGCGACCGCTCTCTGGGGCGAATACCTTCAGCCCGAACTCGAACGGTTGAAGAAGTCCGATCCGGAACGCGCCCGTGTGCTGCTCGCCACCACGTCGTACGACGCGGCCCGGCACGTCGCCGAGGGACTTTCCGTCGCCGGCGTGGCCGCGCACCGGATCTGCCTCGCCGTGCGCCCGCGTCCGGACGATGGTCCGCAGGTCCTCGACGACACCGGGCAATGGCGCGAGATTCCGGCCGACCGGCTGGAGGACTTCGCGGGCCTTCAGGCCGCCGACATCCTCATCTCCCCGCTGGCACGGGTCCAGCGGGGAGTGAACATCATCGGCGCCGGTGACCGGTCCGCGCTCGGGTCCGTGTGGCTGATCGTCCGGCCCATTCCGCTGATCGACGAACCGGCCGAACTCCTGGCGCATATCCAGGCGAAGGCGCTCGCCGAGCATCCCGGCCCGGCGAGCGATCCACGGCGCCTGCTCGCCGAGCGCCGGAAGACGGCCGGAAAGTACTTCGAGACGATCGTGCGCCGTCCGCCCTATTTCCAGGCCCAGCCCGAGGACGTCAAGCTCGGCGTGGTCGCCGAGATCATGAACGGCGCCGTCCAGCTCATCGGCCGGGCGCGGCGCGGCGGGACGTCCGCCGTCCTCCATCTGGTGGACGGCGCATTCCACGACGCGAACGGCGGCAGCGATCTCGCCACGCTCATCCGGCTGCTGGAGAAGAAGTGGGGCGGCGACTCGGTGCTGCTGGACATGCGGAAATACCACGGAACGACGCTCAAAGCCTTTCTCGACTACGCGGCACGCGCGTCCGGCGGCGGTGAACCGTGCTGATCAGCCTCGCGTACCGCGTTCCCCGCGAGAACCTGGACGCGCTGCTCGGAACGATCACGGCCTACCCGCTGAGCGAGCCGTTCTCGGCCGCCTGGGAGACGCTTCCGCGCACCGAGGGCCAGTGGCGGCAACCGTACAAAACGCTGGAGACCGGGCTCGTCGCCGCGACCGGGCAACCGGTCGAGCTGTTCAAAATGGCCGACCCGGCGGGCGGCGGCCTCGCTCCCCGCGAACCGATGCTGCTTCTCACCAGTGCGAGCGCCCTCGACCACCGATTGAGAATCGCCGTCCGGGCTTGGGAACGGCACGTCCGCAAAGGCGCGGGCACGTCCGTCCTCGCCGACCTGCTGCCCGCGCCGGATCCCGCGCGCTCCTTCGCGGACTACGTCGAGTTCCGCCCGGGGACGGTTCCCGCCGCACCGAAGTGGGTCTTCCGCACGGCATCCCGACAGATTCTGCGGCAGCTCGCACGCGAACCCTTGCAGTCGGACGGACGCTCACTGGCGCTCCGCATGGACACCTCCGGCTCGTTGTTGGCCTGGGAGTTAGGCGACCTCATCGTCAATTCCGACCCACTGGCTTTCGGCATGGCCACGGTGAGAGCCCGGCTCGTCACGGTCGCGGGCGTCGAGGACATGGTCGTGTGCTTCGACGCGTCCCTCTCCAGGATCTCGCCCCAGGGGTACCGCGCGAAGAACGCGTGGATCGAACGCGAAGACAAGGAATCCCTCATCCTGCGGCTGCCGGTCAAGCGGTACCTCGACCAAGCGACGGACACCTGGCGCACCCGGCTCGACCCGGTCATCGCGGCGATCCTCGAAGCGTGCCAGTTGGAGCCGCTGGAGATTCCCGCCGAACTGCCGAAGGAGCCCGGTGCGATACGGCCGCAGATGGCGGAAAGCCCGGTTCATTTCCTCGGGAGCGGTCTCGGCCCGCGTTTCATGCTGCGCCTGCACGAGCACATCCTGCGCACGCTGCCGCTGCTGGTTCCGCTGGACTACCAGATCGACAAGTCGATCAGACTCCTGGAGCGGGTGAAGCAGTACCCCGACGGCGGCCTGCCGGGCGACGCCGTCGGCCCGAGCGGATACGACCGGATCACTCTGGTCTGCGCCTACGACACGGCGGACGCCCGGGACCGGATGTTCGCCGAACTCGAAGAAATGGCCGGCCGTCCCGTCCGGCCCGAGGCCGGTGGCGCTCCGGTCGGGGTCAACGAGCGCCTGGACGTCGTCGCCCGCCATTGCCCCGATCTCCTCGACCACGCCACCGCGAACCGCGCCGCGTTCCTGGACGGTGTCCGCGTCGCCTCGGCGAGCGACTCCCATCTGGTCGTCGCCTGGTTGGAGACCGAATTCCACCCCACCGCCGAACGTCCGGAACTCGACGCCAAACCGCATCTGCGGCGGTTGCTGGGCCACCTCGGGATTCCCGCGCAGTTCACCGCGACCGAACCGGTCGTCCTGCCGCCGAAGGCCAAGTCGCGCGGACCGGCCGAGAAGAAGCACGCCGCGCGCGCCGCGCTGCGCGACCTTCTCCGCGCGGCGGGAGTCCTCGACGACCGCCTGCTTCACGCGCTGACCCACAAAGGCCTGGCGAACCGCCTCGACCGCAGGGTTCTTCTCGTCGGCGTGCACCTCCGCGAGCAGCAGACGGGTGCAAGCGGCTCGCTGCTCGTCACGACGATGGTCGCGCTTTTCGTGGATCCGCACGACCTCGCGTCCTGGCGAACCTTGATGTTCAGTGAGAACCGCGACGACTGGGTCCGGGTCGCCGAGGGAATCGCGGAATTCCACTCCGGCGCGATCGGCACCAGCCGGATGGGCCGCTCGCCACGGAAGGCCGAGCGCACCCGCGCCGAGATCGAACGACGGTTGGACGACCTGGCCTCGGGAGAGTTCGCGGGCATTCCGCTCGTCGTGTTCGTGGACGCTCCGGCGACGCGGCTTCTCTGGACGGGCCTGCAGAACGGCAGGCTGGGAGATGGACCACTTCCCGGAGACGCCGTGCACGTACGGGGCGGAGACGTCGCGGTCGTCCGGCTGAACACCGATCTGACGGAGATCGGACGGCCCGTGACCCGCCGCGAGAAGGCCAACATGCCCGGCGATCCGCGGCAGCCCGCCGCCCCCGACCGGAAGGTCTACCGGCTGACCGACAGCGTCCGGCCGTCGTGGCTCTTTCCCGGCCGGTCGGCGACGCTGAAGGCCAAGGGCGGGAACTCCGGCGCGCGATTCACCCGATGGACGCTGCCGGCGGACTCCCGTGAACTCGGCAGGCCCTGGCACTCCTACACGGCGAAAGAGATCGTGGTCGTCCGCGCCGGTTCCTGGACGGCCGAAGCGCTGGCCGCCCTGACGGCGCGACTGTGCGAGCAGCCGGTCTCGTGGGACGACCGCACCATGCTTCCCGTCCCGCTCCATCTCGCCGCGGCCATCGGTCGCGACCATCCGGACTGGCGCGTGCGTCACGCGGACGAGAACGGGAACTGAAAAGCCCGTCCGCACGGGGACGGGCTCGGCGCCGCGCCTAGCCGGTCGCGTCCGACGCGGCGGGAAGGCCCACGGGCACCGTGAGGCCCATCGCCCGCAGAAGGTCGCCGATTCCTTCCGGGGAGAATTCATCGACGACGTAGCGATCGGCGGTATACGGCTGGAGGTAGACCGGCAGATTCTCCATCGACTCTCCGGGGAGTACGGTGGGCAGCAGTCTCGGGAACCAGTACGCACGGTCGCTGTAGAAAACATCCCGGATTATCGCCGACTCGCACTGCATTCCCCTGTGCCGGCCGTCCGTGATCTCACCGTCGCCGATCGCCCGGCACATCGGCGAGGCCAGGATCACGATGTAATCGGCCTTCTTGATCTGGTGGATGGCCCAACTGAACCAGTCGTTCCTCGCGGCGGGGGCGAGGTAGTCCATATGGAGGTCGACGCCGCAGCGGGCCAGCAGGGCGCCGAGCTGTCGGGCCGCCAGCTTGTGCGGCCGGGTGTCGTGGGCGTAGGAGATGAAGACACGCGGGGCACCGGCTTTCTTCTCTCCGCCGTCGACGGCCGCCGACGGTTCAAGGGCCGGTCGGACGGCCGACGGGTCGCGCAGGTCGAGCGAAAACGGCTGGGGAAGCTGGCCCGGGAGAAAACTCTCGCCCGTCCGCAGGTCATAGCGCGCGGAGAACTCGACCTGGAGGCTTTCGGTGCCGACGGGAACCAGGAGAACGGCCCAGACGACGTGGGCTCCGGGACGAACGGCCTCGTCCCCCTCCGCCCGGTGCCGCCAGCGGACCTTCTGGCCCCCGATGCCGAACACGTCGATGACGCCGGTCGTGGCGGGGAGGTGGACGTCCGCCGGGGACCCCCCGGCGGACGGGAGCAGGTTCAGGTACCGTCCGAGCGCGTACGACGTCGCGGGTCGCGGCCCGGTCGTGGGAAACGGGACGGCGTCGACCACGGTGACCGGGGCGGCGGCGGTGAAGTCGAACCCGACTTCCAGCCACTCCACCGGCGGGAAGCCCGGCTCCAGGTCCAGCTCGTAGTTGATCCGCACGAGATACGCGTCGTCACCGCCCCGCGCCTCCTTCGGCGCGTCCACCGGCTGCACCTGCCAGTTCCCGAGCCGGACGACCCCTATGGCGATGCCGTCCGAGGCCGTGCCGACCCACTTCCCGTCCTCTTCCAGCACGGTGAGTGCGACGTGGACTCCGTCGTTACCGACCATTCCATCCTCCCCGAGGCCGCCGCTATGGCGAGTTCACACGATAGGGGCAACCCGAGGACCAACGGAATAACACCGTAAATATGTCCAGCAATTGTCCACGCTGGACAGACTTTATCGGCGCCTTTTTCGGACACCAGTTCGAATTTCGCTCGAACGGATCAGCGGCGGAGTTTGGCGGTGACCATGTGGCCCACGGTGGTGATCTCCTCGATCCGGAGCACGCGCGCCACGGCGACGAACAGGGCCGTGCCGAGCAGGCCGCCGGCCAGCAGGGTGATCAGGGACGGAAGCAAGCCCCCGGCCGTCCTGTGGACGAGCAGTTCGTGGGCGGCGATCGCGACGGCGAGCGGCGCGACGCTGGCGACGGCCGCCTTGAGGATCGGGCCGACGATGTCGCGCCCGTGCAGGCTGCCGAGGCGGCGGCGCAGCAGCGCCAGCGTGACGACGCAGCCGAGCAGCCACGACACGCCCTGCGCGCCCGCGACGCCGAGCACCACGTGCTGGGTCGAGAGCCGCAGGTAGCCGGCGACGGCGAGCGCGATGCTGACGGCCATCGTGAAGAACCCGACGAGCGCGGGCGTGCGCGTGTCGGCGACCGCGTAGAAGCCGCGCTGGAGGATCTGGAGCGCCGCGAACGGGATCAGCCCGACCGCGAAGACGCGCAGCACGCGGGCGATCATCGCCGCGTCCGCCACGTCGGTGTTGCCGTGCGCGAAGAAGACGACGCAGATCTCGCCCGCGAACCCGAACAGCAGCGCCGCCGCCGGAATGATGATGATCAGCGAGAGGCGCAGCCCGGCGGACAGGTCCTCCGAGACGCGGTCGAGCCGTCCGTCGGCGGCGTGCCGGCTCATCCGGGGGAACAGCGCCGTGATCACCGAGACGGCGACGATCGCGAACGGGAGCTGGAAGAACTGGTAGGCGTTCGCCCACGGGGTGAGGCCGACGCCGTAGCCGACGTGCTCGTGGAGCCCGCGCACCCCGGCGCTGTTGGCGATGTTGGTGTAGACGAGCAGGCCGAGCTGCTGCGCGACGACGAACGCGAGCGTCCAGCCCGCCATGCCGCCGAGCGACCGCAGCTCGCCCGGCTGGAAGTCGACGCGCGGACGCCACCGGAACCCCATCCGGTGCAGCGACGGGATCAGCCCGAGCGCCTGCGCGATCACGCCCGCCGTCGTGCCGAGCGCGATGAGCGTGACCTCGCCGCTGGAAACGCTGTCCGGCGTGACGGGACCGGCCGTCACCACGATGAACGTGATCCCGACGGCGCTCACCACGACGTTGTTCAGCACGGGCGCCCACATCGGCGCGGCGAAACGCGACCGGGCGTTCAGCGACGCCCCCGCGACCGCGCTGAACCCGTAGAAGAAGATCTGCGGCAGGAAGAACAGCAGGAAAACGATCCCGAGATGCCGCTGTGACGCGGAGAACCCGTTGGCGTAGAGCCGGATGAGCAGCGGCGACGCGGCCATCGCGAGCGCGGTCAAGACGGCCAGCGCGCCGAGCAGCAGGGTGAACAGCCGCTGCTCGAATTCCTCGCCGTATTTCGCCGACTTCTGCCGGGCCCGGACGAGCAACGGGACGTGCGCGGCCGTGAGAATGCCGCCGAGCAGCGTCTCGTAGATGATGTTCGGAATGGTGTTGGCGGTGTTGAACGTGTCGCCGAGCGCCTGGGTGCCGAGCGCCGCGATCAGGACCGTCGTCCGGACGAACCCGGTGAGCCGGGACGCGACCGTCCCCACCGCCATGATCGCGCTCGACCGGAACAGCCCGCCGCCGCCCTCGGCCGGGTCCGGGCCGCTCGGGTCGAGCGCCTCGGACTCGGTGTCGCCGGGCCCGGGGGAACCGGCGGCGTCGGACCTCGCGGTCGGGCGCGGGTCTTGCGTCACTGGAGCGCTCCCCTGGATCCACGGTCTCGTCCGGGGAATGTACCGCGTTCGCGCGGCGGCCGTGCTAGCGCCGCGTCCGAAGGAAGGCGCGGAGTTCTGCGGCCAGGACGTCGATCGACTCCACCACGAAAAGCATCGGCTGGTATTGGTAGATGTCGTAGGGCTGCCGGATCATCTCGGCGATGGAGAAGGGCCGCAGCGTCACGTGCGGAATGCTCTGGAGTTCCCCGGCGGACGAGAGCAGCGCCGCGCCGTACGCCCGCGGCTCGCCGTTCTCGTCCACGAGCCCCGTTTCCATCGTGAACCAGAAGACCTTGCTGATCGCCTGCACGGTGTCCGGCGCACGGACGCGCCGCACCGTTTCCCCGAAAAGGCGGTAGAGGTCGGCGAACAGCGGGTCGCCGAGCATCACGGCGTGCCCGACGAGTTCGTGCAGCACGTCCGGATCGGGACTGTAGAGCGGGACGGCCGGGCAGCGTAAGTACATCGTGCTGGAGAAGCGCCCGTCGGCGAAGGCCGCGTAGAACTCGCGCGCCGGGACGAGGTCCTCGGCGGGCAGCAGCTCGAATCCGGTGCGGGCGCGCAGATCACCGGACACCGAGGCGAGGCTCGGCACCCCGCCGACCGGCAGCGGCATGCGCTCGGCGGCCCGCAGGTACCGGCCGCAGGCGACGGACGGGTGCAGCCGGTGCAACTCGGTCATCACCTCCCGCCAGAGCGCGTCCTCCTCGCCGGTGTAGCCGACGTGCGGCAGCGGCTCGCCGGCGCGGTGCCCGGCGATCGTCTCTCTGATCTCCGCGCGGCGGCGCAGGCAGGCCGCGTCGATGGTGCCGTAGCCGAGCGATTCGTGGACGATCCCGTCGTTCATTCCGCCGTTCCTTCCCCTGGGGAATGGCGGTCCGGCGGACGGCCCCGAGTGCACTGACCGCCATTTCTCCGACTGATCGGCCGACCGTAGCCAACATGCCCGGACGTAAGCACACCCGTCAACGACGGACAGGAGACAATAACCCGGGGGAAGCCGATATTCACCCCGCCGTCGGACGATAATAAAAACGCATATTTACCACTCAATCCCCTCAGATGCTCCGCACGCCGAGCACGGCGGCGGACCCGGTGATCAAGAACGGCCGCGTCCCCGCACCGCGCATGGACGCCGACGTTCCGGGCAGGAGCCGCGCCCGAGGCCGAGAGGGAGGAACGACATGGCGGACGTATTCGACGTGCTGGGCAGCGACCACGCCAAGGTCAAGGCCGTCCTGACGGAGCTGGAGGCCGGCGCCCGCAAGGGACCCCCGAGCGACCAGGACGAGCTGAAGCGGCGCGGCGCGACCGTCGAGCGCCTGATCATCGACGAGTCGATGCACGAGGCGGTCGAGGAGGAGTACTTCTGGCCGACCGTCCGGGAACTCGTCGCCGACGGCGACGACCTGGCCGACCACGCCGTCGAACAGGAGCAGCAGGCCAAGCACGTCCTCGCCGACCTCGACAAGGCCGAGCCCGGCGAGGCGGACTTCGAGAACCTGCTCGCCCGCTTCATCGCCGAGGCCCGCGAGCACATCGACTACGAGGAGCGGGCCGTCTGGCCCAAGCTGCGCGAGGTCATCGACCCCGAGCGCGCGCAGGCGCTGGGCGAGCAGCTCGCCGCGGCCAAGAAGCACGCCCCGACCCGTCCGCACCCCCACACGCCGCCCAAACCCGGCCTCCTGCGCACCGCGGGCCCGGCCGTCGCCGCCGTCGACCGCCTGCGCGACCTGGTCAGCGGACGCGGCCGAACCTGACCCGCCGCACGGTCAGAGGGTCGTGATCAGGCTGGTCAGGGCCTGGACGATCGTGGTGGGCGGATGCTGCTCGTGGACGGGCCAGCCGCGCAGACGGGATTCGCGGACGGCCTGTTCGCGGGCCGCCGCCGTGCTCGTCGTGGTGTCGGACGTGCGGTCGGCGTGGGTGCGCAGGTAGCCGCAGGGCGCGTCCGGCCAGTCCTCGGGGAGGGCGCCGTGGGCGCGGTCGGCGGTGGGCAGGGACGCGTCCACGAAGAGGTAGCCGCCGACGGTCCGGTGCGCGGCGCGCTGGGCGCGGGCGAGGGCGGGCAGGAGCGGGCCGGCGGCGCCCTGGCCGACGAGCAGCAGCGGTGAGGCGGGATCGGTGGCGGCGAGGATGAGGGCGGCGCGGGCCACGTAGGGCGGGCCGGGGGCGCCCGCGACGGTCGGCGCGACGACGTCGTGGCCGACGGTCCGCAGGGTTTCGGGCACGTCGGCCCACACGGCGGCGGTGGCGGACGGAGCGTGCAGCAGCACGACGGTTCCCGGCGTCACGTCCCGCACGCTACACGGGCGGATGCGGACGCGAGAATCCCGATCACTAGGGTTCTCCCTGTGAGCGATCGTGATGACCTGCTGCGAGAGATCAAGGCCAAGGCCGTGGTGCACGGCGACTTCGTGCTGTCGTCGGGACGGCGCGCGTCCTGGTACGTGGACCTGCGCCGCGTCACGCTGGACGGCGCGGTCGCCCCGCTCGTCGGAAAGGTGATGCTGGACGTCACCGCCGACCTGGACTACGACGCGGTCGGCGGCCTCACGCTCGGCGCGGACCCGGTCGCGACGGCGATGCTGCACGCGGCGGCGGCGCGCGGACGGAGCCTGGACGCGTTCGTCGTCCGCAAGGCGGGCAAGGCGCACGGCCTCCAGCGCAGGATCGAGGGCCCCGACGTCACCGGACGCCGGGTGCTGGCCGTCGAGGACACCTCCACGACGGGCGGGTCGGTGCTGACGGCCGTCGAGGCGCTGCGCGAGGCGGGCGCCGAGGTGGTGGCCGTCGCGACGATCCTGGAGCGCGGCGCGGCGGAGCGCATCAACGCCGAGGGCCTGGAGTACCGCCACCCGTTCACGACCGGCGACCTCGGCGTGGAGTAGGTCAGCGCCGCGAGACGTACCAGGTGGCGCGCTGCCCGGCCGGACGGTTCTCCACCTTGCCGTAGATCGTCACCTCGACCGCGCCGCCGTCCCCGGCGACGACGCTGAGCGGCGCCTGGTCGTAGCGGCGCCCCTCGCCGGACATGAGCGTGCCCCGGAAGACGACGTCGTTGCTGCCCGGATCGGTGATCGTCACCAGTGTCGAGCCGCGCACGGCCCGGATCACCAGCGGCGTGGCGCTGGACGGCGCGGACGCCGACCGGCTCGGCGGCGGCGCCGACGTCCGGGGCTGCGCGCCCGGCGGGCCGCCCTGTTCCGAGCCGCCGGTCAGCGCGTTGACGAGCGCGATCGCGCCGACGACCAGCAGCCCGAGGGCCAGGGCCACGGCGACGGTCGCGATGACGATGCGCGCGAGACCCCTGGGGTCCGACCGATGACGTCCCACATGGGGAGGTTAGCGATAACTGTCACCCTGGAGCGACGGTCGGGACTCATCGGCGTCATTCTTCTTCGCCGCGCCGTCCTTGTCGCCGCTTCCGCGCCGCATCTCCCGGATGATCGGAATGACCGAGAGAACCAGGACGACCGCGACACCGGGGAGGATGTAGCGCTCGATGTCGGGGACCTCGGAACCGAGGAAGTGACCGAGCAGGAACAGCGCGTCCGTCCAGACCACACCGCCGATGACGTTCCAGAGGAAGAACTTCCGCGGGGGCATGCCGAGCATTCCGGCGAGCGGGTTCAGGAAGGTCCGGACGATCGGGATGAAGCGTGCGATGAACACCGCGCGGGCGGGTCCGAACCGGTTGAAGTACAGCTCGGCCTTCTCCACCCACTCCCGCTTGAAGATCCGCGAGTCGGGCCGGTCGAACAGGCGCCGGCCGTAGCGGGCGCCGAGCCAGTGCCCGAGCTGGGCGCCCAGAATCGCCGCGATCGGCCCGCCGACCAGCAGCGCGGGCAGCGACAGCGAGTCGAACTCCTGGCCGTTCACCTCGTTCACGGCCGTGAGGATCCCCGCCGTGAACAGGAGGGAGTCGCCGGGGAGGATGCAGCCGAACAGCAGGCCGGTCTCCGCGAAGATGATCGCGAGCACGCCGACGACGGCGAAGGTGCCGAACAGTTGCAGCCACGCCGTCGGATGCAGCCACTCGGTGACGTTCAGGGAAAGCAGAGCGAGATCCACATTCCCGAGCGTACCCGCGCGGATGCCCCGGGGTCCGCGAGTCGAACCGACCCGGCTCTGGTCCGCGGCACGGAAAACGGGATACTGGCGGGTGGACGGCAGCCATGCCCGCACCGCAGGCCCGGGACCTCTGACCTGGAGCCGCGTGGACGGGCGCAACCGCCCGGCCGGACGCCCGGCGGCACCACCGCAAAGAAAGGACACCCCACATGCCCATCGCGACCCCCGAGGTCTACGCGGAGATGCTCGACCGTGCCAAGCGGGAAGGCTTCGCCTACCCGGCCATCAACGTGACGTCCAGCCAGACCCTCAACGCCGCGCTGCGCGGGTTCGCCGAGGCCGAGAGCGACGGCATCGTCCAGGTGTCCACGGGCGGCGCCGAGTACCTGTCGGGTTCGACGGTGAAGGACATGGTCGTCGGTTCGACGGCGCTCGCGGAGTACGCGCGTGTGGTCGCCGCCGAGTATCCGGTGAACATCGCGCTGCACACCGACCACTGCCCGAAGGACAAGCTGGACGGGTTCATGCGCCCGCTCATCAAGATCTCCCAGGAGCGGGTGGCGCGCGGTCAGGAGCCGCTGTTCCAGTCGCACATGTGGGACGGGTCGGCCGTGCCGCTGGAGGAGAACCTCCAGATCGCGGCCGAGCTGCTGGAGGAGTGCGCCCGGGCGAACATCATCATGGAGATGGAGATCGGCGTCGTCGGCGGCGAGGAGGACGGCGTCGCCCACGAGATCAACGAGAAGCTCTACACGACGACCGAGGACGCGCTCGCGACGGCCCGCGCGGTCGGGGTCGGCGAGAAGGGCCGCTACATCCTCGCGGCGACGTTCGGGAACGTCCACGGTGTGTACAAGCCGGGCTCGGTGCAGCTTCGCCCGCCGGTGCTGAAGGACATCCAGGAGGCGGTCGGCGCCGAGTACGGCAAGGACAAGCCGTTCGACCTGGTGTTCCACGGCGGTTCGGGCTCGTCGCTGGAGGAGATCCGCGAGGCCGTGTCGTTCGGCGTGGTGAAGATGAACATCGACACCGACACGCAGTACGCGTTCACCCGTCCGATCGCCGAGCACATGTTCCGCAACTACGACGGCGTGCTGAAGATCGACGGCGAGGTCGGCAACAAGAAGCAGTACGACCCGCGCTCGTACGGCAAGGCCGCCGAGACGAACATGGCCGCGCGCATCACCCACGCGTGCGAGAGCCTCCAGTCGGCGGGCAAGCGCCTCAAGTAAGACGTGCCGATGACGGGCGCGGCGGGGCTCCCGCCGCGCCCGTTGCGTGACGAAACCGGCGGGTAATCTCCCCGGCATGGCGCTTCCCCGCAGCTACGTGTCCCAGAACTGCTCGGTCGCCCGGTCGCTGGAGGTCGTCGGGGACCGGTGGACGCTCCTGGTCGTCCGCGCGGTGTTCGAGGGGCACCGGCGGTTCGACGACTTCCAGGACGACCTGGGCATCGCCCGCAACGTCCTCACCGACCGGCTGACGCGGCTGTGCGACGAGGGCCTGTTGCGCCGCGTCCGGTACCAGGAGCGTCCGGACCGGTTCGAGTACCGGCCCACGCGCAAGTGCGTCGAGCTGTGGCCCGCGATGATGACGCTGATGCTCTGGGGCGACCGTTATTACGCGCCGGATGGGCCGCCGCGCGTCGTCGCCCACCGTGGCTGCACGGGCACGATCACGTCCGCGCTGACGTGCTCGGCGTGCGGTGCGGCGCTGGGGCCCGGCGATGTCGTGTCCCTCGACGGACCGGGGGCCTGAGAGTCCGTCGCGCAATGAGTTGTTTGACGCAACCCGCTGCTGTTCCATGAGTTGCATGAAACAACTCGGCGAGATCCGCGTCCGCCCGTACGGCGTCACCGACGCCGACCGCCTGCGCGCCATGTCCGGACGGCTGTCGCCCGCGAGCCTCTACACCCGCTTCCTGTCCGGGATGCCGCGCGTGCCCGACGCCTACGTCCGGTCCCTGGCCCGGCTGGACCACTGGGACCACGACGCCCTCGCCGCACTGCACGGCGACGCGCTGGTGGGCGTGGCCGAGTACGTCCGCGACTCCGGGCGTCCCGAACGCGCCGAACTGGCCGTCCTCATCGCCGACCCGTGGCAGCGGCACGGCCTCGCGCGCCTGCTCGTCGGCCTGCTCACCGGCCTCGCGCGCCGCCGCGGCATCACCGGCTTCGACGCCGAGGTGAGCCTGGAGAACCGTCCGGCGCTCGCGGCGCTGCACACCGGCTGGCCGGACGCGCCCACGATCGACCTCGCCGGCGGACTCGCCCGCTTCCGCCTGCCCCTTCCCGTCGAGCAGACCGCCCGGCGCTGACCACGTCCGCCGCGCCGGACGCCTACCATGACCCGCATGACCCAGAACCTGCTCGGCGGAACTCCCCCGACCGAACTGCCGGACAACGCCGAGGCGCGCACCGCCCTGGACGACGGCGTCGACCCCGTCGAGATCGCCGCGCGCTTCCCCGAGTACTCGGGGGCGTGGGCGGCGCTCGCGGACGCGGCCTTCGCCAAGGGCGGCGTCATCGAGTCCTACGCGTACGCGCGCACCGGCTACCACCGGGGCCTGGACGCGCTGCGCCGCGCGGGCTGGAAGGGCACCGGCCCCGTCCCGTGGGAGCACGTGCCGAACCGGGGCTTCCTGCGGGCGCTGCACGCGCTCGGCCGCGCCGCCGCCGCGATCGGCGAGGACGCCGAGGCCGAGCGCTGCCGTGCGTTCCTGCGCGACAGCAGCCCCGTCGCCGTCGAGGTGCTCGGCTGAACCCCTTTCGGCGCGTCGGGAACCGCCGCGGCGGACGTCCGCGACCCGCCGCGCGGTTCCTCCCACGGCGACGTGCGGGTACGATTCATTCGTAAGAGGCCCCTTCGCGCGTGCGAAAACTCCCAGGGTGCGAGCCCCGGGGCGCGCACCGCGACGAGCGACGGATCCGCCCCGGCCGGGCGGCGCCGCTGCGCACGGGGCCTTCGTCGTGGGAAGGATTAACGGCATGCCTGCCATCGTTCTTGTCGGGGCTCAGTGGGGGGATGAGGGCAAGGGCAAAGCCACCGACCTGCTGGGCGGCGACGTCGACTACGTCGTCCGCTACCAGGGCGGCAACAACGCCGGTCACACGGTCGTCATCGGGGACGAGAGCTACGCGCTGCACCTGCTGCCGTCCGGGATCCTGTCCCCCGACGTCGTCCCGGTGATCGGCAACGGCGTCGTGATCGACCCGTCCGTGCTCTTCCAGGAGATCGACGGGCTCGCCGAGCGCGGCATCTCCGCCGACCGGCTGCTGATCTCGGCGAACGCGCACCTGATCATGCCGCAGCACCGCACCCTCGACAAGGTCACCGAGCGCTACCTCGGCAAGGCCCGCATCGGCACGACCGGGCGCGGCATCGGCCCGACGTACGCCGACAAGATCAACCGCATGGGGATCCGGGTCCAGGACCTGTTCGACCCCAACATCCTCACCCAGAAGCTGGACCTGTCGCTGCGCGAGAAGAACCAGGTCCTCACCAAGGTGTATAACCGGCGCCGCATCGAGACCGGCCCGATCGTCCAGGAGTACCTGGCGTACGGGGAGCGCATCCGGCCCTACGTCGCCGACACCACGCTCGTGCTCAACCGGGCGCTGGACGACGGCAAGGTCGTCCTGCTGGAGGGCGCGCAGGGCACGCTGCTCGACGTCGACCACGGCACCTACCCGTTCGTGACGTCGTCCAGCCCGACGGCGGGCGGCGCGTGCGCGGGCTCCGGCGTCGGCCCCACCAAGATCACCAAGGTGATCGGGATCCTCAAGGCGTACACGACCCGCGTCGGCTCCGGCCCGTTCCCGACCGAGCTGCTGGACGAGCAGGGCGAGTACCTGCGCAAGACCGGCGGCGAGTACGGCGTGACGACCGGCCGCGACCGGCGCTGCGGCTGGTTCGACGCCGTCATCGCCCGCTACGCCACTCGCGTCAACGGCGTGACGGACTACTTCCTCACCAAGCTGGACGTGCTGTCCGGGCTGGAGCGCGTCCCCGTCTGCGTCGCCTACGAGGTCGACGGCGAGCGCGTGGACGAGCTGCCCACCACGCAGACCGGCTTCCACCACGCCAAGCCCGTCCTGGAGTACCTGGACGGCTGGAAAGAGGACATCACCGCCGCGCGCACCTTCGAGGACCTGCCGAAGAACGCGCAGGAGTACGTCCGCGCGGTGGAGGAGATGTCGGGCGCGCAGATCTCCGCGATCGGCGTCGGGCCGGGGCGCGACCAGACGCTCGCGCTGCGCTCCATGGTCTGACCCGGGCGTTCCGGACGGCCGGCGGGATTCCCGCCGGCCGTTCTTTTTTCGCCTAGTACTTGATTTAGCCAAGTACTGGGCGGAACATGGTCGATGTGGCCCCACATGACTCGCAACTGCTCAAGGGCGTCCTGCCGCTGCTGCTGCTCCACCTGCTGGCCGAACAGGAGTCCTACGGCTACCAGGTCGTCCAGCGGCTCCAGGCGGCCGGGCTCACCGACGTCCTGGAGGGCACCGTCTACCCGGCGCTCGCGCGGCTGGAGCGGGAGGGACGGGTCGCCTCGCGACTCGTCGCGTCGTCCAGCGGCCCGGCCCGCAAGTACTACCGGCCCACCCCGGCCGGGTTCGAGGCGCTCGCGGACGGGACGGAGAACTGGACCCGGCACACCGCGATCGTCAACGCCGTCCTGACCCGTCCGCTGCCCGCCGCGTCCCGCTGAGGAGAGCCGCCGTGCCGAACAAGCTGAGCCCGATCGACCATCTCCGTATCGAACGTCTCGTGTGGACGCTGGACCAACAGCTCTACGACCTCCCGCACCGAACCCGCGTCGCCAAGCGCCGTGAGGTTCGCGACAACCTCCGCGACGCCGCCCGGGACGTCGGGGTCGCCGAGGCGCTGCGCCGGCTCGGCGGCAGCCGGCGGCTCGCGGAGGAGTTCCTCGCCGCCGAGTACGGCCCCGGCCCGCGCCACTCCTGGGTCGCCGCCGGGTACTTCCTCTCGCTCGTCCCGATGCTGCTGCTGTACGCGCTCGGCGAGGCGGAGAACGCCTTCGAGAACGGCGTCCTCGCCCACGACCCGCACGTCACCGGGACGTTCACCTGGGACGGGATCGCGCTGCTCCAGCACGCCGTCACGTTCACGTTCACCGACGGGCACGCCGAACGCGTCGGCGGCGCGTGGACACCGCTCACGTACGTGCTGTGGCTCGCCGGGACGGTCCTGGTCGGACGGCTCTGGCGGCTTCTCCCCTGGTACCGGCGCCGCCGCGAGAACGTCGGCGCCTGAGGTTATCCACAGACTTCGATCGGGGCTTGGGACGGGCGCGGAACGGGCTAGGGTCGTGTGCGTCGGGAGAGGTCCTTGGGGAGGCGCGGCGCGTGGCTGATTCGTACGTCCACCTGCATGTTCACACCGAGTACTCGATGCTCGACGGCGCGGCCAAGATCTCACCGCTGGTCGAGCGCGCCGCCGAGCTCGGGATGCCCGCGGTCGCGATGAGCGACCACGGCAACATGTTCGGGTCGTACGAGTTCTGGAAGGCCGCCAAGAAGGCCGAGATCAAGCCCATCATCGGGATCGAGGCCTACGTCGCGCCCGAGTCCCGGTTCGTCAAGAAGCCGATCCTGTGGGGCGACCCGAGCCAGAAGAAGACCAACGAGGCGACCGGCGAGGGCGGCGACGTCTCGGCGTCCGGCTCCTACCTCCACAAGACGATGTGGGCGAAGAACGCCCAGGGCCTGCGCAACCTGTTCAAGATCTCGTCGCTGGCGTCGCTGGAGGGCCACTACCGCAAGTGGCCCCGGATGGACGCCGAGCTGTTCGAGCGGCACGGCGAAGGGATCATCGCGACGACGGGCTGCCCGTCGGGGGCCGTCCAGACCCGGCTGCGGCTCGGCCACTTCGACGAGGCGCTCAAGGCCGCGGGCACCTACCAGGAGATCTTCGGCAAGGAGAACTACTTCCTGGAGCTGATGGACCACGGGCTCCCGCTGGAGCGCCGCGTCCGGGAGGACCTGGTCGAGATCGGCAAGCGGCTCGGGATCCCGCCGCTCGTCACCAACGACTCCCACTACGTCACCGAGAGCCAGGCCGACGCGCACGATGCGCTGCTGTGCGTCGGCACGCAGAGCCTCATGTCCGACCCGAACCGGTTCCGGTTCGGAGGCAGCGGTTATTACCTCAAGACCGCCGAGGAGATGCGGGCGGTGGACTCGTCCGACCCGTGGCAGGAGGGCTGCCGCAACACGCTGCTCGTCGCCGAGATGGTCGAGGACTACACGGACGTGTTCTCCCACCGCGACCTCGCCGCGAAGTTCCCCGTCCCCGACGGCGAGACCGAGATGTCGTGGCTGCGCAAGGAGGCCGAGCGCGGCGCCCGCACGCGCTTCGGCGACGACGTGCCGCGCGAGGTCACCGAGCGGATCGAGTACGAACTCGGCGTCATCGAGTCGATGGGGTTCCCCGGCTACTTCCTCGTCGTCGCCGACATCTGCAACTACGCCCGCGACAACGGCATCTGGCTCGGGCCGGGCCGCGGCTCGGCGACGGGCTCGATGGTCGCCTACGTCACCGGCATCACCGAACTCGACCCGATCGAGCACGGCCTGATCTTCGAGCGGTTCCTGAACCCCGAGCGCATCTCCATGCCGGACGTCGACCTGGACTTCGACGAACGTCGGCGCGGCGACATGATCCGCTACGTCACCGAGCGGTACGGCGAGGACAACGTCTCGCTGATCATCACCTACATGACGATCAAGTCGAAGGCCGCGGTGAAGGACGCCTGCCGCATCCTCGGCTTCCCGTTCGCGCTCGGCGACCGCATCACCAAGGCGTTCCCGCCCGCCGTGATGGGCAAGGAGATCCCGCTGACCGGGATCTTCGACGAGAACCACCCGCGCTGGGCCGAGGCCGCCGAACTGCGCCAGCTCTACAACGACGACGTGGAGATCAAGCGCGTCATCGACACCGGGCTCGGCATCGAGGGCCTGACGCGCGGCACCGGCGTCCACGCGGCCGGGGTCATCCTGTCGTCCGAGCCGCTGATCGAGGTCATGCCGATCCACCAGCGGCCCGACGACGGCGCGCGGATCACCGGGTTCGACGGGCCGTCCTGCGAGGAGCTGGGCGCCCTCAAGATGGACTTCCTCGGCCTGCGCAACCTCACGATCCTCGGCGACGCCGTCGCGAACGTGAAGTCCAACCGGGGCATCGACCTCGACATGGCGCAGGTGTCGCTGCACGACGACAAGACCTACGCGCTGCTGCGCGCGGGCTGGACCCTCGGCATCTTCCAGCTCGACTCCACGATGATGCGCGACCTCACAAAGCTGATGTCGCCGACGGAGTTCGAGGACGTCTCGGCCGTCCTCGCCCTCGGCCGTCCGGGGCCGATGGGCGCGAACGCGCACGTCAACTACGCGCTGCGCAAGGCGGGCCAGCAGCCCATCGAGCCGATCCACCCCGACCTGAAGGACGCGCTGGAACCGATCCTCGGCAACACCTACCACCTGGTCGTCTACCAGGAGCAGGTCATGGCCATCGCGCAGCAGCTCGCCGGCTACACGCTCGGCGGCGCGGACATCCTCCGCCGCGCGATGGGCAAGAAGAAGAAGGCCGAGATGGACAAGCAGTGGGCCATCTTCTCGGAGGGGATGTCGAAGAACGGCTATTCCAAGGAGGCGACCCAGGCCGTCTGGGACGTCCTGGTGCCGTTCTCGGCCTACGGCTTCAACAAGTCCCACACCGCCGGGTACGGGCTCGTCAGCTACTGGACGGCGTACCTCAAGGCCAATTACCCCGCCGAGTACATGGCGGCGCTGCTCACGTCCGTGGGCGACAACAAGGACAAGATGGCGGTGTACCTCGGCGAGTGCCGCCGCATGAAGGTCAAGGTCCTGCCGCCGGACGTGAACGAGAGCGTCGCGCGGTTCGCGGCGGTCGGCGACGACATCCGGTTCGGGCTGAACGCGATCCGCAACGTCGGC